>DASYAC010000292.1:0-5170 GCA_036501585.1 Steroidobacteraceae bacterium
GAGATGTCATTCCTCCGGTTCGCTTTGCGCACCTCATTGAGAAATTTGACCGTGTCGTGCTCGGAGAGATCGGACGACGCGGCGCCTGCGTATAGAACGTGGATGAGATCTTCCATGGCAAACCCCTGGACTTTTAGTGACCTTACTTTAGACGGATCGGAATCCGGATTGCGGCCCAGCCGCCGGTTTTGAGACGCGTTTAGTGCTCATGGAATTTAAATGGAATTTCGATCGGAGCCCCTCCGTAGCCAAAACATTGCGTGAACTGCGTCGAAGTCTTGGCGAGCCTTTGGTCGGCATGTTGGTCGATCTGCGCTGGCACGGCGGCGAGATGATCCGCCAATACACTCTTCTGCTCGACCCGCCGGGATTCGCGGCTGCTCATGTCGCTGAAGTACCCCCAACCGCAGGCACCCAGGCCGCCGAGGGCCCAGCCCCTGGCGCTTCAGCCCCTGGGGCTTCAGCCGGAGGTCCATCGCGACTTTCGGGCTCAAATGGAGGCGTGGCGCGGAACGGCCAGAGTTGCAGGCCGGGCTAAGCCCGTGACGCCGGCGGTCGCAACGCCGGCGGTCGTGACACCGGTTCCGGAATCCGGTGAGGGTACCGTTCCAGCCGAACGCGCGGCCGCCAAGCCCTCCCTGGATACCGAGGCGGCACTCCGTCAGAGAGTTCAGACTCTGGAAAAAGGACTGAGTGCACTGCAGGATCTGCTCGACCGAGAGCGCGATCAACTGGTGCGCGTACAGGCGACCGTGCTCCATGAGGAGAAGGCGGCCTCGGCGACTGACATCGCTCCGAAGACCGCTACCTGGCAAGCCTTTGGCTGGCCGGTCGCGGCGGCACTGGCACTCCTGGTCAGTATCTTCGGTGTACTCCGGGCTTGGCGCCGGCGCCCGGCCCCCAGGCCGGCGATCCCGTCCGCCCACATAAACGCGCGCGCGAGCTCCGAGACTTTTGAATCCGACCCGCCTGGAGCCGTTGCATCCTCCGCCGAACGCCATGAGGTGAAACCCGTTCTCGTGGTGCCCACTGTTGTCGCGGTGCCGACTGCTCTCGGAGCGCCGACTGCTCTCGCCGCCCCGACCGTTCTCGCGGCGCCGGAAGAGCCGCGCCGCGACATCCGGGCCGAGGCAAACGCGGCCGCGCTCGCCGCCCAAATCCTCGAGGGCGTCGACATCGAGTCGCTGGAGGCGTCGTATCTTTTGGAATCCAGCGGCGGCGGACTCGACGACGGCCGTCACAGCGGCGATGACTCGGAAACCGCCACGCTGGCCTCCGCCGCCGCCGGGATTTGCGCCGATGACCCGAACGCCGAAACGATGCCGGTCGAAACGATGCGCATCGCGGCTGATTCGGAGCCCGCGCCTTCGAGGGCTGCCGACCTGGATCGTACGATCGCCATGGAAGCGGCCACCGCCGAGACCACGAAGCTCGATTACAACCTGCTCGATCTCGACGCGACGGCACATCACGTGCAGATGCCGAGCCAGCTGCACGAAAACGTCGGCTTCAAGGAGCGGCGCACCAGCCTCGTGGACGCGCTCAAGATCGCGATCGAGCGAGAGCCGAATCGGCGAGACTTGCGGATGAAGCTGCTCGAAACGTATTACGCTGCTGCGGCGACGAATCGCCAAGGATTTCTCGAGCTCGTCCGCAAACTCGCCGGCGAGCGCGAGAAAGCCTGGGGTGAGGAGTGGGACAAAATCATCTGGATGGGGCGCCAGATCGCATCCGACAACGATCTGTTCGCCTCCGAAGCCGCGGACGAGGACGACCAAGACCTGGCGAATTGCGCCTGATCGCGCGCGACGGCGGGCGTCGTCCATCGCAAATCCGAGTCGATTCCGATCCAGAAGGTCAGCGGATGACTTTTTGGTATTGAATCCCCGACGTGCTATTTTTCCCCGTATCTTCCAAAGAGCGATGGAGAAAACCATGCGAACAAACGCATTGCTCGGAACTCTGGCTGCGGCCTGTCTTGCCCCACTCCTCTGGATGTCGCCCGCCTCGGGTGCCGACCTCCCGGCGGCCTTCGCGCAGGATCGCCTGGGTACGGTATCGTTTGCCGTTTCCTGCTCGGCGTCGGCGCAGGCCGGTTTCAATCGCGGCGTCGCGCTGCTGCACGATTTTTGGTACGAGGAGGCAAGGCCCCAGTTCGAAAGAGTCCTGAAGACCGATCCGGGATGCTCGATGGCGCACTGGGGAGTCGCGATGAGCGTGTTCCATCAGATCTGGGACCGGCCGGACGAAGCCGCGAAGGCGCTCGGCTGGCGCGAGCTCGAGGCCGCCGAGGCGCATCCCCCCAAGACGGCGCGAGAGCGCGAATACATCGCCGCGCTCGCCGGCTTCTACCGCCCCGGGGCGAAGGACTATCAGGCGCGCATCGATGCGTACTCGGCGGCGATGGGAAGGCTCTACGCCGCTCATCCTGACGATGTGGATGCGGGGGCCCTCTACGCGCTCTCGCTGCTCGCGGCGGAGTCGCCCACCGATACCAGCCTCCAGCAGGAACGCAAGGCCATGGCGGTGCTCACGCCGCTCTGGGCAAAGCATCCCGATCACCCGGGCCTCGTGCACTACATCATCCACGCCTGCGACAATCCGCCGCTCGCGCCCGAGGGGCTCGCGGCGGCCAGGGCGTACGGCAAGGTCGCTCCGTCCGGACCCCACGCCGTGCACATGCCGGGGCACATCTTCGCGAGGCTCGGTCTCTGGGACGAGGATATCGCCGCGAATACGGCCTCGGTCGAGGCGTCGCGGGCAGCCGAGGCGCACCATGAGAGCGGCTGGATGGACCAGTTTCATTCGGACGATTTCCTCGTATACGCCTATCTTCAAAGCGGACAGGAAGCCAAGGCGCGGGCGGTCGTCGATGACGCGAATGCAGCGATTGCACACTATCAAGCCATGCCCGACATGGCACCGGATCACTACATGGTGGGAATGTTCCCCTATTACCGGGCGAAGCTGCCGATCTTCGTCGATCTCGAGACCAGGGATTGGGCGAAGACCCTCGAGCTCGAGCCGGTCAAGGGTGCGCCGCCGGAGACGCAAACTCAGGTGTACTGGGCGCGCGCGATTGCCGCCGGACACCTGCATCGCGCAGCCGAGGCGCGCGGGGCTCTGGCTGCGTACGACGCGTTGATCGAGGAGCTGCGCAAAGGCCCGCACGCCTACTATGCCGAAGGCAACGGGACGAAGATCCGGCGGGGCGAGATCGTGGCCTGGTCCTCCTTCGCGGGCGGCAACACCGAGGACGCGCTCGAGGCCATGCGCGAGAGCGCGGACCTTCAGGACAAGGTGGGTCAGGGCGAGGTCGACATCCCGGCGCGCGAGATGCTGGCCGACATGCTGCTCGAGGCGAAGCGGCCGCAAGAGGCGCTCGCGGAGTACGCCCAAGCGTTGAAGCTGAGCCCGAAGCGCTTCAACGGTCTCTACGACGCCGGTCAGGCTGCCGAGGCCGCAGGCAATCGAGCGGAGGCCGGCCGCTATTACGCGGCGCTTCTCGAGTCGACCGACAACGGCGCAAGGTCCACCCGGCCCGAGATTGCCCACGCCAAGGCGTTCGTCTCGACGGCCCCGGTGGCGGCAACGGCCCCAAGATGATCAGGATGAGCACGGCAGGACGGCGCTGATCCCGCCGCGGGGAGCCCATCCTGCCGCGGGAGCCCATCCGCCCAGGCATCGGGTAGGATCACGCTGTCATGAAGGATACTGGGACCCTCTCGCCAACGCAGGCACCCGCTCCGGCAGGCAGCCCGTTTCGTCATAAGGTGTTCACCGTCATTTGGATCGCGACGGTGGTCTCGAACATCGGCGGCTGGATGTACAACGTCGCTTCAGGTTGGCTGATGACCAGCCTCGACCCGAACGCACTCATCGTGTCGATGGTACAGGTTGCCAACAGCTTGCCGATGTTCCTGTTTGCAATTCCCGCGGGTGCGCTCGCGGACATCGTGAATCCACGGCGCTTCCTGATCTTCGGTGAGTCCACCATCACGGTCGTGTCGATCGCGTTCGCCGCGCTGGTATGGCTTCATTTCATCACCCCGGTCAGTTTGCTGGTGTTCAGCTTCGTTGTGAGCGTCGGCTCGGCCATGACCGCACCCGCCTGGCAGTCGGTGGTCGCCAAGCTGGTGCCAAGGCCCGATTTGCCGTCCGCCATTGCCGCCAACAGTGCGGGCATCAACGTGAGCCGCGCGATCGGCCCGGCGATCGGCGGCGCCATCGTCGGAGCGCTCGGGATTGCGGCGCCCTTCTGGTTCGATGCCTTCAGCAATATCGGCGTCATTGCAGCTCTCATCTGGTGGCACGCGCCCAAGAAAAGCGGCTCCCCCCTGCCGCCGGAACCGTTCGGAAGCGCCATACGCGCCGGGCTTCGATACGCGCGATACAACTCACATCTCAGAGCGACCCTGATTCGCACCATGGCATTCTTCATATTCGGCAGCGCTTACTGGGCGCTCCTACCGCTGGTGGCGCGCACCCAGATCACCGGCGGCCCCGCGCTGTACGGCGTGTTGCTCGGCATCATCGGAGCCTCGGCCGTGGGCGGTGCGTTCCTGCTGAAACGGTTCAGGGCCCGATGGGACGCAGACCACCTGGTTGCGGCGGCAACTCTCGGCACCGCCATCGCCACAGGGTTGTTTGCCATCGCTCAGGGGCCCGCGACCGCCGTGGCCGGCAGCATCGTGGCAGGTGCGTCCTGGATTGGAGCTGTCGCCAGCCTCAACATCTCGGCGCAGGTCGCGCTGCCCGAGTGGGTCCGCGGCCGGGGACTTGCCCTGTACGTGACCGTCATGTTCGGTGCGCTCACCATCGGAAGCGCGATCTGGGGTCAACTTGCCGTCATGGCCGGATTGCCGGCTGCGCTGCTATTCTCATCACTGGGAGCGATCATCGTCATTCCTCTGACCTGGCGGTGGAAGTTGCAGACGGGCGCCGATGTCGATTTCTCGCCCTCCATGCAATGGCCTGATCCCGTGACGACTCACGAGATAGACGGGGACCGGGGGCCGGTTCTGGTCACCGTGGAATATCGGATCGATCCGAAGAATCGCGACGCGTTTCTCCGTGCGCTCGGCAAGAACTCCCGTGAACGTCGAAGGGACGGCGCTTATGAGTGGGGCATATTCGAAGATCCGGCGGACGAAGGCCGTTTCATCGAAAC
>DASYAC010000293.1:0-4693 GCA_036501585.1 Steroidobacteraceae bacterium
CGGCAACAATTCGGACAGCCGATCGGACGCTTTCAGGCGCTGCAGCACCGCGTGGCGGACATGACCGTGCACCTGGAGCAAGCCCGCTCGATGAGTTATCTCGCGGCCGTGCGCTGCACGTCTGCTGATGCCTTGGAGCGCCGGCGTGCCCTGTCGGCGGCCAAGGTGGTGATCGCCGAGGCTGCCCGCTTCGTCGGCCAGCAAGCCGTGCAACTGCACGGCGGCATGGGAATGACCGACGAGCTCGAGGTGAGCCACTGGTTCAAGCGGCTCACCGCCATCGAAATTCTATTCGGCGACGGCGATTTTCACCTGCAGCGCTTTGCGGCGTCGACGGCCGAGGCGCATTCCCAATAGACAGGAACCAGAGCCGGAGGGGTACCATGTTCAAGCGCATATTGCTGTGCTACGACGGATCCGCCGCCGGACGGCGGGCATTGAGGCGCGGCGCCGACCTCTCGATCTTTTTGAATGCGCAGGTATACGTACTCTCCATCATTCCCGCCGGCGCGCTCGATCCGGTGCTCGCGGCGGGCGCGGCCGGCCATGCGTGCATCGTCAAAGAAGATCATGGCTATCGCCAGATGCTGGATGAGTCGGTGGAATGGCTCAAGGCGCGGGGCCTCGCCGCCGAGGGTTATTTGACCAGCGGCAATACCGTCGACCGCATCCTCGAGTACGCGGCGAAACTGCAGATCGATCTGATCGTGCTCGGCCACTATCCGCGGCCCACCGGCGGCTTCTGGTGGGCGAGCTCCCCGCGCGCCACCCTTTCCGAGCGGGCCCGATGCTGCATTCTCGTCGCCGTAGATCCCGCCCCTTGACGCCGAACACTCTGTCGCTGACGGCACTCGAGGGCATGCCGGAAATCGGGCCCGGCGACGCCCTGGCGCCGCTCATCGCGGCGGCCCTCGAGCGCCAGTCACTGCGCCTGGTCGATGAGGACGCGCTCCTGGTGTGCCAGAAGATCGTGTCGAAATCCGAAGACCGATTCGTGGATCTCGGCAGCGTGGAGGTGTCGGTGAAGGCGCGGGAGCTCGCGATGCGCTGCGGGAAGGACCCGCGCCTGGTGGAAGTGATCGTGCGCGAATCGACCGACGTGGTGCGCTGCGCTCCTCAAGTGCTCATCGTGAGACACCGGCTCGGCCTGGTGATGGCGAACGCCGGCGTCGATCAATCGAACGTTCCGGGGGCGGGGCAGCGCGTGCTGCTGCTGCCGGAGAATCCCGATGCGTCCGCGCGCAGCTTGCGCGAGTCGCTGCGCGCGCTGCTCGGTGCGGCGCCCGGCGTGGTGATCACCGACTCCTTCGGCAGAGCCTGGCGGCGCGGGGTGTGCGGGACGGCGATCGGCGCGTCCGGATTCGTGACTCTCCTCGACCGCCGCGGCGATCAGGACCGGTTCGGGCGGACGCTCCGGGTGACTCAGGTCGCTACGGCGGACGGGCTCGCGGCCGCGGCCGAGCTGGTCATGGGAGCGGGCGCCGAGGGGCGGCCCGTGGTGCTCGCCCGCGGACTGCCGCCGGCATGGCGGGATGGCTCGGCGCGGGCGGCGGACCTGCTGCGGCCGCCGTCCGAAGATTTGTTCAAGTAACCGCGCCATGCAGCACATCGTTGCGTTGTGCGGTGGCGTCGGGGGCGCGAAGCTGGCGGAGGGCTTGCAGCAAGTCCTCGCGCCCGGTGAGCTCTCGGTCATCGTCAATACCGGCGATGACTTCGAGCATCGCGGGCTGCCGATCTGCCCGGATCTGGACACCGTACTGTATACGCTCGCCGGCGTCGCCAACCCGGATCAAGGGTGGGGCCGGGCCGAGGAGACCTGGCGGGTGCAGGCGGAGTGGCGCGAGCTAGGGGTCGACACCTGGTTTCAGCTGGGCGATCGAGACATCGCCTTGCATCTGTACCGGAGCGAGCTCAGCTCCCGAGGGATGACGCTGACCCAGATCACCCGGGCGCTCGCTCAGCGCTTTCGCATAGCCAGCGAGCTCTTGCCGATGTGCGATCAGCCCGCACCGACCACGGTGTCCACCGAGCTCGGCGATCTGCCTTTCCAGGAGTACTTCGTGAAGCACCGCTGCGTGCCCGCGGTGCGCGGATTCCGCTACGGCGCCGCGGCCTCGGGGTCGATGCCGGGCGAGGTACGCGCGGCGCTCGAGCGGCCTGATCTCGAGGGAATCATTCTCTGTCCATCGAATCCCTACCTGAGCGTCGCCCCGATTCTGGCGGTTCCCGGAATCCGGGAGAGCTTGGTGCGTGCTGAGATTCCGGTGATCGCCGTGTCGCCCCTGATCGGGGGATCCGCCGTCAAGGGTCCGGCGGCAAAAATCATGAACGAGCTGGATCTGCCGGTGTCTCCTCTGGAAATCGCCCGGCAATATCGTGACTTCCTGGATGTGATGGTGATCGACGAGCGGGATGGCGCGCTGATCGCGGAACGGGAGGCGGGCGATCCGCATATCGAGACGGCGGAGATTCTCATGAAGTCGCCGGCCGATCGGCGCCGGCTGGCGGAGGCTTGCCTCGCCGTGCTTCGCCGCCGGCGCTCGGGATTGGGCCGGTCAGTGGAGGGTTCGCGATGATCGGGGGTTCGCAATGCTAGGGGGTTCGCGATGATCAAGCTCGGGTACAAGGCGTCCGCGGAGCAATTCGGGCCCAATCGGCTGCTCGAGTACGCCGTGCTCGCGGAGAAGCTCGGATTGGACTCGGTGTGGATCAGCGATCATTTTCAACCCTGGCGGCATACCGGCGGCCATGCGCCGTTCTCCTTGGCGTGGCTCGGCGCGCTCGGCGCTCGAACCGAGCGCATCGTCATGGGTACGAGTGTGCTCACACCGAGTTTTCGCTACCACCCCTCCGTAGTGGCGCAGGCCTTCGCCACCTTGGGCACGATGTTCCCCGGCCGTGTGGTGCTCGGCGTGGGGACCGGGGAGTCCTTGAACGAGGTACCTGCTACCGGGCTCGATTGGCCGGAACAGAAGGAGCGCACCGCGCGCCTGCGCGAGGCGCTGCGGCTGATCCGGGCGCTCTGGTCCGAAGAGCGCCTGAGCTTCGAGGGTCAGTTCTACAAGACCCGATTGGCGACCCTGTACGACCGGCCGGAGAAACCGGTGCCGCTCTACATCGCGGCTGCCGGCCCGTTCATGGCCAAGCTCGCCGGCATGGAGGGCGATGGATTCATCTGCACCAGCGGCAAGAAACGCGAGCTCTATACGGAGACCCTGCTCCCGAACGTGCAAGCGGGACTCGCCGCCTCAGGCCGAGGCAAGGATTCGGCCTACGAACGGATGATCGAGATGAAGGTGTCCTTCGACAGCGACCGCGCCAGAGCCGAAAGCGACACGCATTACTGGGGCGCGCTGGCATTGAAGCCCGAGGAACGAGAGCACATCGGGGACCCCCAGGAGATGGAGAAATTGGCGGACGCGCTGCCGATCGAGCGCACCGCCTCGCGGTGGATCGTGTCGAACGATGCGGACGAGATGACGGAGAAGATCGGCGCCTACGTCGATTTGGGATTCGATCATCTGGTATTTCATGCCCCCGGCCCCGACCAGGCGCGATTTCTCACCTTGTTCGCGGAGCGGGTGGTGCCGCGGCTCAAGAGGCGATATGGCGTGTAACCTCGCTCCCATGAGCGAGGAGAGCGGCAGGATCACCGGCGACAGCGGCCCGCGGAGCCGGGCGCCATCGATGGCGGGCGCAATCTGGGCGGTGGTTCCGGTGAAGCGGCTCGCGGCCGCCAAGCAGCGCCTGTCCGCGGCGCTGGGCGAGGCGCGCGAAGATTTCGCCTATCTTCTGGCGTGCCGGATTTTCGACGTGCTGCAAGGCGCCGATATGATTGCCGGGGTCATCGTCGTGACGCCCGATCCGCGCGTCGGTGCCGCCGCGCGAGCCCGCGGCGCGGTCGTCGTGGACGATGAGGACTCTTCTCTCAATCAGGCCTGCGTGCTGGGCGTCGAGAGCGCGGCGAGCCGCGGCGCGAGCCTCGCCGTGTTGCTTCCGTCCGATCTTGCGACGCTGACGACGCAAGGTCTCGAGCGGCTGCTTCGGACTTACCTTCGGCTGCCCGAGGCCGAGAGCGGGGCGATCGGTCTCGTGCGCTGCAAGGAGGGAACCGGAACCAATCTGGTTCTCGTGCCGGCCAACACACCCTTCGAGCCGTCCTTCGGTCCCGGCAGTTTCTCGAGGCATGCGCAGGGCTCGGGATCGGCTGTGCACGAGCTCGAGGAGCCGACAGTGTCGTTCGACATCGACACGCCCGAGGATCTCGAGGCCCTCCGGGCGACCTTCGAGGCGGGCGTCGAGGGCGGACCGCTGGCCTCGCTGCTGTGCCAAAGCGTTGCGTGGGTCGGCAGGCCGCCGACTAGGCCTGCGCCGCGCGCTACGCCATCGCCCGGTGCTACGCCGTCAATGCCCCCCTCGGCGCTCGCGCAAGCTCTGACGGCCTTGCCGTCCTCGGAGCTCGCGCCGCGGGCGGCCGCGCTCCGGGATCTGGGGCATGGCGCGCTCGTCACTTATTCCCGCAAGGTATTCCTGCCGCTCACGCAACTGTGCCGCGACTCCTGCCATTACTGCACGTTTGCCAAGGCGCCGCGGCGGCTCGAGAGCGCGTACCTGTCGATCGAGGCGGCGGTGTCGGTCGCCGCCGAGGGCGCCGGGCTGGGTTGCAAGGAGGCGCTCTTTACGCTGGGCGAAC
>DASYAC010000294.1:0-16886 GCA_036501585.1 Steroidobacteraceae bacterium
TCCGCTGCCGGCGGCCGAGGCCCAGAATCTCCTGCAGCGCGCCGCGGACACGACGTCGGGCACCCGCACGCAGCGCCTGCGGTCTCTGATCGGCTGATAAACGCGGATCGGCTGAAACGCGGATCAGCTGATAAACGCGCCGCCGCGCTTTCCCGGCAATCCGTGCACCAGCATCACTATCGTTGCGCAATCGGCCCCCGGAGTCGAGTGGGCCGCGTGTGAGGTCGGCGCACGCCTACAGCTCATCGGGTGAACGTGGGGGTGGAGCGCGCGCCGCCGGCGCGCTAGCGTTTCCCGGCGGTCGCGACCGCGAGACGGGCAGATGACTGAACTTCATCGGCGCCGGGACGTCTATCAACACCCGGCCATTCACTTAACCCCAAGGAGAATCCATGGCGACCGCAGCATCCACTTCTTCACCCTTGAGTCTGCCCGCGCTACCGTGGGCCGAGAACGCACTCGAACCCGTCATCTCCGCGAAAACCATCAGCTTCCACTACGGCAAGCATCACAAGACCTATGTGGAGAACGCCAACAAGCTGATCGTCGGAACGGAATTGGCGGATCTGCCGCTCGATCAAATCGTGCGCGCAACCGCCGGCAAGACGGACCGGGTCGGCATCTTCAACAACGCCGCACAGGCGTGGAACCATGATTTTTACTGGAAGAGCCTGAAGCCCAAGGGCGGCGGCGAGCCTCCTTCCGCCCTCAAGGCCAAGATGGACGCGGCGTTCGGCGGCGTGGACGCTTGCAGGAAGGAATTGGCGAACGCAGCAGTGCAGCAGTTCGGCAGCGGCTGGGCCTGGCTGGTGCTCGACGGCGACAAGCTCAAGATCGTGAAAACCGGCAATGCCGAGACGCCGATCGCACAGAGCATGAAGCCCCTCCTGACCATCGACGTCTGGGAGCACGCCTACTACCTGGACTATCAGAACAAGCGGGTGGACTACGTCAACGCGCTGATCGACAAGCTGGCGAACTGGGAGTTTGCGGCGCAGAACCTGGCGAAGGGCTGAGGAACCTCGCAGAGGGCTGAGGACACCGCAAGGTGCGGCGGCGCGCCGCCGCATCTCAATTGCGACCGCGGGCTTCGGGACCGCGCGGCCGAGTGTGGGAATCGTCCTCGGCGAACTGACTCGGCCCGCCTACATCTCTCGGAAGGGCATGCGCGGTACGATCCGGCCGCTATGAAAAAACTAATCAATGCCTTTACAACGGCGGTGGCTTTGACCGTCTGCCTGTCCACAGCAGCTCGAGCGGAGCCGGAAGCCCAGAAGGTTGCAGACACCGTGTCGCTCTTCAAGCACGCCGGTGCGAGCGCCGGCTTCTTCCACCACAGCTATGCCTACGCGGTATTCCCCACGGTCGGTGAGGGTGCGTTCATCGTGGGTGGCGCCGGCGGCAAGGGCCGGGTCTACGTGCATGGCCGGGAGGTCGGGAAAGCCACCCTGGCCCAGGTCAGCGTCGGCTTCCAGGCCGGCGGCAAGGCGTTCAGCGAGATCATCTTTTTCGAGAACAAGGATGCTCTCGATGAGTTCGAATCCGGGAGCTTCGAGTTCGGAGCCGATGCCAGCGCGATCGCGATCACGGCGAGCGCCGATGCGAGCGCCGGTACCAACGGTACGGAGGCCGGCGCGAGCGGCGGCGAGAAGGATGCGACGACCCGCGGCCACTACTACAAGGGCATGGCGGTATTCACCGTCGCGAAGGGCGGATTGATGTATCAAGCGGCGGTGGCGGGGCAGAAGTTTACCTATAAACCCCTTTCTGCCGGTTGATCCCGGCAGTAACGGCAATTGCAATTCCGCAATTCCCATCGAAGGAGAAAAGCAATGAAGAAACTGATGTTGATCGGATTGGTGGCGGCCGGTGCAGCGTATCTGCCGATGGCGTACGCGGATGATGCCGGCGGCGATCACCACTTCGTGAAGGATTCCGTGATCACCACCAAGGTGAAAACCAAGCTGGCGACCAAGCACATGTCCACGCTCGCTCACGTGAAGGTCGATACCGATGCGAACGGCGTGGTCTGGTTGAGCGGCACAGCGCCCACCAAGGATGCGCGCGATCTGGCGGGCATGATCGCCAAGGACACCGACGGCGTGAACTCGGTGAACAACGAGATCGAAATCGCACCGCGCTGACACGCGGCACCGCAGTGATACGCGGCACCGCAGTGATACGCGGCACCGCAGTGACACGCATTTGTAATTGATGGCGGCAGGGGCTCGCGCGGTAAGCGCGAGCCCTTCTTGTCATTCTCCGCCCGGCTCCTTGTCGAAGACCAGGAGCCGGTTGTTCGCGGGGAGATCGTGGTCCGCGACCAGCGACAAACCGTAGGGACCCGCAAGTTCGCGCACCGCCTCGATGTCCCGGATCCCGGACAAGGGATCGCGCTCCTTCAGCATGCGGTCGAACTCGCCGTTGCTCTCGGAAGTGTATTCGCCCCCGTATCGAAACGGTCCGTACACGCATAGAACGCCGCCGGGAGCCAGTACCTCCGCCACCCCCCGGTAGAGGGCGACCACCGCCGTCCACGACATGATGTGCAAGGTGTTGGCCGTGAAGACCGCATCCACCGAGCGCGCCGGCCATACCGCCTGGCGAACGTCGAGCACCGTCGGAGGCCGCAGATTACCGCCGCCTTCCAGCCTGACGCGGGCCGCGAGGTCAGGCAGATAGCTCAACAGCTCGGTGGGCTGCCAGGCGAGATGCGGCAGGTGGCGCGCGAAATACACCGCGTGCTGACCGGTGCCGCTGCCGATCTCGAGCACCAAGGCGCGATCGGCAAAGCACACGCGCAACACCGAGAGGATCGGCTCCTTGTTACGCTCGCAGGCATCGGATACCGGCAACATCGAGCCCTATTGTGCATCGATTTATTACTCAATGCATCGAACTTTCGCTAAAGTGACGCCCCGGGAAAATCCCGGCGACTCGAGGAGCAGCGATTGTGACGATTTCCATCTACGATATTTCCATCCCGGTGCTGACGCGCGGGCTCACCAATATGTCTTCGATTCTCGACAAGGCGGCCGCTCATGCCGGCGCCAGAAAATTCGATCCGGTGGTGCTGGCGCAGGCGCGGCTGTTCCCGGACATGTTTCCGCTCGCCCGTCAGGTTCAAATCACCTGCGACACCGCGAAGGGCGCCGCCGGGCGCCTGGCCGGCATCGACATCCCGACGCACGAGGACACCGAGGCGACCCTCGACGAGCTCAAGCAGCGCATCGCCAAGACCCTGGACTTCGTGAAAAGCGTGAAGGCCGAGCAGATGAAGGGCGCGGAAAGCAAAACCATCGAGCTGAAGTTCCCGAACCGGACCATCACCTTCACCGGGCTGTCCTACCTGACCGATTTCGTGCTGCCGAATTTTTTCTTCCACAAGAGCATGACGTATGCGCTGCTGCGCTCGAGCGGCGTCGAGATCGGCAAGATGGATTTTCTCGGATCGACGTAGCGGGACTCAGGCCAGAAGCTCGACCATCATTTCGATTCCCGTGAACAGATTTTCCTCGGTGCGGGCATCGTGGGCGAACCGGAGCTTCAGGGGACCGTCGAGGCGGTAATCCTTCGGGCGGGTCTGAATGAGCTTCAGCACCCGCCCGGTATCGATCTTGTTGTCCTCGTCGAAGACGAAGTAGCCGCCGGTTGCCCCGGCGTCGATCTTTCGGATGCCCAGCTGGGCGGCGCGCAGTTTGATCTGCGCCGCCCGGAACAACGATTGTGCGTAGGGCGGCATCGGTCCGAAACGGTCGATCAGCTCGACTTTGAGCTCGTCGAGCTCCTCGCGCGATTCGGCGCCGGCGATGCGCTTGTACAGAACCAGCCGCAGGTGCACATCCGGCACGTAGTCCTCCGGAATGAGCGCGGGCAGGTGCAAGTCGACCTCCGGGCCGGCATGGAGCGGCTTTTCGAGGTCCGCCGGCTTGCCTGCCTTCAGTCCCGCGACGGCCCGCTCCAGCAGCTCCATGTACAGGTTGTAGCCTATCTCCTCGATCTGGCCGCTCTGCTCATCGCCGAGCAGCTCGCCCGCTCCGCGGATCTCCAGATCGTGGGTCGCGAGGGTGAAACCCGCACCGAGCTCCTCCAGTGATTCCAGGGCCTCCAGCCGCTTGACCGCGTCGGCCGTCATCGCCTTCAAGGGCGGGGTGATCAGGTAGGCGTAGGCGCGGTGGTGAGAACGGCCGACGCGCCCCCGAAGCTGGTGGATCTGCGCCAATCCGAATCGATCGGCGCGGTCGATGATGATGGTGTTCGCGGTGGGCACGTCGATGCCGCTCTCGATGATGGTCGTGCATACGAGTACGTTGAAGCGGCGATGATAGAAGTCCAGCATGAGCTGCTCGAGGTCGCGCTCGCGCATCTGCCCATGGCCGACGGCGACGCTCGCCTCCGGTACCAGCTCGCGGATGGCCTGCGCGGTCTTCTCGATGGTCTCGACCGTGTTGTGAACGAAGTAAATCTGCCCGCCGCGCCGTATCTCACGGGTCAATGCCTCGCGCACGACGGTCCCGTTCCACTCCAGCACGAAGGTCTTGACGGCCAGCCGCTCGGCGGGAGGCGTCGTGATCAGGGACAGATCGCGAAGCCCGCCCATGGCCATGTTGAGCGTGCGCGGGATCGGGGTGGCCGTGAGCGTGAGCACATCGACCTCCGCTCGCAGCGCCTTGAGCTTCTCCTTGTCGCGCACGCCGAAGCGGTGCTCCTCGTCGATCACCACCAATCCGAGATTCTTGAAGCGCACCTTGCCCTGCAACAGCCGGTGGGTCGCCACGACGACATCCACCGACCCCGCCGCCATCCCCTCGATGACCGCCGCGGCCTCCTTCTGGGTCCGAAAACGCGACAGGCTCTCGACCCGCACGGGCCAATCGGCGAAACGATCGACGAAAGTCGTGTAATGCTGCTGGGCGAGAAGCGTGGTCGGAACCAGTACCGCCGCCTGCTTGCCCGCCTGGACGGCGACGAACGCGGCGCGAAGCGCCACTTCGGTCTTGCCGAAACCGACATCGCCGCAGATCACCCGGTCCATGGGCTTGCCGGACTTCAGATCCGCGAGCACCTGCTCGATCGCCGTGGCCTGATCGGCTGTCTCTTCGAAGCGAAAGGCCGCCTGAAACGCGCGATAGTCGGCCTCCGCCGCCTGCATGGAGGCGCCCTCGCGGGCGGCGCGCCGCGAGTACAGATCCAACAGCTCCGCGGCGACGTCGCGAATGCGTTGCGCCGCCTTGCGGCGCGCCTTCTGCCACTGATCGCCGCCGAGCTTGTGGAGTGGCGCGGTGTCGGCGGGCGCACCGGTGTAGCGCGAGACCAGGTGCAGCGACTGGACCGGCACGTAGAGCTTGTCGCCGTCGGCGTATTCGAGGACCAGGAATTCGCCGGTGTAGCCGGCCACATCCATGGTCGTGAGTCCCACGTATCGGCCCACGCCGTAGCTCTCGTGCACCACGGGGGCGCCGACGCGCAGATCCGAGAGCTCTCTGAGGATCTTGGCGGGATCCCGCTCCGAGCGGCGCCGCCGGCGCTCCTGCCGGGCGCGGTCGCCGAACAGCTGCGACTCGGTCAGGATCTCGAGCGCGGGCGCCAGGATGCGAAGACCCGAGGCCGCGGCCGACACGGTGATCCCGAGGCTCGCATCGCTTGCCAGAAACGCCGCGAAGCTCTCGAAGACCTTGGGCTTGATCCCCCGGCCGCGCAGCAGGTCGAGCAGCAGCTCGCGCCGTCCCGCGGATTCGGCCGCGAGCAGCGCGCGGCCGTCCAGCGCGGCCAGGTGCGCCTCGAGCCCGGCCGCGGGCTGTTCCGCGCGCGGATCGACGCGCACGACGGCGGGCGAGGCGCTCGAGAAATTCCGGACGGGCTCCGGGGTTTCCGGCGGCCACTCGAAGGATCGAAGCTCGACCTTGGGCCACGCCGCGAGCTCGGCGTGCAATTCCGCGGAACCGAGGTAGATTTCCGCCGGGTCGAGAATCGGACGGAATCGATCGTGCGCGAGCTGGTCGTGACGTTCCACGATTCCCGACCAGAGCCTCTCCGCATGCGAAGCCGCCTCCTGCAGGTCGATCAGCACGCTGGAGGGCGGCAAATATTCAAAGAGATGCGACGTGCGCTCGAAGAACAGAGGCAGGTAGAACTCCAGCCCCCCGGGTGCGCGGCCCGCGCTCACGTCACGGTACACGGCGTGCTCGGCGAGATCCCCGGGGAATCTCAGGCGGTAACGGCGCCGGAATTCGCGCACCGCGTCCGGGCTCAGCGGAGTCTCGCGCGCGGGCAGCAGATGAATCCGCTCGAGCTTGTCGCCCGAGCGCTGCGTGTCGGGATCGAAGTAACGGATGCTGTCGACATCGCGGTCGAGAAGGTCGATCCGGTAAGGGTTGTCCGAGCCCATCGGGAACACATCGAGCAGGGATCCGCGCACGGCGAATTCGCCGTGCGCCGCGACCTGCGTGACGGCGGCATAGCCCGCGAGGGCCAGCCGTTCGCGCAACGCCTCCAGATCGAGCGTCTCGCCGACGTGCACCTGCAAGGAATGCGCCTCGATGTAGCTGCGCGGGGCGAGACGCTGCAGCAGGGTCTCGATCGCCACCACCCAGACGCCGCGCCGCGCGCGGGGCAGCTCAGCCAGCGTGCGCAGCCGGGCGGAGGTAATGTCGGGGTGAGCCGAGAAGCCGTCGTAGGGCAGCGTCTCGAGGTCCGGGAACACGCGCACGGGCATCGTTCCGCTCGAGAAGAAACCGATCTCCTCGCTCAGGGTTTCAGCGGCGCGCGGGGTCTCCGTGATGACGATGAGGGGTCCCCCGGCCTTGGCCGCGGCCTCGGCGACGGCCAGAGCCGGTGCCGCGCCATAGAGCCGGCCCCATTTGACGAGTGGGGATCCGGCAGCGGGCAGGGGAGGGTCGAATAACGATGGCATCTCATTGAGAACGCAGAACGAAAAAACGCCCGCCGCGAACGGGTCGCGGTGAGCCTCGAGCGGGCGATTCTACGCGATCTAGGGTGCCGGCGGGGGCTCGGCAGCCGCAGCGGGTGCGGGCGCGGCGGGTTCGGCTGCGGCAGGTTCGGTCGCAGCGGGTTCGACCGGCGACGATGCGCTCTCAGTCGAAGGCGGCACGGAGGCGGCCGACGCCGCAGGCGGCGCGGAGGCGGCCGGCGCGGGGGCGGCCGAGCCGGACGCGGGCTCCGATGCCGGAGCGGCGGATTCGGAGACCACGCTGTGAATGACGTAGTCGCGCTCGAAATACACCACGAAGCCGGGGTATTCCCAGCGGGAGATGGGCGGATTACCGACGGCCGGGACCTTGGTCACCGGGGCACCGAACTTGCTGGCGACCTGGCTCATGGTCATACCCCGAGACGGGGCAATGCCATCGGACGCCTTGACCGCGATGCCGTTATCCACGGCCACGATATCCGCCTGCGCCACGCCGGCGAGGCTCGCGCCGGCGGCGAGAACTGCACTGATCAGGAGGGTTCGATAGCTCATGGCAGACCTCTTTCGTTGCCTTCGCCGAAATATAGCACTGACCGGGCGGCCAATTGTTTGAACCACTTAACACTCTGATTATGGTACATTTCTGGTGCATTTCCGGGCCGGCGTCCCCGCGAGCCGGCCGCCTGTGGTTTAATCGCCGCGAATGTTCCAGCCCGTTCCAGTTTTCGTGGGCCTGCGGTACTCCCTGGCGCGCGAGCACAGCTTTTTTGTGTCGTTTATCACCTGGGTGTCGCTCGGGGGCGTGGCGCTGGGGGTGCTCGCGCTGATTACCGTGCTCTCAGTGATGAACGGCTTCGAAAGCGAGCTCCGGAGCCGCCTCCTCAGCTTGTCGGCGCATGCGACCTTGACGGCGGCCGAGGGGGCACCCATCGCCGATTGGCGCGACCGGCTGCGCGAGCTCCAGGGGGCGCCGGGCCTCGTCGGCGCGGCGCCGTTTCTGGATACGGACGCCATGCTGAGCCACGTTGGCGACGCTGGGGGGTCGATGGGCGGCGCCATCGTCCGCGGCATCGACCCGGCCCTGGAGCCCGAGGTGTCGGCCATCAACGGCGCGATGCGCGAGGGCAAGCTCGAGGCGCTCGAGCCGGGCATGAATCGGATCGTGCTCGGCCGGATGCTGGCCTACCAGCTGCAAGTGGGCGTCGGGGACTCGGTCACGGTCATGATCCCGGACAGCGCGGCGGGCGACTCGATCGTGCCGCGCCTGGAGAATTTCGAGGTCGCGGGAATTTTCGAGGTCGGTCTGGAGGAACAGGACAGCGTGCTCGCGCTGATCAATCTTCAAGATGCCGAGGCGCTGCGCGGCGTGGGCGGCCCGACCGGCATCCGGCTGAAGTTCGCCGACGTGCTCAAAGCGCCGCGGCTGGCGCGCGAGGCCGCGGCCCGGCTGCCCCCGGGACTCATCGTCCGGGACTGGACGCAGGAGAACGAGGCATACTTCCGGGCGATCCGCATCGAGAAGACCATGATGGGCCTGATTCTCATGCTGATCGTGGCCGTCGCCGTGTTCAACATCGTCGCCACGCTCGTGATGGTGGTGAGCGACAAGCGCACCGACATCGCGATCCTGCGCACGCTCGGCATGACTCCCCGGGGAATCCTCGGGGTGTTCATGACCCAGGGCCTGTTGATCGGCTGGCTCGGGACGCTCATCGGCGTCGCCCTGGGCGTCGCGCTCGCATTGCACGTGGGCGAGGTGGCGCAGGTGATCGAGCACGTCTTCGGCGTTCACATCATGGACGACCCGGACGTCTATTACACCACCGGGTTGCCGAGCGAGATGCATCCGGGCGATGTGATCAGGATCGCCGCCGCGGCCATGCTGCTCTCGCTCATCGCCACCGTGTATCCGTCCTGGAAGGCCTCCAAGACTCAACCCGCCGAAGCGTTGCGCTACGAATGATGGGGCGCTGGTACGAGGGCTTTCTGGGGCTGAGATACCTTCGGGCATCGCCGAAGCGCGGCTTCGTGTCGCTCATCGCCGGCATCGCCATACTGGGCCTCGCGCTCGGCGTCGCCGTGCTCATCGTGGTGCTGTCCGTCATGAACGGTTTCGAGGGGGAGCTGCGAACGAGGATCCTGAGTCTCACCGCGCATGCGACCATCACCGGGCTCGACGGCCGCATCTCGAACTGGCGGCCGGATCTTCAGAGACTCGCGCATTTTCCGGGGGTTGCCGCCGCTTCGCCGTACATCGAGGAGCAGGCCATGATGGTCCACGACGGCAAGGCCTCGGGCGTGATGATGCGCGGCGTGCTGCCGGACGAGGAGCGGCGGGTCACGGATCTCGACGCCCATCTCGTGTCGGGACGCCTCGCCGATCTGGTTCCCGGAGCCTACCGCGTGATTCTCGGCAAGGCGCTGGCCGAGACCCTCGGCGCGCGGGTCGGCGATCGGGTCATCCTGATGGTGCCCGAGGGAGATGTCACTCCCATCGGCGTGCTGCCGCGAATGCGCGCGTTCAGAGTCGACGGCATCCTCTCGGTGGGCATGTACGAATACGATCGGCGGGTCGCGATCGTCGCCATGCAGGATGCCGCGACGCTGCTGCGCCTGGGAGACGACATCACCGGTCTGCGCTTGAGCGTCACCGATCCGTATGCGGCGCCCCGCATCGTGCGCGATGCCGCGATCGCGCTTCCGAAAGGCGCCGAGGCCTACCTCGTCAACGATTGGACCGAGGAGCACGAGAACTTCTTCCGTTCGATCGAGATCACCAAGCACATGCTCTTCGTGATTCTCTCGCTCATGGTGGCCGTCGCCGCCTTCAACATCGTGTCCACCATGGTCATGGTCGTGAAGGACAAGCGGCGGGACATCGCCATTCTGCGGACCTTCGGATCTTCCCCGCGCAGCATCCTCTCGGTTTTCGTCGTTCAGGGGAGCTTGATCGGCGGCCTCGGCATCGCCGGCGGCCTGATCACGGGCGTGCTGCTCGCCGTCAATCTGCAGCGACTGGTGCACGGTTTGGAGGACATTCTGGGTTTCAAGTTTCTCGATGCGCGCGTGTACTTCATGAGCGACCTGCCCGCCTACGTTCAGCTGGGCGATCTCGTTCAGATCTCGGGCGTGGCGTTCGTGCTGGCCTGCCTCTCGACCATCTATCCCGCCTGGCGAGCCGCGCGCTTGCTTCCGGCGGAATCCCTGCGAAACGATTGAGGGTTTCACCCATTCATGCAGAACTCCACCATAGTGCTCCAGGGCACGGATCTCGCGAAGGACTTCATCCAGGGTGCGGTGAAGCTCGAGGTGCTGCGCGGCGCCTCGATCACGGTTCGCTCCGGCGAGCGCATCGCTATTGTTGGTGCGTCCGGGTCTGGCAAGACGACGCTGCTTCAATTGCTGGGCGGTCTCGATCTGCCGACCCGGGGCACCGTGGAGATCGCGGGCTCGGCCATGAACCGGCTGAGCGACACCGAGCGCGGGCGCCTGCGCAATCGAGCGGTCGGCTTCGTCTATCAATTCCATCATTTGCTGCCGGAATTCACGGCTCTGGAGAATGTCGCGATGCCGTTGCTGGTGCGGCGCATGGAGCCCAAGGCCGCGCGGCAGCGCGCGGCGGCGATTCTTTCGCGGGTGGGGCTCGCCGAACGCCTCACCCACCGGCCCTCGCAGCTCTCCGGCGGCGAGCGGCAGCGCGCGGCGGTGGCCCGCGCCCTGGTCACCCAGCCTCAGCTCGTGCTCGCGGACGAGCCGACCGGCAATCTCGACGGCGTGAATGCCGCGCACGTGTTCGAGCTCATGCTGGAGCTGAACCGCGAGCTCGATACCAGCCTGGTCATCGTGACCCATGACGAACGCCTGGCAGGGCGCCTGGATCGTGTGCTGACCTTGGTCGACGGCACGCTGAGCGAGCGCTCCAAGGTCCCGGGCTGAAGGCCGCCCGTCGCCGGCCGATGACGGTATCTCAAGCCCGACCGGTCAAGTATCATGCCGCGAGTTCCAAGAGCTTGACGAGGACACAATGTGGGAGATCATCCGCGCCGGCGGCGGCTTCATGTGGCCGATTATCCTGTGCTCGATTGCGTCGGTGGCCATCATCTTGGAGCGCCTCTGGACGCTGCAGTCGGGCCGGGTCATTCCGCGCGACCTCTCGCAGAAGGTGTGGAACTGGATCGAGGCCGACCAGCTCTCCGAAAAACTCGTCATCGCGCTGGAGCAGAATTCGCCGCTGGGTAAATTGCTGGCCATCGGTCTCGCGAACCGCTTCAAGCCGCGCGAGCTGATGGTCGAGCGCCTGGAGGACGGCGGCAGGCACGTGGTGCACGACCTGGAGAGGTTCCTGAACACCCTCGGCACCATCGCGGCCATCGCACCGCTCCTCGGGCTCCTGGGGACCGTGGCGGGCATCATTCATGCCTTCAACGCCATCACGGCCAACGGGCTCGGCGATCCGAGGATTCTGTCCGGCGGCATCGGCGAGGCGCTGATCACCACGGCGGCCGGCCTCACCGTGGCGATACCGTCGCTGATCGCGTATCGCTATCTTCGCGGCAAGGTGGAGCGCCTGGTCATTCAGATGGAAAAGGAGGCGATGAAGCTCGTGGATGCGCTGGACGAGCGCGCCACTCTCGCCGCGAGGGCTTGATGCCGTGAACCTGCGTCCGCGCCGTCGAGAGGACCCCGAGATCAATCTGATCAATTTCATCGACGTCCTGCTGGTGCTGCTCATCTTCTTCATGGTCTCGACCACCTTCAACCAGGAGGGACGGGTCAAGGTCCAGCTCCCGCAGGCGAGCGCCATTCCGGTGCCGCGCGGCAACCGCGAGCCTCTGGTGATCACGGTGACGGCGGAGGGCCGCTATCGGGTCAACGAGCGCACGCTCATCAACTCGAGTCCGGATACGTTGCGCGCGGCGCTCCTCAAGGAGGCCGGGGCGGATCGCGGTCCGATCACCATCCGGGCGGACGCACGGTCGACGCACCAGGCGGTGGTCACCGCGATGGACGTGGCGGGGCGGCTCGGCTTCGCGCAGCTCAACATCGCCACCGTGCACCAGGAACCGCCGCCGTGAACGCGGCCGCCGCCGAGATCGGCGCGCACTCGACGTCCGACGGCAATTATTGGCCGATTTACCGCCGGCTGCTGCGTTACGCCAAGCCCTACACCGGCGCGTTCTTGGTCGGCGTGCTCGGCATGATCCTGTTCGCGGCGACACAATCCGGGCTGGTCTACCTGGTCCAGACCTTCCTGAAGGGTGCGTTCGTCACCAAGGACCCGCGGATCGAGTGGATCGTGCCGCTCGGCATCGTGGTGCTGTTCGCGCTGCGCGGCCTCGGCGATTACGTGGGCAATTACTATCCCAGCTGGGTGGGGCGGCAGGTCATCAAGGGCTTGAGGCACGACGTCTTCGCGCACTATCTTCGCCTGCCCACGGCTTATCTCGACAGCCAGCAATCGGGCGTTCTGCTCTCCAAGCTCACGTACAACATCGAGCAGGTGGCCGGCGCGGCGACCGGCGCATCGATCTCGCTGGTCAGCGACACGTTGACCATTCTCGGATTGATCGTGTATCTGTTCTACCTGAACTGGCGGCTCGCGATTTTCTGCATCGTCGCCGCTCCCGCGATCGGCTGGCTCATGCAGATCGCCAATCGGAGCTTCCGCCGCTACAGCAAGCGCATCCAGAACTCGATGGGCGACATCACGCGCGTCGCGAAGGAAGCCATCGACGCGCACCGGCTGATCAAGATCTTCAATGCCGAGGATCACCAGACCGACCGGTTCGAGCAGGCGAACGAGCTCAACCGCGCCTCCAACATGAAGCTCGCGCGCGCCAAATCCTTGAGCAATCCCGTGGTGGGATGCATTGCCTCACTGGCGCTCGCCGGGGTTCTCTACGTCGCGATCCGGCTGGTGTTTGCGAACGATATGCGGGTGGACCAGTTCTGGGCGTTCCTGACGGCGCTGATGCTCATTCCGTCGTCGCTCCGCAGTCTCGTCAACATCGGCGGACCGCTGCAGCAGGGAGTCGCCGCGGGACAGAGCGTGTTCGAGATATTGGACGAGCCGACGGAGGGAAGCGGAGGAACCCGGCGCATCGAGCGGGCACGCGGCGCGATCGAGTTCCGCAACGTGTCGTTCGAATATGCGAGCGAGAAGGGCGGAGTTCTGCACGGCGTCAGTTTCCGGGTCGAGCCGGGAGAGACCGTGGCCATCGTGGGCCGCTCCGGAAGCGGCAAGACCACGCTGGTCGGCCTGGTTCCCCGCTTCTACGATGTGCAGCAGGGCACGGTGCTGCTCGACGGCATCGACGTGCGCGAGTACCGGCTCACGGATCTGCGCTCCCAGGTGAGTCTCGTCAGCCAGGACGTGGTGCTGTTCAACGACACCATCCGCAACAACATCGCCTTCAACGCGGTGGAGAAGACCGATGCCGAGGTGGAGGCCGCGGCGCGCGCGGCCAATGTCATGGAGTTCGTCGCGCAGCAGCCCCAGGGGTTCGATACGCCGCTCTCGGATCGGGGACAAAACCTCTCGGGCGGCCAGCGGCAGCGAATCTCCATCGCCCGGGCGCTGCTGAAGAACTCCCCCGTGCTGATCCTCGACGAGGCCACCGCCGCGCTCGACAACGAATCGGAGCGCCGCGTACAGGCCGAGCTCACCGCGCTCATGCGCGGCCGCACCACGCTGGTCATCGCGCACCGCTTGTCCACCGTGGAGGGGGCCGACCGCATCATCGTCCTGGACAAGGGACGCATCGTGGAGACGGGCAGCCACCGCGAGCTTCTCGAGCGGGGCGGGTTGTATGCGACGCTGCACGGAATGCAGTTCGCCGAATAGCGCCCCGCGCCATCGAGGGTAGCGCCACCATGTCCGCCGAATCCTGGCTCAATCGTGTTTGGTACGAGCGCCCCGCGCCGCCCTGGTGGCTGATCCCGCTGTCGCTCGTCTACGGCGCGGTCTCAGGCTCGCGGCAGTTCCTGTATGCGAAGCGGCTGCGGCGGCCGACCCGCCTGCGGCGGCCGGTGCTCGTGGTCGGAAACCTCACCGTCGGCGGGACCGGCAAGACGCCGCTGGTGTGCTGGCTGGCGGCGCGCCTCGCCGAGCGCGGGTTCGCGCCGGGAATCGTGACCCGCGGGTACGGCGGCTCGTCGCGCGCGGTGCGCCGGGTACAGGCGTCCGACGACCCGGCGGTGGTGGGGGATGAGCCCGTTCTGCTCGCCCGCCGCACCGGCCTGCCCGTGGCGGCCGGCCGGGACCGTCCGGCCGCGGCGCAGCTCCTGCTGGACCTGGGTTGCGACGTGGTGGTGAGCGATGACGGATTGCAGCATTACGCGCTGGCGCGCGATTGCGAAATCGTCGTGATCGACGGCGATCGGCGCTTCGGCAACGGCTGGCTGTTGCCGGCCGGACCGCTCAGGGAAAGACGCGCGCGCCTCGACGCGGCCGACATCGTCGTCGTGAACGGCGGGCGGGCGCTCCTCGATGGGGCGTTCAGCATGCGGCTCGAAGCCGCGAGCGCGATGGCCCTCACCGGCGACCGAACGCTGCCGCTCCCGGCGTTTGCCGGCCTGGAGGTTCACGCAGTGGCGGGCATCGGCCATCCCGAACGGTTCTTCAACATGCTGCGCGCGCATGGGATCGAGGTCATCGGTCATGCGCTGCCCGATCACGCCCGCCTCACGCCCGAGGATGTGAATTTCCCCGATTCGAAGCCGGTGCTCATGACGGAGAAGGATGCCGTAAAATGCAGGCACGCCGCCGACGAACGGCACTGGTACGTGCCGGTGAGCGCATATTTCGAGGGCGGCGAATCAACTACACTGCTCGATATCGTGACCGGGCGAATTGCCGAACGCTCACCGCCGCAGGGGGCCGTCGATGGATAAACGTCTTCTCGAGTTGCTGGTTTGTCCGATCTGCAAGGGACCCTTGCGGACGTCCGGCGCCGGCGGCTCGCTCGAGCTCGTCTGCCGCGCCGATCGGCTGGCGTATGCCGTGCGCGACGGTATCCCGATGATGCTGCCCGAAGAGGCGCGGGTTCTCGGCGCGGACGATCCGCTGGTGATCGGGTGAGCGCCGCCTCGCGCCCGGGCCGCCGGCTGATCCGCGTGAGACCGGCTTTTCACGTCGTCATTCCGGCGCGCTTCGGAGCGAGCCGTCTGCCGGGCAAGCCGCTCGCGGATGTCGGCGGGCGCCCCCTGATTCAGCGGGTATGGGAGTGCGCGCGTGCGAGCGGGGCCGCCTCCGTGATCGTGGCGACCGACGATGCGCGCATCGAGACCGTGGCCGCGGGATTCGGCGCCGATGTGGCCCTGACCTCCCCGCAGCACGCGTCCGGGACGGACCGCATTGCAGAGGTCGTTCGTGCACGCGGATTGGGCGCCGAGGAGATCATCGTCAACTTGCAGGGCGACGAGCCGCTGATGCCCCCGCACGTGCTGTCGGATGCGGCAGCCGCGCTCGACGAGCACCCGCTGGCCGATATCGCAACGGTTGCCGCGTCGATCTCGAGCCTCGAGGAATTTCTCGACCCGAGCTGTGTGAAGGCGCTCCTGGCGCATGACGGCAGCGCGCTCTATTTCAGCCGTGCTCCGGTGCCCTGGCCGCGGGATCGGCTGGCGGACGGGCGCCCGGCGGCATTCGACGGCGCGTTGCGCCATGTCGGCCTGTACGCCTACCGCGTGAAGAGCCTCCTCAAATTCGCGGGTTGGCCGGCGGCACCGCTCGAGACCGCCGAAAAGCTCGAACAGCTTCGCGCTCTGGAATACGGCATGCGCATTCAGGTGATCCTGCTGCGCGAAGCGCCGCCGGCCGGGGTCGACACGCGGGAGGATCTGGAGCGGGTGCGTGCGGGGTTCCGGGATCGATGAGCTCATGAGCGGCCCGGGCCGACGCATCCTGTTCGTGTGTTTGGGAAACATCTGCCGCAGTCCGACCGCCGAAGGCGTGCTTCGTCACCTGTTGGCTACCGAGGCGCCCGGTTTACGGGTCGAAGTCGATTCCGCCGGAACGGGCGATTATCACTTGGGCGAGCCGCCGGACTTGCGCAGCCAGCAAGCTGCGAAACGCCGGGGTATCGATCTGAGCGGACTGTCCGCGCGGCAGGTGAACCGGCGGGACTTCGATGACTTCGATCTGATCCTCGCCATGGATCGGAAGAATCTGCGCGATCTCGAGACCCTCGAGCCGGCCGGGTCGCGCGCCGAGGTGCGGCTGTTCCTGGAGTATGCGGGCGAGCCGGGAACGTCAGAGCCGGGAACATTGGAAGTCCCCGATCCCTACATGGGCGATGCGGCCGACTTCGAGCACGTCCTCGATCTGGTGACGGCGGCGTCACGGCGGCTGATCAGGCGATGGGGCGAGTAAAGCCGGCTGCCAAGATCGGCCGGCGATATACGGGTGCGGGCCGAGGCCCGCGGGCGCTTACAGCAGCTGGCGCAGCAACCAGTACAAGCCGCCGGCCAGCCCGATGGAGACGGGCAGAGTGAGCACCCAGGCCATCAGGAGATTGCGCACCGTGGACCATTGCAGCCCGGACCGGTTCGCGACCATGGTGCCCGCGACACCGGAGGACAGTACATGGGTCGTGCTCACCGGCAATCCGTACATATCGGCGGCGCCGATGGTGAGCATGGCCACGAGCTCCGCGGACGCTCCCTGCCCGTAGGTGAGATGGGTCTTGCCGATGCGCTCGCCGACCGTGACGACGATGCGCTTCCACCCGATCATGGTACCGAGTCCCAACGCGATCGCCACCGCGACTTTCACCCAGGTCGGGATGAACTTGGTCGATTCGTCGAGCTCCGTCTTGTATCGTCCGAGCACCTTCTTGTCGGCGTCGGATACGCCGATGGCAGGGGTCTTGCCGAGCAGTCGCAGCCCTTCGCTCACGAGGTACATCTCGTTGCGGATGTTGATCATATCGCCCGCAGGCACCTTGTCGAGCGA
>DASYAC010000295.1:0-11906 GCA_036501585.1 Steroidobacteraceae bacterium
CTCGCCTGGATAGCATTCCGCGAGGCGACCGGTCTGCGCGTGATGGCGGGGCTTCTGGCCATCGCCGCGGGTGGGGTGTTGCTGGCATGGCCGTCTCACGCCTCGGCACCGGCCTCGAGTCTCGGCTCTGTGCTAGTTGCCGCGGCATGCCTCGCCTGGGCGCTCGATAACAATCTCACGCGCAAAGTATCGGGTGCAGATGCTCGAATCATTGCAGCCGTCAAAGGACTCGTTGCCGGCTGCGTCAACACCGCTTTGGCGTTTGCGCTTGGTGACAAGCTCCCGTCCGTACCGCACGTCGGCGCCATTCTGTTGCTCGGTTTCGTGGGTTACGGGCTCAGCCTCGTATTGTTCGTCATTGCCCTGCGCCACCTCGGCAGCGCCCGGACCGGGGCTTATTTCGCGACCGCTCCCTTCGTCGGAACGGCGATCGCGATCGCACTCTTCGGGCAACCTCTGACGGCGCTATTTTGGGCCGCCGCGGCGCTGATGGCGATCGGTGTCTGGCTGCACCTCTCGGAGCGGCACGAGCACGAGCATCAGCACGAGCCGCTTACCCATGGTCATTTGCACGTGCACGATGCGCACCACCGGCATCCCCACGAGCCGAACTGGAACGGCGAAGAGCCTCATTCGCACGAGCACCGCCACGAGCCGTTGCTGCATCGGCACCCGCACTTTCCGGATCTGCACCACCGACATCGACATGGGTGAAGGTGCGAGAAAATCATCCGACCAGCAATAACAGTGAAACTATGCGGGCCTATTTCCTGACCACATCCCGGCTCGGATTCAGTACGTGGACGCTTAACGACCTTCCACTAGCCGCGCGGATATGGGAAGACCCCGATGTCATGCGCTTGCACGGGGGACCGTTCGACCGCGTGGCGGTGACGCGGCGATTGGAACAAGAAATCGCTCTCTCCCAGAACCATGGCGTCCAATATTGGCCCTTATTTAGTAGAGAAACCGGTGAGCACGTCGGTTGCTGCGGCCTGAAACCGCATGATGTATCTCAGAGCATTTGGGAGTTCGGATGTCAAATCTGTCGCCAATTCTGGTCTCGCGGTATGGGACGCGAAGCTACCGAAGCATTGCTGCGCTATAGCTTCGATGTTCTCGGAATACGTGCAATACGGGCTGGTCATCATCCGGCGAACGACGCTTCGCGCAGACTCATCACCTCACTCCGCTTTCACCCAACGCCCAATGAATTCTATCCTGCAACAGGTCTTATGGAGCCGTGCTATTTGCTGACTCGAGAGGAATATTCCGCAAAATAATTTGCCACATTCCGATCGGCACATTTGGCCCGGAGCGCCCGTAAACGTTACTCAGACAGACAGTCACCGAAGGAAAGGAATCACGCACCCAGTCGAGCGAGCGCCAGCGAGTGGTCGCGCGGAGTCCGGTCACCCTGGTTTCCCAAGCTTTGATTTTATTGGTACCCGGTAGCCTGCACCCCCGATATAATCAAGTTACCGATGGCGCAATGCTATCGCGGAGATACAAACAACGAAAAAGGGAGATCGCAGCATGAAAATCCAACGCGCGGCAGTTGCCGCATCCGCTTTGCTAGGGACACTGTACTTCTCGTCGAGCACCATCGACGCGCAAACGGCGGAGCCGAAGGAGAAGGCTCCTATGTATACCTATTTCTCGTCGTGGGATATTCCGCGAGCGAAATGGGCCGACATGGAAAAGACGCGCACCGGCAACGGGGTCTTCGCCCGTGCGTTTTCAAGCGGCACTCTGGTGGGCTACGGCTCCGACGAGACGGTGGTGCATACCGCAGAAGGCTATACGCACGACGGCTGGTTTCAGTCCATGTCGATGGCCGGCCTTCTCACGACGCTGAGCGATCTCATGCAGGGCGGCAACACGACCACGGCGGTGTTCGCGAGCGCGACGAAGCACGAGGATCAGATGCTCTCGAGCCGTTATTACGAATGGAAGAGCGGCTCGTGGAAGGGCGCCTACACGCACACGGCGGTCTACAAGCTCAAGGACAGCGCGCCGGATGATGCCATCGACATGCTGGCGAAAAGCTTCGTCGTGCCGCTCATGGAGAAGCTGCTCGCGGACGGCACGATCGTCGAATACGAGATCGATGAGCAGGCCATTCACACCAATTCCCCGGCTGTCTTTTTTTTGGTGTATATCACGCCGACGGGGGAGGGGCAGGACCGGGTCAACAAAGCGTTGGGCGAGTCGATCAAGGCCGATCCGCTGGCGGGTCCCGCGTTCAACTCCATGGTCGATTTCTCCGTTCATCGCGACTTGCTGGTGCGCGGAGATGTAACCTACAAGTAGAGGTTGGCGTTTAAAGTTACAGGGCCTGCGGGCAAACCGCAGGCCTTTCGACGGAGAGTGATGCACACATGAGTGGCTGGGCACGTTTTCTCGCGCACGACGGTCGTGCAGGCTTCGGCATCGTCGAGGACAGCCGCATCCTCGAATATGACGGCGCCATTTTCGGCGACAAACGGGCGACAGGGCGTACCCTCTCGCGGGATGCGGTCACGCTGCAGAGCCCTTGCATCCCGGGCAAGATCGTTGCGTTGTGGAACAACTTTCACGCGCTCTGCGAGAAACTCGGCAAGCCCGCTCCGACGCATCCGCAGTTCCTGTTGAAAGCCGCGACCTCGGTGATCGGCCCGAATGAACCGATCGTCAGGCCCGGCACCTATGCGGGAAAGATCGTCTACGAAGGAGAACTCGGCGTCGTCATCGGGAAGCGCTGTACGGAAATCCGTCCGGATGAGGCGGATTCGCACATATTCGGATACACCTGCGTCAACGATGTGACGGCGATGGGCGTGCTGAACGAGAATGTCGACTTCGCCCAGTGGTGCCGAGCCAAGAGCTACGACACTTTCGGGTGTCTCGGCCCCATTATTGTCACGGGATTGGACTGGTCGCGGCTCAATGTGATCACTCGGCTCGACGGAGTGGAACGGCAAAACTATCCGTTGGCGGACATGATATTTCCGCCGGCAGAGCTCGTGAGCCTGATTTCCCACGACATGACGCTGTTGCCGGGAGACGTGATCGCATGCGGCACCTCCGTCGGCGTCGGATCGATCAAGGACGGGTCTGCGGTGGAAGTGGACATCGAAGGGATCGGCGTTCTGCGGAACATTCTCGAGCCCCGCGCTCTCGGTTGAGCGCCCGCTCGAGCGCTGCCGCGATGGCCAGCACATGAAGGTCGGAGTGGGCGAGCGCGGCGAAGGTCAGCCCGACGGGCGCCTCTCCCGGTGTGTGGCAGGGGAGGCTCACGGCGCAGCCACCTAGGAAATTCACGATGGAGGAGTTGCGCAGCACCAGTTTGTTGGTCGCGAGATAGGCTTCCTCTCCCGCGACCTCGCCGATGCGCGGCGCGATGATCGGCACCGTCGGCATCAGCCACCCGTCGAACCCTTGCAGCGCGCGCGTGGCGGCCTCGATAGCCTCGGTCCGGCCACGCAAGGCGTCGAGATATTCCCACGCGGCATAACCCGCTCCGCGTTCGAGTCGCACGCGCACATGCGGATCGTAGAGCGCGCCATGAGCGGCGATATTGCGTCGATGCCACGCATAGGCCTCCGATCCGACGATGACCACGCCGGCGCCGGACGCCGGCACTGACATGATCTCGGGGAGCGGCAACTCGACGAGTATCGCGCCTGCCTTGCTGAGCGAGGTGAGCGCGCGACCGACGGCTGCCGCGACGGGGGAATCGGTGTCGGCGCCCAAGAGCTTCTCCGGGATGGCGAGGCGCACGCCCTCGAGAGCCTGCCGCGGCTCGGCCCGCGTCGTCTCGCCGCTGAGTACTTGGTCGATCCGCACGCACGAGGCGACATCGGTTGCGATGGGGCCGATGGAGTCGAAGGAGGCCGAAAGCGGATAGACGCCCACGCGCGACACCCGGGAGACGGTGGGCTTCCAGCCCACCAAGCCACACAGGGCTGCCGGGATACGAATCGAGCCCCCGGTGTCGGATCCGATGGCCGCAACGGCCATGCCATCGCTCACCGAGACGGCAGCGCCCGACGAAGAACCCCCCGGGATGCGCTCCGCGCGACGGTCGAAAGGATTCAGTGGTGTGCCGAAATGCGGATTCAACCCGAGGCCGGAATAGGCGAACTCGGTCATGTTGGTCTTGCCGACGATGACCGCTCCTGCGGCCCGCAGGCGGGCAATCGCCGGGGCATCGGCGACCGCGGGTGAAGCCTCCGGCAGCGCGAGGGACGCCGCCCGGGTCACCGAGCCCGCTATATCGAAGAGGTCCTTGACCGAAATCGGCAGCCCCTCGAGCGCTCGGGCCGGGTTTCCGCTCCTCACGCGGGCGTCTGCTTGGTGGGCCTCGGCGGCCGCCGACTCGTCGAACAGCTCGGTAAAGACACGCGCCCCCTCGCCGCCGGAGTCTCGGGCGGCGGCGAGACAACGCTCGGTCAGGGCCGTTGAGGAAGGCTCTCTCAATCGTCTGCCAAGTCTTGGCCTGGGAAAAGCACGTCGGTGAAGCCGAGTTGGGTCATGTCGCGGATTCTTTGCGGGTACAGGATTCCGTCCAAATGATCGACCTCGTGCTGCACGACCCGAGCGTGGAAGTCGCCGACGCTGCGGTCTATCGGGCGGCCCGCAGCGTCGAGACCGATGTAGCGGAGCTGCCGGTACCGCGGCACGAGGCCCCGCATGCCAGGTACCGAGAGGCAACCCTCCCAGCCTTCCTCCATGTCCTCGCCCAAGGGCGTGAGCTCCGGGTTGATCAGCACCGTATAGGGGACCTGCTCGGCGTCGGGATAGCGTGGATTCGCGTCGATGCCGAATATGACAACCCGCAGGCCTACCCCAATTTGCGGCGCTGCAAGGCCGGCCCCATTGAGATTCTGCATGGTGTCCCGCATATCACGCAGCAGGCTCTCGAGCTCCGGCGTGCCGAAAGCGGCCACCGGCTCGGAGATCTTAAGGAGCCGCGGATCGCCCATTCTCAAAACTTCACGTATCGCCATGGTTCCTAGTATCTTAGCGGCCTTTTCAGCGTGAGCCTACGGCGAGCTATGTCAGGCCTTGTCTACATCAAAACCTTCGGCTGTCAGATGAACGAGTACGACTCCGCCAAGATGCAGGACGTGCTCGAGGCGGCCCATGGGATGACTCGCACGGAAAATCCGGCGGAGGCGGACGTGCTGCTGGTCAACACCTGCTCGGTGCGGGAGAAGGCCCAGGAAAAGGTGTTCTCTCTGCTCGGCGAATGGCGCGCATTCAAGCAGCGGCGGCCGCAGGTGGTCATCGGCGTGGGCGGTTGTGTGGCCAGCCAGGAAGGCGAGGGCATCACCGCGCGCGCTCCGTACGTGGATCTGGTGTTCGGTCCGCAAACCCTGCATCGGCTCCCCGAGATGATCGAGGGACTGAAGAGAACGGGCCGATCGCAGATCGACGTGAGCTTCCCCGAGATCGAGAAGTTCGACCGCCTGCCCGAGGCGAGAGCCACCGGTGCCGCGGCTTTCGTCTCCATCATGGAGGGCTGCAGCAAGTACTGCACCTTTTGCGTCGTGCCCTACACGCGGGGCGAGGAGATCAGCCGGCCGTTCCCGCAGGTGCTCGGCGAGGTCGAGACGCTGGCGGCGCAGGGCGTGCGCGAGGTGACGCTGCTCGGGCAGAACGTCAACGCCTACGCCGGCGAGATGGACGATGGGAATCGCGCGGACCTGGCGACCCTGATCCACTTCGTCGCCGCGGTGCCCGGCGTGGAACGCATCCGCTTCACCACCTCGCATCCCCTGGAGTTCAACGACAGCCTGATCGAGGCGTACGCGAGCGTTCCGAAGCTCAACAACTTGCTGCATTTACCTGTACAGAGCGGCTCGGATCGCGTGCTGGCCGCGATGAAGCGCGGCCATACAGCGCTCGAATACAAGCAGAAGCTGCGCAAGCTCCGCGCGGTGCGGCCGGATATCTCGATCACCACGGACCTCATCGTGGGTTTCCCCGGAGAGACCGACGAGGACTTCATCTGCACCATGAACCTGATCGCCGAGGCGGGCTTCGATCAATCGTTCAGCTTCATCTACAGCCGGCGCCCGGGCACGCCGGCCGCCTCCTTTCCGGACGAGGTCCCGCCCGAGGTCAAGCAGCGGCGGCTCGATCTCGTTCAGCAGCGGCTGAACGCGCAGGCGCGCGCCATCTCGGAGCGGATGGTCGGGAGCCGGCAGCGGGTACTCGTCGAGCGGCCCGCCAAGCGCGACAGAAACGAGCTCGCCGGGCGCACCGACAACAACCGTTGGGTGAATTTCGACGGGCCCTCGACACTGCTGAATCGATTCGCCGACCTGATCATCACCGAAGCACGGCCCAATTCGCTGCGCGGCCGGCTCGTGACCGAGGCCGCCGCGGTGGAAAGCCCGGCGTGAGCTCCGTTCCCTCGCCGCGCGATGTGGTCCTTGCGCCGGTCGACAATATCAGGCTGGTCGAGCTTTGCGGGCCGCTCGATGAGCACTTGCATCAGATCGAGGCCCGGCTCGGCGTGGAAATCCGCCGGCGCGGCAATCGATTCCAGATCCTCGGGCTGCCGGCCGCCGCGAAGCGCGCGGAGGGGCTGTTGCAGGACCTGTATGCGCGCGCGGAGCGCGAGCCGGTGGACTCCGAGCGCGTGCACATCGCGCTGCAGGAGCTCGATATGAGGGGCGGGGACGCCGAAAGCGGCGCGGAGCCATCGTCGGCCGAACGCGCCGCCGCTCCTCCGTCCGGCAGCGTCGAGACGGCGGACGAGATCAAGGTGCGCACCGCGCGCGGGACGCTGCGGGCGCGCGGCGCGAATCAGACCGAGTATCTCAGCAATATCCGCAGCCACGACCTCACCTTCGGCATCGGGCCCGCCGGAACCGGCAAGACCTATCTGGCGGTGGCCTGTGCGGTGGAGGCGCTGCAGTCCGAGAAGGTGCGGCGCATCGTGCTGGTGCGTCCTGCGGTCGAGGCGGGAGAGCGGTTGGGATTCCTGCCCGGAGACTTGAGCCAGAAAGTGGACCCGTATCTGCGTCCGATGTACGACGCGTTGTACGAGATGCTCGGCTTCGAACGGGTCGCCAAATCGATCGAGCGCAACATCATCGAGGTCGCGCCGCTCGCCTTCATGCGCGGGCGGTCGCTCAACGACTCCTTCGTGATCCTGGACGAGGCGCAGAACACCACCAACGAGCAGATGAAGATGTTCCTGACCCGGATCGGCTTCGGCTCCAAGGCGGTGGTGACCGGGGACATCACGCAGGTCGACCTGCCGAATTCCAAGCAATCAGGCCTGCGCACCGTGATCGACATCCTGCGCGGCGTGCGCGGTATCGCATTCACGATGTTCACCTCGCGCGATGTCGTCCGGCATCCGCTGGTGCAGCGAATCGTTCAGGCGTACGAGGCCAAGGCGCCCGACGACGGCTCCAGGGTCTAGGGGTGCCGGCGCAGCGGCTCGAGCTCGACGTGACCTTCGCGGCGCGGCGTCCGTGGGCGCCGCGCCATGCTGAATTCCTGCGCTGGGCGGGCACGGCGCTTGCCGACGGGGGCACGCCGCCGCGGTCCCGGCGCGGCGCCTCCCGGCGGGTGAGGATATCGGTCCGAGTCGTCGGCACGGCCCGGAGCCGGACGCTCAATGCGCGCTATCGGGATAAAGATCGCCCGACCAACGTGCTGTCGTTCGGCGGTGCGGGGTTGATACCGGACGGTTCGACCGACCTGGGCGAGCTGGTGATTTGCGCGCCGGTCGTCGCCCGGGAGGCCTCCCGCCAGGGTAAGAGCGCCGCGGCGCATTGGGCGCATCTGACGGTCCACGGCGTGCTGCACCTGCTGGGATTCGATCACGAGCGCCCCGCCGGGGCCCGCAAGATGGAGGCCCGGGAGATTCAAATCCTTGATCGGCTTGGGTTTTCAAACCCCTATGTCTGGCCGGACACCTGATCGAGTATGCTTGAGCCCACATGTCCGAGCAGCCTACTGGCAACACCGGCCGCTGGTTAAAGCGGATCACGCAATCGATGTCGGGCGAGCCGCGCGATCTGGCCGAGCTCATCGAGGATCTGCGCGAGGCGAGCGAGCGCGGGCTGTTCAACGGCGATGCGCTGGTGATGCTGGAGGGCGTGCTGGCAGTCGCCGACATGCAGGTGCGGGACATCATGGTGCCGCGCGCCCAGATGGTGTTCATCGAGCGCGACGAGGCCCCGGATAAATTGATCGAGCTCGTGGTCGAGTCGGGCCATTCGCGCTTTCCGGTCATCGGCGAGGACCGCGATCAGATTCTCGGCATACTGCTCGCCAAGGATCTGCTGCGGCTGCAGATCGCGGAGGGCGAGCCGTTCGAGATCCGCGAGTTCATGCGCCCCGTCGTGTTCGTTCCCGAAAGCAAGCGGCTCAACGTGCTCCTCAAGGAATTTCGCGTGAGCCACAATCATCTGGCCATGGTGGTCGATGAGTACGGCGGCGTTTGCGGCCTGGTGACCATCGAGGATGTGATCGAGCAGATCGTCGGCGAGATCGACGATGAGCACGACGTCGAGGACGACCAGGCGATACGCCGCGAGAGCCCGCGCGAGTTCACCGTGCGCGCTCTCACGCCCATCGCCGAATTCAACGAATACTTCGGCACGGCATTCTCCGACGAGGAATACGACACCATCGGAGGCCTCCTCATGCAGGAGTTCGGCCGTCTGCCGCGGCGGGGCGAGACCACGCAGATCGGCGAGCTCGAGTTTCGCGTCGTGCGCGCCGATCGTCGCCGTATCGATCTCCTGCGCGTGATTGCGCCGCGGGCGATCGACAGGCCCGCCTCGGAACAGGACGGCGACCAGGTGACATGACCCAGAATGCCCTTCGGGGCTTCGTCGCCAGCGGCCGCCTGCGGGTCAGAGCGTCGTACGCCAAGACCGTCCAATGGCTGACCAAATTGAGGCTCCTCGTGCTGGGACACGAGGAACTGACGGCCATCATCTTCTGGGCCGCTCTCATCGGCATCGGCGGCGCGCTGGCAAGCGTGGCGTTTCGCGAGTGCATCCATGTCTTCGAATGGATGATCACCGGAAGCACCGGCGGCCTGGTGGAGGCGGCCATGGAGCTGCACGGCGTGCGTCGCGCCATCGTACCGGTGATCGGGGGGCTCGCCGCGGGGTTGGTCATTCAATACGGTGCGGCCTGGGTCGCCTCGCGGCGCTCGGTCGATTACATGGAGGCGGTGGCCGTGGGCGACGGTGTGATCGCCGCGCGGCCCACGCTGATTCGCAGCGTCTCCTCGCTCCTGACCATCGCATCGGGCGGATCGATCGGCCGCGAAGGACCCATGGTGCAGATGGCGGCGCTGATCGGCTCCAAGGTCGCACTTCTCGGCAAGGCGCCCATGCCCAGACGCCGATTGCTGGTGGCCTGCGGAGCGGCCGCCGGCATCGCCTCGGCCTACAATGCCCCGATCGCGGGGGCGCTGTTCGTTGCCGAGATCGTGATGGGCTCATTCGCCATGGAAAGCTTCGGCCCGCTCCTGGTGTCGTCGGTGAGCGCCGATGCCACCATCCATCGCCTGCTCGGGTACGGGCCGGTGTTCGAGATGCCACCCGTCCATTTCGGCGAGAACTGGGAGCTCATCCTCTATGCGATGTTCGGCGTGCTGCTCGGACATCTGGCGCCGCCGTTTCTGGCCTTGTTGGCGTGGAGCAAGCGGCGGTTCGTGAGGCTTCCCGGACCCTTGTATCTGAAGTTCGCCCTGGGCGGGCTGATCGTCGGCCTGATATCCATCACCTTTCCTCAGGTCTGGGGCAACGGCTACAGCGTCGTGGATGCGATCCTGCACGGCCGGCTGCTCGGCTGGATGCTTCTGGCGGTGCTTTTCGCCAAGGTGGCGAGTACCGCATCCACCGTCGGGTCGGGCGCGGTGGGCGGCGTATTCACGCCCACGCTGTTCATCGGCGCCGCGGTGGGCGCGCTGACCGGCTCGACCCTGCGTCTGGCGCTGCCGCACATGAGCTCCGACACCAGCGCGTTCGCCGTGGTCGGGATGGGAGGGTTCCTGGCGGCCACCACGCATGCGCCGCTCACCTCGGTGCTGATGATCTTCGAAATGACGCTCGATCACCAGGTGGTGCTGCCGTTGATTCTCGCCTGCGTGACCGCGCATTACGTCGCCAAGGTGTATCGGGGCGGCGCCTCCATCTACCGGGAATCCCTGATGCCGAGCGCCGAAGGTGGATCGGCCTGGCAGCTGCGCACCGTGGCGGATCTGATCCGGCCGGCCGCCGCGGTCGTCAAGGAGACGGCCACCGTCGAGGACATGCTGCGGAATCTCCCGCGCCGAGCGGTACGCGCGGTCTACATCGTCAACGGCGAGGGTGAGCTCACCGCCTCCATCGACCCCCGCAAGGCGTTCGCGGACTTGAAGCAGGGCCTCATCAACCCATACACCCGGGTCCAGGCGGTGTCCACGCCGATGAACACCACCTTGACCCCGGACATGAGCCTGACCTCGGCGCTCGAGCTCTTTCTCCGGGAGAACGAGACCGTACTGCCGGTGATTTCGGGGCCCTGGCGCACGACCTTGCTCGGCGAGATCGCCCGCCACGACCTGATGCTCGCCGTCCAGGACAGAATGACCGAAGCGCTCCCGCACTAGCGCGGCGGGCGAGTTCGCTCGACCGTGCTCGCGCTCTATACTGGCCGCATGGGAGGCATTGACGCATCGTTTCGGCGCTCGCGGGCTCGGCAGGGAGGAGGGCGGCACACACGGGCGGCGCGCGTGGCCCCGGCGCTCCTGACCCCAGCGCTCCTGGCCCCCGTGCTTTTGGCAGGCTGCTCCGCGCAGCAATACAAACCCGCGCCGCTCTCGCCCGAGGCGTCCGCGTCGGCGCTCGAATCACGCTCCCTGACAGATCCCGGGCTGAGATCCTTCGAGGATTCCTATCTCGGGCACCCGCAGTCCGAGTGGCCGCCGGGCACCTGGGACTTTCAATCGCTGTCGCTGGCCGCCTTGTATTTCAATACGGAGCTCGATGCGGCTCGGGCGCGCGTCGCGGCATCGCGAGCCGAACTCGTGACGGCGGGCGCGCGGCCCAATCCCACCTTGGGGATCACGCCGGGGATTCCGAGTCCCTACTTGTTGACCCTGGATCTGTCGTTTCCACTCGAGACCGCGGGCAAGCGGCGCTACCGCATCGAGTCGGCGCAAAGTTCGGTGCTCGCGTCGCAATTCGATCTCGCGCAATCCGCGTGGAAGGTTCGCGGCGCGGTCCGCGCCGCGATGCTGGAGGACCTCGTCGCCGTTCGCACCGCGGAGCTGCTTCGATCGGAGGCGAAGACTCGACAGGATCAAGTCGATTTGCTCGATCGGATGGCGTCCCTCGGCGAAATAACGCGTCTTCAGGCGGACGCCGCCCGCATCGAGCTGTCGAAAGCACGCGCCGCGGTGGGCGCGGGCGAGAGCCAAGCGGCCGAGGCGAGGGCGGCGATGGCCGCCGCGATCGGTGTTCCCGCCGCCGCGCTTCAGGATGTGCGCCTATCCTGGCCCGACATGAATGAACCGCCCGCCGCGGCGTCTCTGCCGGTCGCCGAGATCCGGCGAGAGGCGGTGATCAACCGTTTGGATGTGCGCAGCGCGCTCGAGCGCTATGCGGCCGCCGAGGCCGATCTGCGGGTGCAGATCGCCAAGCAATATCCGGATATCGATATCGGTCCGGGCTACAGCTACGAAGAGAACCAGAGCTATTTCACGCTGGGATTCTCGGCCGCCATTCCGATGTTCGATCGAAATCGCGGGCCGATCGCCGCGGCCGAGGCGCGCCGGCTCGAAGCGGCTGCCGCGTTTCAGGCGACACAGGCCGACGTGATCTCGAAAAGCGAGCGGTCGCTGGCCGTGTATACCGCGGTGCTCGCGGAGCTCGAAGAGGCCGCGCGTCTCGAGGAGC
>DASYAC010000296.1:0-2728 GCA_036501585.1 Steroidobacteraceae bacterium
TGATCCAAACGGTCAAGCCGGCTTGATATCGCGGGCAATGGCCCGCTCAATCTCGGAAGCCAATACTCTGTGGTGTTCGGCGATGCGGTTGAACAGCTCGCGCTTCGCCCGGTCCGTCGCCAGGTCGCGGATCAACTCACACTCCGCGACCTGAGTACGCAGCTTCTCGAGATGCGTCCGCATATCCTTCATGGATCGCTCCGGGTCCGGATGACCAACGGATGTTGGGCAAGCCGGGTTCCTCCGACGCCGACCAGGGATCGTGGAACTAAACTGCCTTATGTTTGTTGGGGGCGCCGGATCCAGAGCCCTTCACGGGTGAATCCTTCGGATCGTCCACGCGGACTGCCTGATGCGTCTTGCGGCCCAGAAAAGTATCGGGCTGCGGTTGACCCAGCATTTGCGCCGAAGCCCGGCAGAGATCACGCGTCTGTGCGATCATCCGGCTCCATTGGTCATCATGTGTGGCAAGATGCCGATTCCACATGGCACGCTCCTTCTGCTGGTGCAGGCGGGAGCGCGATCGGTCTCTCAGCCACCGGCGCCCACGGGAAGACCCTGGCCAGCGATAGGTATCAACGTATCGGCTAAAGGGATGTTCCGCCACGACGGATTGCGGTCCGAGGCGGCATGCTCTCAGGAGGCGGACACTTCTCTTTCCAGATAAGCGATCCGCTGCTCGATCAGCCGGCGGTGGCGCTCCCACTCCACCAGCGTTTGTTTCATGAGCTGCACCAGCCGCTCGCCCTGCCTGGTATCGTTCCCGGTCCTTTGCCGCTCGGATACCAAATCCTGCTGATTGCGCAGCCGGCTCCAGCCCTGCTCGATATCATCCTCCGCCTTCAACAGCAGCTTTTGCTCGTTGCGAAGCTGTTCGACCGTGTTCGCGGCATGGGGCATGGCGGTCACGACTTTTCGTCTTCCGAGGCCACTGGCGGCGGATCCAGCGATTGTAGCATCACGCGCCGGATCATGTCGGCGTACTCCCGGTATTCATTGGCGCGCCCGTCATACATATGGGCGACCGCCCGCCGGCCGCTTTGACGGCCGTCTTCGGCCATGCGGTGCACCAGCTCCGCACGCTCTTCGATGATACGGAGCGCCACCCGCAGGGCTTCGTCTACATTGCCCTCCTGCTCCTTGGCCAGGTTATCCGCCGTGTAGGCGTGGCCGACCTGGCAGCGGAAACGCAAGGGAGGACCGGCGTTGATCTCGGAGAGGACGCCGCCGCAGGCCGGACAGGTCAAGGCGGCGGGACGCGCGACCCGCGCCAGCCTGTCGCTGCCGCTGCGCTCTCCTGCCGCAATCGCGACCTCGAGCCGGATCTCGGGCGGGGCCGGCAATGAGGTACCCGCCGCCTCCCTGGCCAGATCCGAAAGCACATCCCCGATCCGGGCCCCGGGAACGCAGAGGTCCACGGTCGTCGCCTCCAGCGCGCGGAGCGGCATCTCGTCGGCGATGGCATCCTTGGGGTCCTGCACCAGGGTGAAGCCGCCGCAACGCTTGATGGCGTTGAGCCCGGCAGCCCCATCCGACAACAGCCCACTCAGGACAACGCCGATGACGCGCGGCCCATAGTGCAGCGCAGCGGAACGGAATAACGGATCGATCGCCGGCCGCACCATGTTTTCGCGCGGCCCGCGCCCCAGCATGATGTGGTTTTCGGCAATCAGGAGATGATGATTGGGCGCGGCAAGATAGACGTTGCCGTTTTCGATGACCATGCCGCTTTCGGCTTGCCGCACCGGCAACTTGCCGGCGGCGCTCGCGACGGTGGCAAGAATGCCGATGCCGTGAGCCGGTATGTGCAATACGATGAAGACGGCGGCCGGAATGGTGGTGGGCAGGCGTCCGAGGATCTCCTTCAGGGGAGCCGTAGCGCCCGCCGAGCCGCCGATGACGATGATATCGCGATTGGTCATGGAACCGCCCTTCGGCTGCCTCGTTCCACTAAAGGTCAGCCGCCGCCATATGTTCCTAACGGGAAGGAGCGTATCATACTTGCGATGCCCTTACAGCCCACCACCACAGGACCGCTCTCAGGGCGCCGCGTGCTCGTGATCGAGGATGAATATTTCCTCGCCGACGATATCGCGCGGACGCTGAGAGAGCTCGGAGCCCGGGTCGTAGGTCCGGTCGGCGAGCTCGAGGAGGCCGCCGGCCTGGTCGACGCCGACACTGCGATCGACGCCGCGGTGGTCGACATCAATCTTCGCAGCGACTTGGTTTTTCCACTGGCGCGCACCTTGAGGGCGCGAAAGGTGCCATTCGTTTTCACCACCGGCTACGACCGCAAATCGATCGAGCCGGAATTTCAGGACGTGCGCCTCTGGGAGAAGCCGCTGGATATTCCCGCCATGGCGCGCGAACTGGCCGGGATGATCAACAGCCCACGAAAAAGTGGGGACGGCACTAACGCCACATCGTCGGCGGAGCGCGCAACGCGGTGATGGCCGCCTGCCGCAAGTCGTCGAGCGACGATTGGGCCTGCCGCGTCTTCTCGAGCAGGCTCGCGGCGACGTGGGTCCGGGTTACCGTATCGAGCGGCGAGACGTCGGCGCAGACCTCGTCGAGCACGGCGCGCAGCAACGCCGCGGTTTCCGCATCCGGCATGGCAACTCCTCCAGGAATTGCCGGGCAGACTAGCCGGGGATCGCCGTCGCCGATTTCAAAAATGTTAATGGCGCGCGGAATTTTCGTCGAGGTGCGTCGAAATTTTCATTCGCCT
>DASYAC010000297.1:0-13035 GCA_036501585.1 Steroidobacteraceae bacterium
CAGGCCGAAAGCGGTACTGGTGATTTCCGGGCACTGGGAAACGGAGCGTCCCACCGTCAACGTGGCCGAAAGACCCGCGCTTCTGTTCGATTACTACGGATTCCCGGAGCATACCTATCGCCTGAAATATCCGGTCGCCGGTGCCCCTGATCTGGAGCCGCGCGTGCGGTCATTGCTGGCGGAGGCGGGATTCGATCTCGGGCTGGAATCCAAACGCGGGTTGGACCACGGCGTGTTCGTGCCTTTTCTGTTGATTTACCCCCACGCGGACGTGCCTATCATGCAGCTGTCGCTGCACCACAGCCTGGATCCCGGCACTCATCTCGCGATCGGCCGAGCCTTGGCTCCGCTGCGCAGACAGGGAGTGCTCATCGTCGGCAGCGGCATGAGCTATCACAATCTCGCGGCGATGTTTTCGGGCGGCGGTGCAGCGGCCGCCGCCGCCTTCGACGCCTGGCTCGGCGAGACGGTCGCCGATCCCACGTCGCGCGAGGAGCGCCTGACGGCGTGGCGCGACGCGCCGGGCGGACGAGAATCGCATCCGCGCTCCGAGCATCTCATTCCTCTGATGGTGGCTGCCGGAGCCGCCGTCGGAGAGCCGGCCCTGCGCACCTTCAATGAATCCATCGCGGGAAAGCCGATCTCCGGCTTTCGATTCGGCTGATGCGCCGCGCCGCCGTTCGCTTTTCCTACAACTGAACAGCACGCTCGCCGATAGGCGCACCCCGAAGGCGCGGCCGACACTTTCTGCGTCGTGTGCACGCGGTCGTGTGCACGTGCTGCTTTGTGGGGTCACCATGCAAAATGCGCTCGTTTACAGGGGCTCCTCCGAGAGAGAGCCCCGTACGTCGGCGGCACCCGTCGCCGAAGACCACTGGTCGAACATGCTCGAGAAGTGTCCCGCGTGGACGCCGGAGGAGGGGCCCCTGCTCGTCGTCGCGCCTCACCCGAACGATGAGATCCTTGGGGCGGGCGGCCTGATGCACACGTGGGTGGCAGGCGGCCGTGAAGTGGACGTGCTCAGCGTGTCGGACGGCGAGGCCGCAAACCCGGGATTCGAGGGACTGGCGAACGTCAGGCGCGAGGAAGTGAGAGAGGCCTTGAGGAAGCTCTGTCCGAGGCACGTGTCGGTGACTCGATTGGGACTTCCGGACGGGAGGATCACGGAGTACTTGAACCGGGTGCGCAATGCCATGCTCTCCTTCTGCCGGGATCGATTGACGCTCATCGCGCCGTACGAACACGATGGGCATCCCGATAACGACGCCGTGGGCGCGATGTGCGTGGATTTCGCCCGCTCCTGGAACATCCCGATCGCGCGGTACGCGATCCGCACCTGGTGCCGCACCGCCTGTAGCCGCCCCGGCCTTGCGGCAACGAGCAAGGAGCGGTGGGTCAAGTTCGCCCTGAGCGACGATGCAAAGCGCGCCAAAACGCGCGCGATTCAATGCTTTCGTTCGCAGATGGGCTCCGCCGCGGGCGAGCCGGCGGGGCTGCCGCACACGGCCGCTCAAGAGCGCCCTTACGAGGTTTTTGTCATGTGAGGACGGCCTATAATGCCGATCACCTCAAGGGGCGCGGGCCATGGCGAACAAAGCACTCGCGGTCTACCGTAAAAAGCGCGATTTCTCGAAGACAGCTGAGCCCAGCGGAGAAAAGAAGGCCGCCGCCTCCGGCCGTCTCAGATTCGTCGTCCAGAAACATGATGCGCGCCGTCTGCATTACGACCTCCGCCTCGAGCTCGGCGGCGTCTTCAAGTCCTGGGCCGTGACGCGGGGACCGTCGAACGACCCCGCCGACAAACGGCTGGCCGTCGAAGTGGAGGATCATCCGCTCGACTATGGTGATTTCGAGGGCACGATTCCCGCCCGGCAGTACGGCGGCGGAACGGTGCAGCTCTGGGACCGAGGCTACTGGACCCCCGAGGGTCCAAAGTCTCCCGAGCAGTCACTGCTCTCCGGCGATTTGAAATTCTTTCTGGACGGGGAGCGTCTGCACGGGAGCTGGGTCCTCGTACGCATGAAGCGCGACCGCAACGGCGGCAAGCGCACGAACTGGCTGCTCATCAAGCACCGTGACGCGAGCGCGCGCTCCGACGGGGGCGCGGAGCTGCTCGCGGAGGACCGTTCGGTGGCCTCGGGCCGTACGATGAGCGAGATCGCGGCGGGAAAGGGCCGCGCGCCCAAGCCGTTCATGAGGTCCTCCGCCAAGGGTGCACGGGCGGATGCGGTTTGGACATCGAAGCGACCGGCCCCGGAGCCGGTCAAAGCCTCCGTGAAGCCGTCCGGGCCCGGGAAGTTGTCTGGGAAGGCGGTCAAGCGCATTCCCGATTTCGTGGAGCCGCAGCTGGCGCGGCTCGTCGAAACGCCCCCCGTGGAGGCGGGCTGGGGGCACGAACTGAAACTCGACGGCTATCGCCTGCAGCTTCGCGTCGCCGGCGGCAAGGCGACGCTGAAGACGCGCACCGCGCTCGATTGGACCGACCGGTTCTCATCGATTGCCGATGAGGCTGCCGACTTGCCCGATTGCCTGATCGACGGCGAGGGGGTGGCTCTCGATAAACAGCGGGTACCGAATTTCTCCGCCCTCCAGGCGGCGTTGTCCGCCGGCCGATCGGAGGAGCTGGTGTTTTTCGCGTTCGATCTTCTGTTCGAGATGCAAAGCGATTTGCGCGCATTGCCGCTTTCCGAACGCAAGGCTCGGCTCGAGCGGCTGCTGGAAGGCGTCCCGGGAGAGCACATCCGCTACGTGAGGCATTTGGAGTCGCGCGGGGACTCGGTCCTCGAATCGGCGTGCGGCATGGGGCTCGAGGGCATCGTCTCCAAGCGGCTGGCGGCGCCTTACCGGTCGGGACGCGGCGACGGCTGGAGAAAATCCAAGTGCCGTGCGGGGCACGAGGTCGTGCTGGGGGGCTGGACCACCGAGGCGGGGACCCTTCGGTCGCTCCTCGCCGGCGTCAATCGCGACGGCCACCTCGTCTATGTCGGCCGCATCGGTACCGGCTATACCCGAAAGACCGTCGCGCAGCTCTTGCCGCAGCTCAAGGCACTGACCGTCGAGGAGAGCCCGTTCGGCGGCGACAACGCTCCGCGCCCGGAGCGCAACGTGCGCTGGCTTCGGCCCGAGCTGGTGGCGGAGATCGAGTTCGCGGGCTGGACGGATTCCGGCATGATTCGGCAAGCGGCGTTCAAAGGATTGCGGCAGGACAAGCCCGCGAGCGAGGTGGTGGCGGAGAAGCCCGAGGCGGTTGAGGTGTCGGAGGCGGCCGAGAGGAAGGAACCCAAGGGTCACGGCGGCGGCGCGCGCCGGGCCGCTGCGGCAGCCCGAGCCGGCCCCGCGCGCCGGGCTGCCGCCACGCCCCGAGCCGCCCCCGCGCGCCGAGCTGCGGGCGCGCCCCGAGCTGCGGCCGATTCGTCCACGGTCATGGGCGTCAAGATCTCTAAGCCGGACAAAGCGCTGTGGCCGGATGCGGGCGACGGGCGCCCGGTCACGAAGCTCGATCTGGCGCGATATTTCGAATCGGCCGGAGCATTCATGTTGCCGCATCTCGAAGGTCGGCCGTGTTCGTTGTTGCGTGCGCCGGACGGCATCGGCGGGCAGAGTTTCTTCCAGCGCCACGCGATGGCGGGCGTGTCGAGTCTGTTCGAGCTGGTCAAGGTGAAGGGAGACCGCGCGCCCTACGTTCAGATCGACCGCATCGAGGCCTTGGCCGCGGTGGCGCAAATCGGGGCGTTGGAGCTGCATCCCTGGAATTGCGCCCCGCATCGGCCCGAGGTTGCCGGACGGTTGGTGTTCGATCTCGACCCGGCGCCCGACGTGACGTTCGATGCGGTGATAGGCGCTGCGCTGGAGATGCGGGACCGGCTGAGCGCCGTGGGCCTGGAGTCCTTCTGCAAGAGCACCGGCGGCAAGGGGCTGCACGTGGTGACGCCGCTCAAGAGCGCCCGGCCTCACGCCGTTGAATGGCCCGCGGCCAAGAATTTTGCCCACGTGGTGTGTGCACAGATGGCGCAGGACAGCCCCGCGAAATATCTGGACACGATGTCGAAGAGCCGGCGGGTGGGCCGTATTTTCCTGGACTACCTGCGCAATGACCGAATCGCCACCGCGGTCGCGCCGCTGTCGCCGCGCGCGCGACCCGGTGCCCCGGTGTCGATGCCGCTCAACTGGGACGAGGTCAGGCACGGACTCGATCCTACGCGGTTCACGGTGAGATCCGCGCCGGCGCTGCTCGGGAAAAGCAAGGCGTGGAACGGCTATGAGGAGTCGGCCCAGTCCCTCGCCGGCGCGATCCGCAAGATCACGGGATCGCCGGGCGCCCGCAAACGCTGAAGCTCGCCGTCGCGCCGGATGTCCTCCCGCCGCCGGATGTCCTCCCGCCGCCGGATGTCCCGCCGCCGCCGGATGTCCCACGGGACCCGTGGGCATCGCCGGACGCGTTACACTACCTCGAGTCGTAGGCTTAAAACTTCAGAATGAGATCAAGGACCAGCCCGCCCCCGCACCCGGACCCCTCGCTGGTCGCCGCCGATGCCGTCGCCCCGGACGCTCGCACGGAGCGTCTGAATACCCGCGCCGCGGGGGTTATCGGCATTGCGGTCATGTGCAGCCGCGTGCTCGGCCTGGCGCGCGAACTGATCTGCGCGGCGCTATTCGGCGCAGCCGCGATGGACGACTTCACCGCTGCGTTCCGGATTCCCAATTTGCTGCGCGACTTGTTCGCGGAGGGGGCGCTGTCGACCGCGTTCGTGACCACCTTCAGCAAGACCATCGCGCGCGAGGGAGATGCCGCGGCGTGGCGGCTCGCGAACAAGGTAGCCACGCTCACCGTCCTGGTGCTGGGAACGCTCTGCGTCCTCGGCATGGTGTTCTCGCATCAACTCGTGGAATTCATCGCCCCGGGCTTCGATGCCGAGAAGGCCCGGATGACCGCGTTGCTCACGCGCATCATGTTCCCGTTCATCCTTCTGGTGTCGCTCGCCGCCCTGGTCATGGGCGTGCTGAACGCCAAGAGCATCTTCGGCAGGCCGGCCATGGCATCGAGCTTCTTCAACGCGGGATCCATCATCGGCGGTGTCGCATTCGGGGCGATGATCGATCCGCATTTCGGCCCGCGCGCGCTCGTCGGTCTCGCGATCGGCACCCTCATCGGCGGGGCGCTGCAGCTCGCGGTGCAGTTGCCGCCGTTGAAGAGGCTGGGCTACCGCTTTCATCCGGATTTCGAGTGGCGCGACAAGGGTGTCTTCGCCATCCTCGCTCTGATGGGGCCCGCGGTCATCGCGGCAAGCACGACCCAGGTCAATGTCCTCGTCAACTCCGTGTTCGCCTCCACGCTCGGCGACGGCGCCATCTTCTGGCTCGCCATTGCCTTCCGGTTGATGCAGCTCCCGCTCGGTCTATTCGGCGTCGCTCTCGGCACGGTCACGCTGCCGCTCCTGTCGAGGCTCGTGGTCGCCAATCAAATCGCTGCGTTTCGGTCCGAGCTCGCGCGCGCCATGCGGCTGATGTTCCTGCTGACCATTCCCTCGACCATCGGACTCATGATGCTCGCCGACCCGATCATGTCGGTGCTCTATCAGCACGGAAAGTTCGACGCCGTTCAAGCGATGCAGGCGGGCGGGGCACTGAAGTTCTACGCGGTCGGCCTCGCCGGCTACGCGGCGCTCAAAGTGCTGGTCAATGCCTTCTATGCGCTCGACCGCCGCAAGACGCCCATGGTGGTGAGCTTCCTGGCCGTGGGCCTCAATCTGTTGTTCAACTGGCTGTTCACGTTTCGCCTGGGCTGGGGGCACCGCGGCCTGGCGTTCTCGACCGGCTGCGTCGCGACCTGCAACTTCCTCTTGCTGTATGCGTTGATGCATCGACACCTGGGGAGCCTCGAGTCGGGCCGCATGCTGCTCACCCTGGTCAAGATCGGCTTGGCCGGGTGCGTCCTGGCGTCGGTATGCTGGGCTTCCACGCATTGGCTCCTGGCCGATTGGGCGACCCAGGCGTTCTGGAGCAAGGCCTTGGCCCTGTTCGGCACGGTGTTCGTTGCGGGGGCCGCATTCTTGGGGGCTGCCGTCATGCTCAGGATCGAGGAGCTCACCTCGCTCCTGACGGCCGTCCGGCGGCGTCTGCAGCGTGCGACATGACAGGCACGTCTTTGCAGAACTTTTCCCACGATGCCAATACTTTACCGGCCCGACGGTTGCATTGAGGAGGCATCGCGACGATCATTCGCTCCATAATGCGAAGAGTAATGACACCCAAAGCCTGCTACGCGCTGTTATTGTGCGCCGCGTCTGCGATGGCCGCCGGTAAGAGCGAGCCGGAGACCTTCTTCATCCCTGCTACTTTCAGCGGACCCGAAGCCACGATCAAGATACCGGTCGGGGCGGTGTCCTCGTTTTCCGCGAGCAATGCCGAAGCGTTGACCAATTATGCGGGTCCGGAAATCGAGGCGATGCGTCTGTCGGGCGACGTTCGCATCGATGTCATCGGCACCGGAGAGCCGATCCAGATCAAGGCGGACCGGGTCGTCCTCGAGCTGACCGCGGACGATGCCGCCCGGCGGAAAGGGTCGCTGCTGACCGGGTCCCGCCAACTGCACTCCAGCCGGGTCATCGAGGACGGCGATGCCACCCAGACCTTCGTCGGCGACGTCGTCTTCACGCTGCAAACTTCATCGGGCGCCCTGCAAATCAGGGCGGATAGAATGGAGCACACCGAGCGAATGACCGTGCGGACAGAATCTCGAGAAGGTATCTAGGCGCTTGGCGCCGAGCCACGCGGGAGGCTGTCTCTGCGGAGCGGTGCGCTATCGCGTGACCGAGAGCGCGGATCGGCGCCTCTTGTAGGCAACGGCACCCATCAATGCGAGCGCCGCCGTACAGGCGTAAGGAAACCAGCAGCCGAGCCGCACGAACAGCGTATCCGTGCCCTCGAGGCGCGGAGCACTCACCACCACCCCCTCCGGCGGGCGGGGCTCGCGGTACGGATCATCGGCGTTGGTTTTGACGAGGAGCCGGCCGTTCGGGTCGATGAGCGCCGAGATGCCCGAGTTCACGGCGCGCACCATGGTCTTGCGCAATTCGACGGTGGCGAATACGGCCAACGCGAGGTGCTCCCACGGTTCCGCGCGTTTCCCATACCACGAGTCGACGGTGATGTTCACCAAAAGGCTCGGATGCGCGCGCCCGACGTGCACCAGATAGTCGGGCAGAATATCCTCGTAGCATATGACCGGGCCGAGACCCCAGGTGTTTCCGGACGAGTCCTGAAACTTCAGGACCCGGGGGCCGGCACCCGCCGTGAAGCGCGCGCTTCCCAGGGGTACGATCTGCTTCAGCCAGGGGAACCACTCGACTCCCGGGATGTATTCGCCGAAGGCCAGCAGCCGCACCTTGTCGTACCGTCCTGTCATCGCGCCCTGCCGATCGAGGAGGATCGCCGAGTTGTAGACGTCGGCGGTCGTCGAATCATACGTGTCCGCTCCGATGATCACCGGTCCCGTGAGCCCGCGGCGGATCATCGCCGCCGAGTCCGACGGGAAATCGGTGTAGATCTCCCGGGGCAGCGCCACCGGGTAGCTGCCTTCGCTCCAGACCACCAGTTCCGCCCCCGCCGCTTCCAGGCGCCGCGATTCTTGTTGAAGGGCGGTCAATTCGCGCCGCGCTTCCTCGGGAGAGAAATCGGGGTCGTTGCTGTAGGCGATGTTCGGCTGCACCAAGCCCACCTTCAGGCGCGGCGCGTGCGCAACGAGCTCGTCGACCTGGCGCATGCGCACGGCGCCGAAGAGGAGCGCACCCAGGAGAATGACCGCGGCGGAGATCGCCGGGAGCCTCGCGGCTCGCGGAGACATCCAGAGATCGTAGAGCGCGCCGTTCACCATCATCAGGAGCGCCGTGACGCCCCAGGGTCCGGTGAGCTCGGCAATCTGAATCACCAGCGGATGCCAGGCCTGGGTGATCCACTGCCCGCACGGAAATAATTGCGGTACGAGAAATTCGCAGGCTGCCATGCCGACCGGCGCGATGAGCGTCATGGGTACGGCGACCCGCCGGCGGATCGCGCACACCGCCGCCGTGAACAGCAAGAAAATCAGCGCGCGCGCCGCGCAGAACAGCGCGAGCACCAGCAGGCCCACGATCCAGGGGAAACCGGCGAACCGTTGCGTGGTGTCGATCAGCCAGTAAAAGCCGCCGGCGGTCTCCACCACGCCCGCCCACCACCCGAGGAAGAGCGCACGCCGATAGGTGGGTGCCTGATCCACCGCCGCGAGCATCGGAACCGCGGCGAGCCAGGCGGCGGCCGACCAGTCGAAGGGCGTGCAGGCGAGGAACCAGAGGCATCCGCTGAGCGTGGCCAGGCCGAAGCCGCCGCGCAGGCGATCGAGCAATCGGCCGGGAAATCGACCCAGGAATCCGCCTGTGAGCTCGGGTGTGCGCATTACATTATTGTCAGGTCGGCCTGCCGTGGTTCGCGGCGAGTGCGCATCTTAAGGTATTCTGCTGCGTAACCATGCAAGAAAGATATGAACCTGCCGCCGTCGAAGCGCAGGCGCAGCGTTACTGGAACGAGCACAAGAGCTTCGAAGTCGCCGAGAATCCGGGCTGCGAGAAATATTACTGCCTGTCGATGTTCCCCTATCCGAGCGGACGCCTGCACATGGGTCATGTCCGCAATTACACCATCGGCGATGTGGTCACCCGGTTCATGCGCATGCACGGCAGGAACGTGCTGCAGCCCATGGGCTGGGATGCGTTCGGATTGCCCGCCGAGAACGCGGCGATGGCGAACGGGGTGCCGCCGGCGAAATGGACGCTCGACAACATCGCGACCATGAAGGGGCAGTTGAAGGCGCTGGGATTCGCGATCGACTGGAGCCGCGAAGTCACGACGTGCCTGCCGGATTACTACCGCTGGAATCAATGGCTGTTCCTGCGCATGCTGGAAAGAGGCATCGCGTACCTGAAGACGGGTGTCGTGAACTGGGATCCCGTGGACAAGACGGTGCTTGCCAACGAGCAGGTCATCGACGGCCGCGGCTGGCGTACCGGCGCGCCGGTCGAGCGCCACGAAATTCCGATGTACTACCTCAAGATCACGGATTACGCCGAGGATCTGCTCGATGCGCTCGCGCGCATGCCGGGATGGCCGGATCGCGTGCGCACGATGCAGGCCAACTGGATCGGCAAGAGCGAGGGCGTCCGGATCGGATTCCCATACGACATCGGCGGCGCGGCGGGCGTTCTGCACGCGTTCACGACACGCGCGGATACCGTGATGGGAGTGACCTTCTGCGCGGTGTCGGCGGAACATCCGCTGGCGGCTCATGCGGCCCAGGGCCATGCGGCGCTCGCGGCGTTCATCGAGGAGTGCAAACGGGGTCCCGCGATCGAGGCCGAGATCGCCACCCAGGAGAAAAAAGGCATGGCGACGGGGCTCTCGGTCCGCCATCCGCTCACGGGCGCTTCCGTGCCGGTGTGGGTCGGCAACTACGTGCTCATGAGCTACGGCGACGGCGCGGTGATGGGCGTGCCCGCGCACGACGAGCGCGACTTCGAATTTGCGAAACGATACGGACTGCCGATCGAGCCGGTCATCGACGTCGACGGCCGCACGTATTCGACCGAAGCCTGGCAGAGCTGGTACAGCGAACACGGCCGTTGCGTCAACTCGGGCAAGTACGACGGCCTGGATTTCCAGGCTGCGGTCGATGCGGTGGCCGCGGATCTCGGGCGGATGAAACTCGGCGAGAAGCGGATCACGTGGAGGCTTCGCGACTGGGGTATTTCGCGCCAGCGTTACTGGGGATGTCCGATCCCCATCATCCATTGCGGCGCCTGCGGCGTGGTGCCCGTGCCGGACGATCAACTGCCGGTGGTGCTCCCCGACAATCTCGTGCCGGACGGCAGCGGGAATCCGCTCCTCAAGGATGAGGCGTTCCTCGCCTGCCCCTGCCCCCGCTGCGGGAGCGCGGCGCGGCGGGAAACGGATACCATGGACACGTTCGTGGATTCTTCGTGGTACTTTCTGCGCTTTGCCTGCAGCGACAACGGCCGCGCGGCGCTCGACGACCGGGTTCATTATTGGCTGCCGGTCGACCAGTACATCGGCGGGATCGAGCATGCGATCCTGCACCTCTTGTACTCGCGCTTCTGGACCCGGGTGATGCGCGAGCTCGGCGCGGTGTCCTTCAAGGAGCCGTTCAGCAATCTGTTCACGCAGGGCATGGTGCTCAACGAGGCTTTCTTCAGGAAGTCCGAGTCCGGCCGGGTGGAGTACTTCAATCCCGCGGACGTGGAGGTGAGCACCCGCGGTCAGCGCCGCGTCGCGATACTGCGCAAGGATGGGCGCGAGGTGGAGTCCGCCGGCGTGATCACCATGTCGAAATCCAAGAACAACGGCGTGGATCCGCAGGCGCTGGTGGAGGAGCTGGGCGCCGACACGGCGCGATTGTTCACCATGTTCGCGGCGCCGCCGGAACAGACGCTCGAATGGTCCGACGAGGGCGTGCAGGGGGCGTTCCGCTTCATCAAGCGCCTTTGGAAGGCCGTGTACGAGCATGTCTCGGGAGGCGCCGTCGCGCCGCTCGACAAGGCGGCTCTCGACGACGCTCAGAGAGCGATCCGGCGCCAAGCGCACCATACGCTCGACAAGGTCACCGACGACATCGGACGGCGCCGTACCTTCAACACGGCCATAGCGGCGGTGATGGAGCTGCTGAACGCCTTGTCGAAGTTTCCCCAGCGGACCTCCCAGGACCGCAGCGTGATGCACGAGGCGCTGGAGATCGCCGTGATTGCGCTGTCGCCGATCATCCCTCATGCGACGCATGTCCTGTGGGGCGAGCTCGGGCATTCCACGGCGCTGATCGACGAGGCCTGGCCTCAAGTCGACGCGGCGGCCCTGGAGCAGTCGATGATCGAGATGGTGGTGCAGGTGAACGGCAAGCTCCGTTCACGCATCACCGTGCCCGCGGCCGCGGATGAGGAGACGGTCCGCCGGACAGCGCTCGCCGATCCCCACGTGCAGAAATTCATCGGCGACGGGACCGTCCGCAGGCTCATCGTCGTGCCGGGCAAGCTCGTCAACGTGGTGGTCTAGATGGCCCCCGCGCACCGGGTTCCGCAGCCGGCCGCGGTGGGCACCGCGGGTGCTATGGGTACCGCGGGTGCGGTGGCGGCGGTTGGGATCGCGTGCGCCATCGCCCTGTCCGCGTGCGGGTTTCGCCTCGCGGGAAGCGATCATCTGCCGCCGGTCCTGGCCCGCCCCTACCTGTCGGTCAAAGATCCCTACACGGAGTTCGCGCGCGAATTCGAGCGTGAACTGAAGAGCGCAGGCGCGGTGCTGGAGCCGGGGCGGCAGGATGCCACGGCGACCATCGAGGTCACGAAAGATCTGGTGGAGCAGCGCACCTTGGCGGTATCGGCGCGCAACATTCCCACCGACTACGAGCTGACCTACACGGTCACATTCGCCGTTCACGGGGTGGATTCGGAGCTCATGGCGCCGCAGACCATCACGCTGTCGAAGGACTACAGCTTCGAGGAGAACGTGCTGCTCGCCAAGGAACACGAAGCCGACATCCTGCGTGCGCAAATGGCACGAGACCTGGTCGCGATGGCCATGCATCGGCTGACCCGGTTGAAGTAGGGGCGGCCCGGTTGAAGTAGGGGCCCGTTGACGTTGGGGCAGGGAGAACCGTGTGCTTCTGCTCAATTCCATCGACCGTCTCGAGCTCCTGGTGCTGCTCGACCGATTCAGGCTGGATTTGGTGCTGGTGGCCCCGGGCGAGGTGATACCCGGTTCCCATTGGGGAGAGCGGGAGGCGGGGCTCATCGGCGCGAAGCTCCATGCGCGCCTCGATACGCCGCTCCATTCCATATTGCACGAGAGCGCGCATTTCATCTGCATGACGCCGGAGCGCCGTGCGGGCTTGCATACCGACGCGGGCGGAGACGATGCCGAGGAAACCGCCGTGTGCTACTTCCAGATTCTCATGGCGGGCGCGCTTGCGAACGTCGGCGCCGAGCGCATGTTCGCGGACATGGACGAGTGGGGCTACAGTTTTCGGCTGGGAAGCGCGGCCAAGTGGTTCGCGGAGGACGCCGACGATGCGCGGCAGTGGCTGTTGCGGCACGGCCTGATCGATTATCGGAGCCGCATCGCTCACGCGCTCCGGCAATGACCTGTGCTCGCCGGCTCTCGAAGAGCTCTAAGGCCCAGTGGACCTGCCCGTCTCGAGCATGGTCACAATCCATTCTCACTCTTCAACTGAAGCAGATCCCTTTTGAACTGATCCGCCATGGCGTACGTATAGATACGCGTAATGTCACCATTATTCTGCAGCTCCACGAGCTTTCTCAGGTCGCTCTGACGCTCTTTCCAAGTCAGGCCGTCGGTGAAGAACAGCAGTGACGTATCACCCCGTTTGGCGTTGATGATGGTGTGAACGTCGCCCAAAATATCCGTCATTTTCGAACCCGTGGCGCCGTAACCCTTCGACTCCACCAGGATCCGCGCTGCTGATTTCGATGGGATCGCAAAATCGCACTTGGCCGTAGTGCCCCGTGGCCCGTTAAAGGCACAACGCGCCTCGAAGTTCTCGCCGAACACCGTCTTGATAATCGCTTCGGCGAAGTCTTCTACGTCTCTCCCGCGGCGTTGTCCCGAAATCGCACTGCCTCGTCCGCTCCTCAATCGCTCGACCAAGACATCGCTCCAGTTTCCGTCGCGTCCGCTTCGGCAAACTCCCCGTCCGTAGAAAAGGCCGGGGCGGCGCAGCCACCCTCGGCTACTGCAATGACGCGACACCTCAACGAGTGCGCGCGTGCTGATCTACCTCAGGCGGCGTTGGACGCCGCGGCCGCCGCCGTCGCGTAGACCCGGCCGAATCGATTGGCGAGAAACGTCTGGAGGCCGATCTCTTCCTGCTTGATGAGACCGGATTGGGGAAGATGCCCGGCGCGGAGCATGTCGAGCACCGCGCAGATGCCGCCGGCGGTGGTGATCTGAATGGCGCTGCGCACGTGGCCGCCCATCGGCGCC
>DASYAC010000298.1:0-34167 GCA_036501585.1 Steroidobacteraceae bacterium
GGTGGGCGGGGCATTGCCGAAAGCCGGTACGGCGGCCATCAATCCGGCGCTCATCGTCATCGCGCCGAACTGCCTGCGCGTCAGCTCGCCCGAGCGCCGCGCAAATTCATCGAGGTCGTCTTGCTCGCACATGTCCGCTCCGCAGGGATCCGTTACGCGGAATGATCTTGCGCTCATTGGCGCGCGGTCGGCAATAGGACCAGGCGAAGTCCTGCTCGTCAGCCGAGGCGCCCGCCCGATACGCGGACCGCCGCGAGGTTGAGCTGACCCATGGCCGTCGGCCGCACGCCGCTCACGTCCTTGGCGGTCACCGACAGCCAGTCGTAGAAATAGGCGATGATCACCGGCGTCTCCTCCAGCAGCAAGCGCTGAATCCGGCCCGCGGCCGCGCGCTGGGACGCGGGGTCGAGCGCGGCGATGTACTCGGCGGTGAGACGGTCGTAGTCCGGATTCTTGAAATGCGCCGCATTGAAATTGCCGCGGCTGCCGAGGCTTGCGGTCAGGATGGTGTTGGGTACGCCGCGATGCGCGTAATCCTCGATGCCCATCTCGGAATCCAGCCAGTCGGACGCGCCGAACACGGCGCGTCCGAAATAAGCCGATTGGTCCTCCACGTCGAGCGTCAAGTCGATGCCGATCTTTCGAGCGGCGTTCTGGATGACGACGGCGTAGTCCGGAATCTCCTGGAAGCGTTCGGCGTTGAGCCGGGCCTTGAAGCCGTTGGGTACGCCCGCCTCTGCCAGGAGCTTTCTGGCGAGGACGAGGTCCTCGTCGCGCTGCGGTACGGTCGGATCGGTGGCGGGAAAAATCGGCGCGAACGGGGAGTCGTTGCCGAGGGCCGAACGGCCCCGGAACATGCCGCGCACGAGATTCCCGCGGTTGAGGCAGAGCGCGATCGCGCGGCGTACGCGCTTGTCGGCGAAGGGCCCCTTGTCGGTGCGCAGATGAACTTGTTCGTGGGCGCTCGATTTCAAGCTCACGATGGAGAGCCGCGGATCGGCAAGGAGGGCCTGGCTGCCCTGCACCGGAACATGCAGCAGCACGTCGAGCTGGCCGCCCTGCATCGCCAGTACCTGCGCCTGGATACTGTCGTAGAAGTCGAACAGCACCCGCCTCACCGTGGACTTCCCGCCCCAGTAACTCTCGTTCCGGACGAACGAGGCGTGCGCCTTGGAGACGTATTTCTCCAGCCTGAAAGGTCCGGTGCCGTTGAATGTGCGCTCGAAATCGCCGGAATAATCGGCGGGCAGGATGATGGCGTTGTAATTGTCCGACGAGACGAGGTAGGGGAAGCTGCCGTTCGGCGCGTCGAGCCGGAACGCCACGGTGTAGTCATCGAGCGCCAGCGCGCCGCCTTTGGACAGGGTGCCTGCGAAGGCGGACAGGGCGATCGATCCGTTCGCGGGGTCCGCGAGCCGGTTCATGGTGGCGGCCACGTCGGCGGCGGTGAGGGTACGGCCGTCGTGGAAGCGAACCTGGCGGCGGATCTTGAACGTCCAGACGCTGCCGTCCGCGTTCGGTTGCCAGCTTTCGGCGAGCGCCGGCTCGAGACGCAGGTCGGGATCGGAGTTCGCGAGGTACTCGCCGGTTTGACTCAGCAGGCAAACGCCGCCGGTGTCGCCAATGGTCAACGGATCGATCAGTCCGGCGGGGACCGGCATCCCCACGGTCAGCGTGCGTACGGGTGCGCCGGCCGCGCGGGCCGAACGAGGGGGTATCACTCCGACGAGCGGTGCGGCGAGTCCCAAGAGGGCCGCATGCCGAAGGAAGTCTCGCCGGTCGAGCTTGCCGGCGAGGTATTCGTCGATCGCGGCGTTCTGACCGGGTGTGCCGCGCCGGCGAAGCGACTCGAAGCGGTTTGAGCGGCGATTCACGCGTCGGTCGAGTCGATGCGCTCGTCGGGCGCGAAAATATTGGCGGTGATGGCGTCCGCCAGCTGCCCGAGCTCGGGACCGAGGACTCGATCCTCGACCACCGGCGCCACGTAGGTGCGGACGAGCTCCACGAATTTACCGAGGGGAAGCGGCGCTTTGCGATCGGTGACGAACAGCGCCTGCGAGGCCACCACGGCGAGCATGCCGAGACAGGCGTCGAGACAGCGGGCGGCCCGCGCCTCCTTGGTCCAGGCGATGAGCCCCGGGGTCGCGACGTCGTCCTGACCCGATCCCATGCTGTCGCTGCCAGGGATGAACGTGCGCTGTGCGGCCGCCTTGGCGAGCTCGACATACCCGTTGACGGTCATCGGTATGTAGCCGATGTTCCCGCGTCCGTCGCTTTGACCGGGTTGGCGCCCCACCAGGAGCTGGTCCGGCAGATAAGAGATCTGGCCGTTCAGCAATTTGCCGCAGTGACGGTCCGCCAACAGGCAGACATCCGCCCAGATCCCCGCCATATCGTCGAGTGCGGGCGCGGCCATGGCGTTGTGGTAGCCGCCCGTGCTGAGACAGCGTCCATAGGGATGCTGGGCATCGGGCGGAAGATAGACGGGATTGTCGGATACTGCGGATAGCGAGATCTTGGCGGCACGCTCGGCCGCGGACACGGCGCGATGCGCATGCCCGAGGATGCGCGGCACGATCCGGTAACTCACCGGCGCTTGATAGTTGCGGCGGCCTTGGAACTCGCCCAAATAGGTGCGCAGCGACTTGAGCACGGCGGCCTCGTCGGGATCGCCCCACAGCAAATCGAGCGCCTGGTCGTAATGCTCGATCGGTGCACGGAACGCTTCGATCGACAGGGCGAAGGTTTCGAGGGCGAGCTGCAACCGGCGGCGCCCGGCGATCGCGGCGTCGGCGATCAACGCAGCCGCACAGGGCGAACCGTTGATCAGAGATCCGCGCTCCTTCACCTCGAGGTCGAAGCGCTTGGAGAGCTCCGCGAACAACGGATAGAGCGCGAGGATCTCTCCCGCGCCGCCTTGACCGGCCGCAGCGACCTGCGGCATCGGCCGGCCATCGAGCATCCCGGCCACGGCCTCGGCGATGCGCGGCGTCGTGGCGGAATGTCCCTCGACAAAATTGGCCAGGCGCGCGAACACGATGCCTCTCACCACGCGATCCGGGAGGGGGTCCCCGAAGGAGGTCGCGGCGGGAAACGGCTTGATGCGCGCATGCATGTCGCGCTCTTCGAGCGTCAAGCGGTGGCTCGCCCGCTCGCCCATGGCGGTGGTCACGCCGTAGATGACCACCGACGGGTCCTTGTCGATGAGCTCGAGGAACGACGCGCGGCAGGCGGCGATCCGTTGCATGGCGTCGGCGCCGATGCGCACGCCCTCGCGCTGCCATGCGACGCGGTAAAAGGCAGTCAGAGTGATATCGGCGCGGTTGTTGAGAATGACGGTCAAGCAATCACCATGATCGGATTTTAGCCATGATCGGATTTTAGAATACGTGGTGGGTAGGATATGTGGTGGAATAGACAAAACGAATAGTATCCCCCAACGGAATCATCGAGGGACGCGGGCAATGGTATGAGCGTGAGCGATGGCCAGTCCATACGGCCGTTCCTGGACAGACTCGAGCGGGAGGGCTCACTGCTGCGGATCGGCAAGGTGGTCGACCGCCGTTTCGAGCTTTCGGCGTTCCTCTCCTCGGCGGATGCCGGACCCGCGCTGATGTTCGAACGGATCGAGGGGTCGGGGCTTCGCGCCGCCGGCAACTTGTTCAATGGCCGCCGGAGGATCGCGGCGGCGCTCGGCATCGAGACCGCGGACATTCTGCCGCGGCTCACCGCGGCGATCTCGAACCCGGTGGCGGCGACCGGGGTCCACGAGGCACCAGTGCAGGCGTGCGTCACGACCGAGAATCCGCTGGCGACGCTTCCGGTGCCGAGATTCTTCGAGCGGGAAGAACGGCCGTACGTGACCGCGGGCGCCATCGTCGCACGGGATCCCGAGAGCGGCCGCGGCAATCTATCCTTCGCGCGGCTCGCGATCCTGGACGGCCGCAGCGCGATGATCGGCATTGCGCCCAATCATCATCTGGCGCTGTTCGCGCGGCGCGCGGCCGCCGCGGGCCGCGAACTCGACATCGGGGTGGTCGTGGGGGCTCATCCGGCGATTCAGCTGGCGGCGTGCCTGTACCTGGGCGTCGGCGACGATGAGCTGGAATGCGCCGGGCATCTGCTGGGCGAGCCCGTCCGCGTCGCCCGCGCCCTGACCGTGGACCTGTCGGTGCCGGCCGAAGCCGAACTGGTGCTCGAGGGGCGGATCGATGCACGGCGCACCATCGAGGAGGGCCTGGTCTCGGAATACCACGGCATGTACGAGAACTACGGGAGCGGATTTCTCGCCACCTTCAGCGCGGTGACCCGGCGGAGCGATGCAATTTTTCAGGTCATCGAGCCGGGCTATCACCGCGAGCACATGTACCTGGCGGCACTGCCCATTGCCGCGGGATTGCTCCGCGCCGTAAGAGCCGCGGTGCCCAACGTCCTCGACGTGGCGGTCACCGAGGCAGGCGCGGGCCGCACCGACGTGGTGGTGCAGATGGCATCGCCGCGCCCCGGCCAACCGCGCCGCGTGATGTTCGCGGTGTTCGCCGCGGTGAGCATCGTCAAACGCGTGACGGTCGTGGACGAGGACATCGATCCCTGGGATCCGACGGCGGTCGACTGGGCCCGCACCAACCGCATGCGGCTGGAACGCGATCTGTTGCTGATTCCGCACGCGGGGACGGACCGCTCCGAGCCCATGGAGGCGGGCGGCCTGGTGACCAAAGCCGGCTTCGATGCGACCGCGAAAGAGGGCGACCGGGCGGAAGGTAACGAGCGAGCGCTGCCGCCCAAGGCGACGACCGACGCCGTCAAGCAGTGGCTGGTGGACAATCTTCCGCCGGAGAAGCGCCGATGGCTGAAGTGATGTCCTTCGGTGCTATCGTTAATGCCGGCGGCGCCTGGTAATGCGGGCGGCGCCTGGCCCGGGACTCGTCGGCGTCACGATGCCGGCGCTCGAGCGACGGCGGGAGGGTTGATCATGGCGGATTTCGATCTGGTGGTGACCGGCAATCTGGTGCTCGCGGAGCGCATCGTCGAGGACGGGTTCCTGGCCGTGTCCGACGGCAAGATCGCGCTGGCGGGACAGGGAACTCCGCCCCGGGCCCGCGAGACCTACGATGCGCACGGCCTCTGGGTCCTGCCGGGCGTCATCGACGGTCAGGTGCACGCGGGAAGCCAGGCAAACCAGGAGGGCCTCGGTCATGCCTCGCGCGCGGCGGCGGCGGGCGGGGTGACCACCATGGTCGACATGCCCTACGACGACCCGGAGCCCGTGTGGCACGGCGAGCTCTTGCGCAACAAGATCAAGGAAGTCGAGCGGGATTGCCACGTCGATGCGGCGCTCTATGCGACGATTTCCGAGGCTCATGGGACATCGACGATCGCCGGCCTGATCGAGGCGGGTGCGTGTGCATTCAAGTTCTCCACCTTCGAGGCGGCGCCCGGACGTTTTCCCCGAATCGACGAGGACGTGCTTTACGATGCGTTCGCGCAGATCGCCCCCTCGGGTCTGGCCTGCGGCGTGCACAACCAGATGCAGGAGCTGACGCGGAAGAACGTCGCGCGGCTGCTCGCGGCCGAGGACACCGGATGGGACGCCTTCGGGCGCGCGCATACCCCGCTCATCGAGCACCTGGCCACCGCGCTGGTTTTCGAGCTCGGCGCGCTCACCGGGGCGCGGGCGCACGTGGTGCACGCCTCCTTGTCGCGGGGCTTCGAGCTCTGCGAGAACTACAGGGCGTTCGGCCACAAGACCAGCATCGAGACCTGCGTTCAATATCTCATGCTGAACGGTGAAGCCGACATGCAGCGGCTCGGAGCCAGACTCAAGCACTATCCGCCGGTGCGTCCGCAGTCCGAGGTGGAGCTTCTGTGGTCGCACATCGCGGCCGGCCACTGCACGTTCGTGTCCTCGGACCACGTGTCCTGGGGGCTCGAGCGCAAGTCCAATCCCAATATTTTCAAGAATTCCTCGGGCGGCCCCGGCCTCGAGACGCTTCTGCCCGCGTTCTGGACCGGATGCGAGGAGCGCGGCATCTCGCCGACCATGGTGGTGCGAATGCTCAGCGACGGGCCCGCGCGTCATTTTTGGCTGCGCGACCGCAAGGGCTCTCTGGATGTGGGGGCCGATGCGGACATCGTCGTCGCCGAGCCCGGCCGCTTTGCCTTCGACGCCTCGAAGAGCCTGTCGGCCGTGCAGTGGAGCTCCTTCGACGGCCGCGAGATGCGCATCAGGGTGGGGGCGACCTTCGTGCGCGGCCAGCTCGCCTACGACGGGGAGAAGATCGTGAACCGGGCGGGCCACGGGCGATTCCTCCGGCCGCACGTGGGCGATGGCCGCCCGCGCGGGGCGGCGCGGACCGGCGCGGGTGCCCCGCTGGCCGCCGGCGCGCAGACCCTCGGCGCCGGGCGGCCGGGGTGACCAGCCGCATCGACTCGGGCGGGCTCTGGGCCGACCTCATGGCGCTGGGCGCGATCACCGAACCGAGCCGCCCCTATACGCGCCGCGCCTTCTCGCCGCTGTTCGACGAGGGGCGAGCATGGCTCACCGGACGCATGCGCGAGGCGGGTCTTGCCACCCACGTCGATGCCGCGGGCAATCTCATCGGGCGGCGCGGCGGCAAACAACCGTCGCTGCCCGCGATCGTCGTGGGCTCGCACAGCGATTCCGTGCCTTCGGGCGGCCGTTTCGACGGCATGGCCGGCGTGGTCGCGGGCGTCGCCATCGCCCGTGCGCTCGGCGAGCACGGCATCGAGCTCGAACATCCGCTGGAAGTCATCGATTTTCTGGCCGAGGAACCGAATGAGTTCGGCCTGTCGTGCGTCGGCAGCCGCGGGATCACGGGGTGCCTGACGGCGGAGCAGCTCACACTCAAGAACCCGAAGAACGAGACGCTTGCCGCGGCGGTCGCGCGGGTCGGCGGCGACCCTGCGAAGTTGCCCATGGCGCCTCGCCGCGACATCGCTGCGGCCCTCGAGCTTCACATCGAACAGGGTCCCGTTCTGGAGAGAGAGGGCATCGATATCGGGGTCGTCACGGCGATCGTCGGCATCACGCGGCTGGAAGTCGAATTTCAGGGCAGGGCGGGTCACGCCGGCACGACGCCGATGCGGGGCCGGCGCGATCCCTTGATCGCGGCGGCTCGCCTGGTGGTCTGGGTGCACGAGACCGCGCTCGAGCTCGCGGCGGCGGGTCGCGGTCATTTCGTCGCGACCGTCGGCATCATCGAGGCGCTCCCGGGCGGCAGCAACGTGATTCCGAGAAGTGCGCGGATGGTCATCGATGCGCGCAGCGAGGACCGGCAGCTGATGACGGAGTTTCGCGAGATGCTGGACGCCGAGAGCCGCTCCGTGGCCGAAGCGGCCAACGTCGAGCGCTCGAAGCTCACCTGCCTGTCCGACAATCTACCGGCCGCGTGCGATGCTCACCTGCAGGCGGTGCTGAACAAGAGCGCGACGACGCTCGCCCTCAGCGCCAAATCGATGGCGAGCGGCGCGGGACACGACATGGCGTTCATCTCGCAGGTCGCGCCGGCGGCGATGGTGTTCATTCCGTGCAAGGACGGGCGCAGCCACACGCCCGAGGAGTGGGCGACGGCCGAGGCAATGTCGGCGGGCACCGAGGTGCTGTTCGAGGCGATCCTCGAGGTCGACCGGGCTACCACCAGTCCCTGAGCCGGTAATAGAGCATCGCGAGCACCAGCGAGGGCCTGCGCAGCAGGCGGCCGCCGGGAAAGTCGCGGTGCGGCAAGCGCGCGAACACGTCGAAGCGTTCGGCCGTTCCCGCCACCGCTTCGGCGACCACCTTCCCGGCGAGAACCGTGAGGGACATGCCGTGGCCGGAAAAGCCCTGGAGATAGAAGACGTTCGGCGACAGCCGTCCGAAGTCGGGCGCCCGGCTCATGGTGATGTCGAGATACCCGCCCCAGGCGTATTCCACCGGCACCTCGGCGAGGTCCGGGAAAATGCGCACCATGCGCCGGCGCATCGATTCGGCGAGATGCGGCGGCTGAAACGCGCTGTAGCTCACCCGCCCCCCGAAGAGAATCCGCCGATCGGCCGACAGGCGGAAGTAATCGAGGATCCAGTTGATGTCGGCTATTGCAGCATCGCTCGGCAACAGCGCGTGCGCGCGCGCAGCCTCGAGCGGGCGGGTGGCGATGATGTACGTGCCCACGCCCAGAATTCGCCGCGAAAGCGCCGGCGCCAGCGGGCCCAAGTAGGCGTTGCCGCAGAGCACGAGATGCCGGCAGCGCACCCTGCCGTTCGGCGTGTGCACGACGACGCCGGCACCCTCTTCGTAGCGAAGCGCCGGCGTGTGCTCGTAGAGCACCGCGCCGGCCGCCTCGGCGGCACGCGCCACCCCTTGGGTGAATTTCAACGGGTGCAGATGTCCGCTGCGCGTATCCAACAGGCCGCCGAGATAGCGCGCGCTTCGCACGTGGGCTTGCAGCTCCCGCCGGTCGAGCAGATGCACCGAGCCGTAATCGTACTCGCCGCGAAGCTCGTCGAACCACTCGGAGAGCTCGACGAGATGACGCGGCTTGGTCGCGACGTGCACGTGGTTGGGACGGTAGTCGCACTCGATGCCGTACTCGCGGATGAGCGACTGGTTGAGATCGAGCGCCTCCACCGACATCTCGAACAGCCGTTTCGCGTCTTCGCGTCCGACCTGGGAGCTGAGCGCCTTCTGGCTGGCGGCGAGACCGAAGATAGTCTGGCCGCCGCTGCGTCCCGAGGCACCGTACCCGACGAAATTTGCCTCCAGTACGGCGACCCTGAACCCGCGTTTCGCCAAATGCAGCGCCGCGGAGCACCCGGCGAGCCCGCCGCCGACGACCGCGATGTCCGTCTCGAGCTCGCCTGCCAGCGGCGGCCGCGGGTGCTCGAGGTTCGGGGGACTCGAGGCGTTGTAATAGGAGAGAACGGGCGGGAGGGTGAGGCGCACGGGATGGCTCGGACGATGGACTGTTTAAGATCTTATAGCTATTGACAGCTTATGGCGCCTGTGAGCCTACCCGGAAAATCGACTGCCAGGCAACGATGACGCGTCGCAGCAATCACGGCTAAGTCCCGGAAATGCCTAAATCTTAGCCTATTTTGAACCGCCTGCCGGGACGGGGTGCCGCGGGTATGGTGTAATGAGGGCGCTGATAAAGCCTAGCTATCTACCTAGGCGTTTAATTTGTTAAACATGTCTCGGTTGCCCGTCATCGGAATTCCTGCCGATCGCCGGCTCTGTGGAAAGCATTATTTCCACATGGTCGGCGAGAAGTACATCGACGCCATTGCCGTCGGCGCACGGGCGCTGCCCATGCTGGTGCCATCCCTCGAGCCCGCGCTGGATCTGGCTCGGCTCGTCGAGGCCTGCGATGGGATCCTGTTCACGGGCAGCGCTTCGAACGTCGAACCTCATCACTACGGAGGCCCGGCCAGCACGCCGGGAACACTGCATGATCCTAGTCGGGACGCAACGACGCTTCCGCTGATCCCCCGGGCCGTCGCCGCCGGCTTGCCGGTGCTCGCGGTTTGCCGTGGATTTCAAGAAATGAACGTGGCGTACGGCGGTACGCTGCATCAACGGTTGCACGAGGTTGGATTCTCGGACCACCGTGAGGACGAATCTCAACCGCTCGACGTGCAATACGGACCCGCTCATGAGGTCCTCCTGGAGCCTGGAGGGCGGCTTCGCGACATCGCCGGACAGGACCGGCTCGAGGTCAATTCCCTGCATTGGCAGGGCGTCGAGACTTTGGGCCGCGGACTTGCCGTGGAAGCTCGCGCACCGGACGGCCTGGTCGAGGCGTTCCGGGTCGCCGACTCGAAGAGTTTCGCGCTGGGTCTGCAATGGCATCCTGAATGGCAGTTCGAGCAGAACCCGTTTTCAAGCGCGTTGTTCGAGGCCTTCGGCGAAGCCGCCCGGCGGCGCGCAGCAGGCAGAAGGTGATCCATGGCTAGCACGATTCAGCAATTCCTGAAAGAGCACGGCATCTCGGAAGTCGAGGCCATCATCCCGGACATGGCGGGCGTCGCGCGCGGCAAACTCATGCCCGCCGAGAAGTTCGCGGAAGAGGAGGGCATGCGGCTGCCCGAGGCGATATTTCTGCAGACGGTCACCGGCGACTACCCGGACGATCAGAGCGCGATGAACCCCTCGGACATCGACATCGTGCTGAAGGCGGATCCCAAGACCGTGCGGGTGGTGCCCTGGGCCGCGGAGCCCACCGCGCAGGTGATTCACGATTGCTTCTACGGCGACGGGCGCCCGGTCACCATGTCGCCGCGCTATGTGCTCCGGCGCGTGCTGGAGCTCTACGAGGCGCACGGCTGGGAGCCCGTGGTCGCGCCCGAGCTCGAATTCTTCCTGGTCGAGCCGAACGTCGACTCCGACTACCCCTTGAAGCCGCCGGTGGGCCGCTCCGGACGGCCGGAGATCGGCCGCCAGGCGTACAGCATCGCGGCGGTCAACGAGTTCGACCCGCTGTTCGACGACATGTATTCGTTCTGCGAGGCGCAGGACATCGAGATCGACACGCTGATTCACGAGGCGGGCGCGGCGCAGATGGAAATCAATCTGCTGCATGGGTACCCGATGTCGCTTGCCGATCAGGCGTTTCTCTTCAAGCGCACGGCGCGCGAGGCGGCGATGCGGCACAAGATGTACGCCACCTTCATGGCGAAACCCATGGCCAAGGAGCCCGGCAGCGCCATGCACCTGCACCAGAGCGTGGTCGACACGAGGACCCGCCGCAACATCTTCAGCAACGCCGACGGCACGCCTTCGTCGCTCTTCTTCGGGCATATCGCCGGACTCCAGAAATATCTGCCGGGCGCGATGTCGCTGTTCGCGCCGAACGTGAACAGCTACCGGCGCATCAGCCGCTACTCCTCCGCGCCGATCAACGTGCACTGGGGATATGACAACCGCACCGCCGGCCTGCGCGTGCCGATGTCCGGACCGGATGCCCGGCGCGTGGAGAACCGGGTCGGCGGCGCCGACGCGAACCCCTATCTCGCGATCGCCGCGTCCCTCGCCTGCGGCTATCTCGGCATGGTGGAGGCGTTGAAGCCCTCCGAGCCCATCGCCGGCAGCGCGTACGATCTCGCCATTGCGCTGCCGCGCACGCTCGCGGAAGCCCTGCGGCTGTTGCGCGAGTCGAAGCCCCTGGTCGATGTGTTCGGCGACCGTTTCGTGCTCGCCTTCACCGCGGTCAAGGAGGCCGAGTACGAGACCTTCGCGCAGGTGATCAGCTCCTGGGAACGCGAACATCTGTTGCTGAATGTCTAGGCTCCCGGCACATGGGCCGGACCCCGATGAGAATCGTCGGTTCGGCTCTGTCCCCCGGCCCCGGGCTGGGATATAACTAGCGCCTCGCAACGACTCAGGGGACGCGGTTAATGGGAAGAGCGGCGGTGTCTTGGCGTGGGGCTGCAATAGTCGGTTTCTTTTTTTTGTTGTCGGCATGCGGGGGCTCCAAAGGCCCGAAGGCCGCCGGCAACGACGAGCGAGCGGCCTCGGGGGCGGCGGAGTCAGGCAAGGTCCTCAATCTCTACATCTGGTCCGACTACCTCGCGCCGAATACCCTGTCGGACTTCGAAAAGGAGACCGGCACCAAGGTCAACGCCTCCTATTTCGACACCAACGAAACCCTCGAGACCAAGCTCCTCGCGGGCTCGAGCGGCTTCGACGTGGTCGTGCCCACCGCCTCCTACTTCGAACGGCAGATCAAGGCGGGCGTCTACCTGACCCTCGACAAATCGAAGCTCCCCAATCTGAAGAACATGGATCCCCAGCTGATGGAGCGCGTCGCCCTGCATGATCCCGGCAACGCGCACGGCGTGATCTACATGTGGGGGACCAACGGCATCGGCTACAACGAGAAAATGGTGAAGGAGCTCATGCCGGATGCCCCGCTCGACAGCTGGCGGCTGGTGTTCGATCCCGCGGTGGCCTCGAAGATCGCGAAATGCGGGATCAGCGTGCTCGACTCTCCGGCCGAGATGATGCGCGTGGTGCTGAGCTATCTCGGGCGCGATCCGAACTCGCAGAAGCCCGAGGACGCGGCCGCCGCCGAGGAGACGCTCCTCAAGATCCGCCCGTATGTCCGCAACATCAATTCCTCGGAGTACATCGAGGCGCTCGCCAACGGAGATCTCTGCGTCGCCGTGGGCTACAACGGCGACATCCTGCAGGCGCGCGACCGTGCCCGGGACGCCAACAAGGGCGTCGAGATCAAATACATCGTGCCGAAGGAGGGCTCCATCCTGTGGTTCGACATGCTGGCGATCCCCAAGGATGCGCCGCACCCGGATGCCGCCTATGCCTACCTGAACTACATCATGGAGCCCAAGGTCACGGCCGACATCAGCAATTTCAAGCGCTACGCGAACGCGAATGCCGCCTCGGCCCCCTACGTGCTGGATTCCGTCAAGAACGACCCGGAGATCTATCCGCCGCCGGAGCTGCGCCAAAAGCTCGCGGTGCAGCTCGCGGACTCGCCCGATCAAACCCGCGCCATCACCCGCCTCTGGCAGAAGTTCAAGACGGGGCAATAGCCGATGGCCAATTCAGGCGAAGCAGTCAAGACCGCTCCCTGGCGGGATCCCGCGGCCCGTCCTTACGTGGAGATCGAGCGCGTCACGAAGTCGTTCGGCGACTTCAAGGCCGTCGACGACGTGAGCCTGAAGATCTACAAGGGCGAGATATTCTGCCTGCTCGGCGCATCGGGCTGCGGCAAGACGACGCTCCTGCGCATGCTCGGCGGATTCGAGACGCCCACCGCCGGGCGCATTCTGATCGACGGCGAGGACATGACCGGCGTGCCGCCCTACGAACGGCCCGTGAACATGATGTTCCAGTCGTATGCGTTGTTCCCTCACATGAATGTCGAGCAGAACGTCGCCTTCGGCCTGAAACAGGACGGCGTTCCCAAGGCCGCGATCGCCGAGCGGGTCGCCACCATGCTCGAGCTCGTCAAGCTGGGCGGGTTTGGAAAGCGCAAGCCGCATCAGCTGTCCGGCGGGCAGAAGCAACGGGTCGCGCTGGCGCGCTCGCTGGTGAAGCGTCCGAAGCTCCTCTTGCTCGATGAACCGCTGGGCGCTCTCGACAAGAAGCTGCGCGAGCATACGCAATTCGAGCTGATCGGCCTGCAGGACAAGCTCGGAGTGACCTTCCTGGTCGTCACTCACGACCAAGAAGAGGCGATGACGCTCGCGAGCCGCATCGGAGTCATGGATCACGGCGAGATCGTTCAAGCCGGCACGCCCACCGAAATCTACGAGTTTCCGTCCTCGAAGTTCGTCGCGGATTTCGTGGGCTCGGTGAACATTTTCGAGGGCAAGCTCCTCGAGGACGAGCCCGAATACGTGCGCATCGGCTCGGACGAGCTGGGCGGTACCATCTACGTGAGCCACGGGATCAGCGCCGCGCCCGAAGCGGTGGTGTGGGCTGCGGTGCGGCCCGAGAAGATCTTCATGTCGACCTCGCCACCCGAGTGCCAGGTCGAGGGCAGCGGCGGCGCCCACGGCACCGACAACGCGGTAAGCGGGACCGACGATGCGGCTCGCGGCACCGACGATGCGGTTCGCGGCACCGACAACGTGGTTCGCGGCACCGTCCAGGACATCGCCTACCTCGGGGATTTGTCGATCTACCTGGTCAAGCTCGCCTCCGGCAAGGTGGTGCGGGTGACCCAGCCGAACACCTCGCGCCACGCCGAAGCGATCACCTGGGAGCAGCAGGTGTACCTGTCGTGGGATGCCTCGAGCCCGGTGGTCGTGACCCGATGAGTCGATGAGACGCCTGAATCGATGAGACGCCCGAATCGATGAGACGCCGGCATCCACTCCTGAAGCTCGGCATGTCCGGCCGCGGTCTGGTGGTGGCGCTGCCGTATCTGTGGCTGTTGCTGTTCTTCGTCGTGCCCTTCGTCATCGTTCTGAAGATCTCCTTCTCCGACATCGATCTGGCGATTCCCCCCTACAAACCGCTGATCGAGTGGGTCGGCAAGAATGCGCTGGCCATCAGGGTCAACTTCAACAATTACGCGTTTCTGTTCACCGACTCGCTGTACATCAACGCTTTTTTGAACTCGATCAAGGTCGCGTTCATCTCCTCGCTCCTGTGTCTGCTGATCGGCTATCCGATCGCCTACGGCATCGCGCGGTCCACCGCGAGGACGCGGAACATCCTCCTGCTGCTCGTGGTGCTGCCGTTCTGGACCTCGCTCCTCTTGCGCGTGTACGCCTGGATCGGATTGCTCAAGACCAACGGGGTCATCAACAACGTGCTCCTGTGGCTCGGCGTGATCCACGAGCCCATCACCATGCTGTACACGCCGTTCGCCATGTACGTGGGCATCGTCTACTCCTATCTGCCGTTCCTGATCCTGCCGCTGTACGCGAATCTCGAGAAAATGGACTGGCAGCTCCTGGAGGCGGCGGAGGATCTCGGGTGCCGCCCCTGGCAGGCGTTCTACAAGATCACCTTGCCGCTGTCGCGCAACGGCGTTCTCGCCGGATCCATGCTGGTGTTCATACCGGCGGTGGGCGAGTTCGTGATTCCGGCGCTGCTCGGCGGCCCGAACGCGCTGATGATCGGCCGCGTGCTCTGGGATGAGTTCTTCTCGAACCGGGCGTGGCCGGTGGCGAGCGCCGTGGCGATACTGCTGCTCCTGCTCCTGGTGCCCTTCATGATGTGGTATCAGAGCGTGCAGGCGCGCGAGTCGGCGGGTACCCGATGAACTACCGCCGCTCGTATTTCATCGTCACCTGCCTCGCATTCGGATTCGCCTTCCTGTACGTTCCCATCCTGTCGATGGTGGTGTTTTCCTTCAACGCCTCGAAATTGGTCACGGTGTGGGACTCCGCGAACTCGCCCACCCTGAAGTGGTACGTATCGCTCCTGCATAACGAGGAGATCCTGGACGCCGCATGGATCTCGCTGAAGGTCGCGGTGATGAACGCATCGGGTTCGGTGATCCTGGGAACGCTAGCGGGATTCGGGCTCGCGCGTTTCTCGCAGTTTCGAGGGCGATTCACGCTCAACGCCATGACGACGGCGCCCCTGGTCATGCCCGAGGTGATCACCGGCTTGTCGCTGTTGCTGCTGTTCGTCGCGCTGGAGCAGTGGATCGGGTGGCCGGCGGGCCGCGGCATCACCACCATGACCATCGCGCACATGACCTTCTCCATGGCCTATGTCACCGTGGTGGTGCAGTCGCGCATGGCGACGTTCGATACGGCCCTCGAGGAGGCCGCCATGGATCTGGGCTGCCGCCCGGTGAAGGTGTTCTTCCTGATCACGCTGCCCATCATTTTCCCGGCGATTCTCTCCGGCTGGCTGCTCGCCTTCACGCTGTCCTGGGATGATCTGGTGATTTCGAGCTTTACCTCCGGGCCCGGGTCGAGCACGCTGCCGATGGTGGTGTTCTCGAAGGTGCGCCTGGGCGTGAGTCCGGAGATCAACGTGCTTGCGACCATGACCATCACGGTGGTCACGCTGATGATCGTCGGCGTGAGCTTCTGGATGTCGCGCGCAGCGAAAATCGAGAAAGCCGTCGCGTAGGTGACGGAACATGGGTGCGCGGCGCGCTCGTGGCCGGCGCGCCCGCGTCCGCCGGCGCGCCCGGGTCCGCTGATTATCGAAGCGGGAATCGTTCCGATCTGGGATCATAGGCGCGCGGCAGCGCCAAACTTTTTCAGCGCACGCCAGTCTGAAGGCTGTTGCGAGCGCAATTGTGGGAGATCGCGGGATGAGTTCACGTTTCTTTGCACTTGGAGCCCTGGCGGGTCTGGCGGCCATGACCGCCTCCTCGGCTGTCGCTCCGGCGCGACTGATCAACCTGCACGGCGCGGCCGTTCCGGGGAGCGCCCGGCTGTACGCGGTGGGGACGCGCAGTGCCGCGCAACGTCAAAGCGGGACCACGGCCAAGATGGACTCCGTGCTCGCCGATCTGTCGCGGCATGCATCATCGGCGCGGCCCCAGCATTTACTGGCCGATCTGCATTCGCTGAGCCCGGCCGCTCGATTCGCTCAGCTGTCGGCGGGCGGACCGGCGTATGTCGCGATCGATGCGACCACCCGCGGCGATCCTCAGGCATTGGAATCCTCCTTGGTGGCATTGGGTCTTCAAAAGGCGGCGGTGTATTCCAATGATGTGGGTGGTTTGCTGCCCATCAGCCAGCTCGAGACCGCGGCGGCCCGCGCCGAGGTCGCCGGTATTCGAGCCGCCATGTCCCGGGCGCGCACCGGCGCGGTGATGTCCCAAGGTGATTTCGCGCAACGCAGCTCCGTCGTACGCACGAACTATCCGACGCTGCTCGGCACCGGTGTGACGGTGGGCGTACTTTCGGACAGCTTCAATTGTTACGCGGTCTACGCCGCGCCGGGCAGCGGCGTCCCGGTCTCGGGCAACGAAGGCTACGCCTACAACGGATTCACCGCCGATTATGCGACCGACGTATCGACGGGCGATCTGCCGGCGAACGTGGATGTGCTGGAGGAAGCGGATTGCCCGGACTACGGCGCACCCACGCAGACGCCTTTCACGGATGAAGGCCGGGCCATGCTGCAGATCGTCTACGACGCAGCGCCCGGGACGACCCTGGCGTTCTATACCGCGGACAACAACGAGGCTGACTACGCCAGCGGCATCGGCAAACTGGCCGCGGCCGGCGCAAAAGTCATCGCCGACGACGTGGGGTATTTCGACGAGCCCTTTTTCCAGGATGGTCTGGTCGCAGAGGCAGTCGATGCCGTCGAAGCGCAGGGCGTGGCTTATTTCTCGGCCGCCGGCAACGACAGCGATTTGACCTATCAGAACACGGCACCGAGCTTCGCCTCGACCTCGAGCAGCGGATCGAACGCGGGCGAGCATCTGCTCAACTTCGACCGGACGGGTGCGACGAATACGACCTCTCTGTCGGTAACCGTTCCGCCGATTCCGCCGGGCGGTTTCATCGCCGTGGTCGTGGAGTGGGACCAGCCGTACGTGACCGGCGCCGCCGGCAGCCCCGGCGCGAGCAGCGGCATCGATCTGTGCGTCTCGGGTGGAACGGGCAGCGTCACGATCACGGATCTCGACAACAATGCCGAGAGCTGCACGGGGCCGACCGCCGTGGGATCCGATCCCTACCAGGTCTTGATCATCGGCAACCCGGCGAATGCCGCGGGCAACAGTGCACAGCAGAACTTGAACATCGTGGTGGGCCTCGCGACCAACTCCAAGGGCACGATCGTCCCCGGACGCATCATCGTCGCCGTCGAGGATGACGGCCTCGGCAGCACCATCAATGCCTTCGCCACGAATAGCGCGAGCATTCAGGGACACCCGGGCGCCGCCGGCGCCGCGGCGGTGGGAGCCGCGTTCTATTTCCAAACGCCCGCTTGCGGAACGACGCCGGCGGTCCTGGAGCCATTCTCCTCTCTGGGCGGCGCGCCCATTCTGTTCGATACGTCCGGCGCGCGGCTCACGACCCCCGTCATCCGCCAAAAACCGGACTTCGTCGGGCCGGACGGCGTGAACGATACGTTCCTGGGATACCAGATCAGCTCCCCTGATAACCTCCCGCCCGTGGACGTGACCACCCCCCCGCCCGTGCCCGTGTCCTCCGGCGGATTGCTGACCACGTCGATCAGCCAGTGCCAGAACGATCACTCGTACCCTAATTTCTTCGGAACCTCGGCCGCCACGCCGCATGCGGCCGGAATCGCGGCGCTCATGCTGCAGGCGGACCCCTCGGCGACTCCTGCGCAGATCTATGCTTCACTGCGCTCGAGCGCATTGCCGATGAGCACGTCGACCCCGAACTTCAGTTCCGGCTACGGCTTCATCCAGGCCGACGCCGCGCTGGTCATACCGACGCTCTCGCTATCGGTGCTGTCGATCCCCCTGGGCTCGACCGCCACGCTCACGTGGACCTCGATGGACGCCACGAGCTGTACCGCGTCCGGAAGCGGCAGCGGAATTTCAGCCAACTGGACCGGGGCGCAGGCGACCAACGGCAGTGTGACGCTGACGCCGACCGCGGCCGGCACGCAAACCTACCTGTTGACGTGCACGAATGCGTTTGGTACGTCGGCGGCCGGGACGGCCACCCTTCCGGTCTATTCGGGCACGCCTCCGGCGGTCCCCACGTTCACGCTGGGCTCGCCCTCCGTCACCGTCGGAAGCTCGACGACGCTGGCCTGGTCTTCCGTGAGCGCGACGAGCTGCACCGCGTCCGGCGCCTGGAGCGGAACGTTGGCCACGAGCGGCAGCGAGACGATCACCCCTGCGGCCGTAGGACCTCAAACCTACACGCTCACCTGCAGTAATCTTGGCGGCTCGTCGGCCCCCGCCAATGTCACCTTGACCGCGACGCCGCAGACGGTGAAGCCTGCGGCGCCGACGCTGACGCTGGGTGCCTCTTCCGTTCCGGCCGACACCACGACGACCATCAGCTGGAGCTCCGTCAATGCGAGCTCCTGCACGGCCAGCGGCAGCACGAATGCGGTCTCTTCCGGTTGGACGGGAGTTCTGGGGCCTTCGGGCCAGAACTCGGTCACTCCGGTTACATTGGGCACGTTCACGTATACGTTGTACTGCACGAATGCGGCCGGGACTTCGCCGACCACCACGGTGACGCTGACGGTCACCGCATCGCAGAACACCGGCGGCGGCGGTGCCGTCGATGAGCTGACGCTGGCTGGGCTGGGGCTCTTGGCGCTGTGGCGGGCGCTGGCCTCGATGCCGCCGGTGTTCACGCGCCGCTGAGCGGGGAGCCATTCCGGGCGGCGCGCCGCTTTCAATGCACATTCCCCTCGATTATCGTTGCCCGATGAAAAACAACACGTTCGTCAATCACCCGCCGCCGGCCGATCTGCCGCCGGACAATCGGCCGCTGGTTGCGCCGATATATCAGTCGGTGAAGTTCTCGTTCGACGACACCGACGAAACCCTGCGCTTCCTCAAAGGAGACCGCGCGGGGTTTTATTACTCGCGGACGTCGAATCCGACGCTGAGACAACTCGAGCTCACCCTCGCACAGCTGCAGGGCAGAGAGGATTGTCTCCTGGTCGGCTCCGGGGTTGCCACCATAGCCGCCACCGCGCTGGCACTGTGCAAGCAGGGCGACCATGTTCTCGCTTTCATCGAGTCCTACGGACCCACCCGATATCTCGTGCAGCATCTCCTCGCGAGGTATGGTGTGACGCACGATCTCCTGTCGATCGAGGACCGCGCAGGCATCGAGCGCGTGTTGAACGGGACCAGAACCCGGCTGGTGCTGTTCGAAAGCCCCACCAACCCCGTCACCAAGATCGCTGACATCGAGCATCTGACCCGGCACGCGCGCCGCACGGGTGCTCTCACCGTCATGGACAATACCTTCGCGGGCTTTCACAACCACGGAGGCTTCGACATCGACATCTTTCTGCACAGCCTGACCAAGTACGCCTCCGGGCACGGCGACGTGATGGGCGGGGCGATCATCGCCGGCAGGGAATTGATCAAAGACATGCGCAAGGACATCGTGTCGCTCGGCCCGACGCTCGATCCGCACGCCGCGTTCTTGATCCAGCGCGGCATGCGGACTTATTTTTTGCGCTATGAGCGGCAGTGCGCCAATGCGGCGGCGGTGAGCCGCTTCCTCGCGGATCATCCGCGGGTGAAACGAGTCTTCTATCCCGGGCTCGAGTCCCATCCTCAGCATGCGCTGGCCAAACGGCAGATGAAGGACTTCGGAACGGTGGTGAGCTTCGAGCTCGACGGCGGTACCCGGGAAGGCAATCGGTTCGCGGAGTCGCTCGAGTTCTTTTCCATTGCCGCGAGCCTGGGCTCGACCGAGTCGCTGGTCGTGCCACCGCAGCTGATGGGCGGACAGGAATATACGCCGGAGCAGCGCGAGTCGTCTCTCATCGGCCGGGGAACCGTGCGCTTGTCCATCGGGATCGAGGACCAGCAGGATCTGATCTCGGATCTGTCTCAGGCACTCGATCGGGCCTTCGCTTCCGTTTGACATAACGCAGAGATGCGCCGGGGGCGCGCGGGCCCGGGCCCTCTCCACTCGAGATACTCAAGCATCGGGGATTCCTGCCGATGCTTGGTGTTGGACTGTCGTGCATGAGGTATGTCAGTGAGTGTCGAGCCGGCCGCCGCGTCGTCAGCGCTGCACAGTCAGACTGCGCGGGCCCATCTGTCGGACTCGCTGGCCTCGCCGCAATCCATTGCGCCGTTGCCGCGCGTCTGCGCGCAGCTTGCTCAGCTCACCGCCGGGGAAGTCATCGATGCGGCGCAACTCGCCAGGCTGATTCAGTCCGATCCGGCCCTGGCCGGAGAGATCATGCGAGTCGCGAATTCCCCGGCGCTGCGCCCACGCGCGGCCGTCGTGTCCTTGCAGCAGGCGGTCTCCTGGCTCGGCATCGCCGAGGTTCGCAACATCGCCACCGCGGTGATGCTGCGCGGCGAGGTTTTCAATGCCCCCGGCCATGAGCCGGAGTCCGAGGATCTATGGCGCGAGGCGTGGCTCGCCGGATTGTGGGCCAAGGAAATTGCCCGCGAGCGGCGCAAGCACGTGGAAAGCGCCTTTCTCGCCGCGCTGATGCACCGGACGGGCGCTGCGCTGGCGCTGAAGATTCTCTCGCGCTTCGAGGCGGCCGAGCGCACGGTCATGGATGCGCAGACCTTCGCCGGCCTGGTGGCGGAATTCGAGCCCGCCTTCGGACGCGTCCTGATGGATAACTGGCGGCTTCCCGAGGACGTGCAGAGCGGAGCGAGCGGCTGGCGCAACTACCTCGAATCCGCGCACAGCGATCTGGCGGGAACCGTGAACGCGGCCCATTTGCTCGCGACTCATACGCTGCATCCGCAATGCTTCAGCGAGGAATTGGTGATCGAAAGCCCGGTCTTCGAGCATCTGGGCGTGTTTCCCGACGATCGCCGCGCTCTCTTGGCGAAGCGGGACCATGTGTTGAGCCTCGCGGGCCTTTGAGCCGTGGCGTCGGACCGATTCGATCTGATCTGTCTCGGGTCCGGTCCGGCCGGCCAGAAGGCTGCCATTCAGGCCTCCAAAGCCGGGTTTCGCGCCGCCGTCATCGAGCGGGAACCGCAGGTGGGCGGATCCTGCCTGTTGTCGGGAACCATTCCGAGCAAAGCGCTTCGGGAGCAGGCTCTGCGCTACCGGCGAATGCGCGGCAGCGCCTCCTCCCTGGCGGTGGAGCTGTCGGGCGATGCGCCGCTCTCCGCGCTGCTCGATGGCGTCGAGTCGGTGATCTCGGCCCAGGATCGATATCTGCAGGCTCAGCTCGCGCGCAATCAAGTGGCGCTGATCCGCGGCCGCGGTACGCTGCTCGATGCCGGCCGCGTCGAGGTGCAGCGCCTGGACGGAAATCGAACCGTGCTGCACGCGCAGCGCATTTTGCTCGCCACCGGTTCCCGGCCGCGGCATGTGACGGCGATCCAGGTCGATCATGAACACATTCTCGACAGCGATTCGGTGCTCAGCCTGCCGTATCTGCCGCGCACCCTGATCGTTCTCGGGAGCGGCGTCATCGCCTGTGAATACGCCTCGATCTTCGCGGCGCTCGGCTGCTCCGTGACCTTGCTCGACAAGGCTTCAGAGCCGTTGGGATTTCTGGACGCGCCGCTGCGCGCAGGGTTTCTCGCCGCGTTCCGGTCGATGGGCGGCACGTATCGCGCCGCGGCGGAGGTCACGGGCGCGCGCTTCGACGGCTTCTCGCAGGTCGAAGTGTCGCTCGCGGACGGGGACACATTGACCGCGGATATCGTATTCGCTGCATTCGGCCGGATCGCCAACCTCGACGGCATCGGTTTGGACCGCGTGAAGCTCGGCGTCAGCTCGCGCGGCCACGTGGAGGTCAACGAGCGTTTCGAGACCAACGTTCCCGGGATATACGCGGCGGGCGATGCCATCGGGCCGCCGGCGCTCGCGTGCGCGGCGGCGGATCAGGGCAGGCGCGCGGCCCTCGCCGCGTTCGGGCTCGAGCCCCCCGCCGCCACGAGCCTGGTGCCCACCGGCGTGTACACCATTCCCGAGATCGCCTGCGTCGGCCTGTCGCACGCCCAGGCATCCGCCAAAAAAATCGACCTGGTGGTGGGACGTGCCGATTTCGGCGAGGTCGCCCGCGCGCACATCGCGGGCGAGGCGACGGGATTCCTGAACCTGCTGTGCGAACGCGGCTCCGGGCGCGTACTCGGCGTGCAGATCCTGGGGGAAGGGGCCACCGATCTCGTGCATCTGGGCCAAGCGGCGATCGCGACCGGCGAGACGGCGGAGTTCTTCGTCGAGCAGATATTCAATTTCCCGACCATGACCGAGGCGTATCGCGTCGCCGCGTTCGACGTGATGAAGCAGCGCTCATCGAGTGCCGCCGCGCCGCCGGCGCGCGCGCGCGCGGCGGGTTGAACGCCGGAACGGATCGAGGACCGGAACGGGTCGACGGTCAGAAATTGCGGATCAGATTGTCGGCAAATTCGCTGCACTTGACCTCGGTCGCCCCCTTCATGAGACGCGCGAAGTCGTAGGTCACCGTCTTCTGGGCGATGGTTCTGTCCATCGCGCCGATGATCGCGTCGGCGGCCTCCGTCCAGCCCAGATAGCGAAGCATCATCTCCCCGGACAGAATCACCGAGCCTGGATTCACCTTGTCCAGGTTCGCATACTTGGGAGCCGTGCCGTGGGTGGCTTCGAACACCGCGTGCCCGGTCATGTAGTTGATGTTTCCGCCCGGCGCGATGCCGATGCCGCCGACCTGGGCGGCCAGCGCATCGGAGAGATAATCGCCGTTCAAGTTCATGGTGGCGACCACGTCGAACTCGTCGGGACGCGTGAGGACTTGCTGCAAGGTGATGTCGGCGATGGCGTCCTTGATGATGACCTTGCCGGCCTGCTTCGCGGCGTCCATTTGCGCATTCGCTTCCTGCTCGCCGCTGGTGCTCTTGATCCGCTCCCATTGTTCCCAGGTGAATACGCGATCGGCGAATTCGCGCTCGGCCAACTGGTACGACCAATTCCGGAAGGCGCCTTCCGTGAATTTCATGATGTTGCCCTTGTGCACAATGGTCACGCTCTTGCGTTTGTTGACGACCGCGTACTCCACCGCCGCCCGGAACAGCCGCTCGGTGCCCTCCTTGGAGGCGGGCTTCAGGCCGATGCCCGAGGTTTCGGGAAAGCGGATTTTCGCAAACTGCTTCGGAAAGGCCTGCTTGAACGAGTCGAGGAATTTTTTGACATCCGCCGATCCCGCCTCGAACTCGATGCCCGCGTAGATGTCCTCGGTATTCTCGCGAAAGATCACCATGTCCACTTTCTCCGGGGCCACCACCGGCGAGGGCACACCCTTGAACCAGCGGACCGGGCGCAGGCAAACGTACAGATCGAGCAGTTGACGGAGCGCCACGTTGAGCGAGCGGATGCCTCCGCCCACCGGCGTCGTGAGAGGTCCCTTGATCGAGACCAGGTATTCGCGGCAGGCGGCGACCGTCTCGTCCGGAAGCCAGGTGTTGTAGTTCTTGTTGGCTTTCTCGCCCGCGAATACTTCCATCCAGCGGATCTTGCGTTTGGAGCCATAGGCCTTCTGCACGGCCGCATCGAAAACCCGCACGCTCGCGCGCCAGATATCGGGGCCCGTGCCGTCGCCCTCGATGAAGGGGACGATGGGCTGATTGGGCACGCGCAACTTGCCCTGAGCGACGGTGATTTTCTCGCCCCCCGCGGGGACCTGCATGACGATCGGCTTGGCGTCGGACATTCCTGCTCTCCTTTGATCGCGGCAATGCTAGCATGCGCGGTCGGAGAATCGAATTGCGCACACTAGCATCCACACCCGCCCGAGACGGCTTTCGAATGCCGGCTGAATTCGAGCGGCATGCCGGATGCTGGATGCTCTGGCCGGAGCGGACCGACAACTGGAGAGCCGGAGCGAAGCCGGCACAGGCCGTGTTCGCCGCCGTTGCCGAGGCCATCGCCGCGAGCGAGCCGGTTACGGTCGGCGTATCCGCCGGACAATTTCAGAACGCCCGGGCTCGGCTGTCGCCCAAGGTGCGCGTGGTCGAGGTCACGAGCAACGACTCATGGATGCGGGATTGCGGGCCGACTTTCGTGATCGACGGCCGGGGCAGGCGGCGCGGCGTCGATTGGACCTTCAACGCCTGGGGAGGCCTTGCGGGCGGTTTGTACTTTCCCTGGGACCGCGACGATGAAGTCGCACGGAAAGTGCTCGAGATCGAAGGGGACGATCGATACCGCACCCCGTTCGTCCTCGAAGGCGGCGCGATCCACGTCGATGGGCAGGGGACCTGTCTCACGACCGAGGAATGTCTCCTGAATCCCAATCGCAATCCGGATCTGGGGCGGGCGGACATCGAGGAGGTGCTGCGGCGCTATCTCGGCGTCACCACCGTGATCTGGCTCGGTGCCGGCGTCTACCTGGACGAGACCGGCGGCCACATCGACGAGCTCGCGTGCTTCACGAGCCCCGGTCAGGTCGCGCTGACCTGGACCGACGACCGCAAGGACCCTCAATACGAGATCTCGATGGATGCCTACCGGCGCTTGAAGAGCGCCCGCGATGCGCGCGGACGCGCGCTCACCATTCACAAGATCCATCAGCCGGGACCGTTGTTCATGACCGCCGAGGAGGCGGCCGGTGTCGACCGGCGCGAGGGGTCCCGCACGCGCCGGGCCGGCGACCGCTTGCCGGCGTCATATATCAATTTCTACGTCGCCAACCGGCACGTCGTGATGCCTCTCTACGACAAGCGCCGGGACCGGGCCGCGATGCGCACCCTGATGCGGCTGTTTCCGACCCGCAAGGTGATCGGCGTCGAGACGCGCGAAGTGCTCCTCGGGGGCGGCAACATCCACTGCATCACCCAACAAGTGCCACGAACGGCGGCGCCGTCGAGGGCCTGACACGCGCGGCTCGACGCCCCGGATGGAACTTTGCCGCGCGCAGTCCCTCGAAAGCCTTTATTCTACGCACCCCTACGATGATCCAACCCGTTCGCCACAACTGGAAGCCGCAGTGCACCCCCTCTTGAGAAAATACGCTTATAAGGTCATGAGCGCACTGGTGTGCCTCGCCGCTGTCGTTGCCGCCGGCTGCCACGGTCAAGGCAATATCAGCTACTACGGCACTGCTTGGGTGGACGTCAGCGACGAACCCGGCGATTTTACGAGCTATATCGTCACCATCGATTCCGTAACGCTGACCCGATCCGATGGCTACGTGATCGAAGCGGTCGGTACTCCGGAGATCGTCGATCTCACGCAAGTGCACAACATCGCCGAGTTGTGGAGCTCCGGGTCGATTCCGGACGGTACGTACACGTCGGCGACGATAACCATGGATTACACCCCCGTGCCGAGCGGCGGAAGCTCGGTGATCTCCGTCATGGTCAACGGCCAGCCGCAGGCCGCGAACGTGCTGGATGCGGTGACCGGGACCACCCCGACCACGTACTCGATCACCACGAATTTCGATCCCGCCAATCTGCCGACGATCACCCCCACTTACGCATCGACGAGCGCCGTCCTGCTTTCCATCGGCTTCGATCTGGCGGCGACGGGTGTCGTGGACCTCAGCACCAGTCCGGCGACGTTTCGCGTGAGGCCGTACGTGACCATAGGAATGCAAGCTCCCGACAGGAAACTCATCCGGGTGCGCGGTCCATTGATCAACTCCAGCACGGATGTGAACACCTACACGGTCTACATACGGCCGTTCTACGATGAGGCCAACAATCTGGGCAGCCTCACGCTGTTCAGCCAGCCTAATACCGTCTACACCCTGAACGGCAAGACGTACGTCGGAAAGGATGGTTTGCAGCCCTTGTCGGTGCTGTCAGCGGGAACCACCGTCACCGCCGGATATACGACGTTCCAGCCCGACTACAATCCGGCGAACGGGGCGACCGCCGGCAGATTCAATCTGGTCTATGCGGTCGCCGGAAGCACTCTCGAGGACATCTACACGGAGGGCGTCAGCGGAGACGTGATCGCCCGCGACGGCAATACGGTGACTTTGCTGGGTGCGACCTTGTTCTTGAACACCGCGGATCAGTTTTTCTATTGCGGGGTCACCGACCTTGCCTCGCTCTGCACGAAGGGTGCCCAGGTGCTGCTGGGACCGGGGACGATCGTCACCGCGGACAACAATTCGACGCTCACCCAATTGAATTCCAGTGCGGTGTCGGTCGGCCAGCACATTACGGCGCGAGGCGTGTGCGTAAACAATTGCACCGGGCCGACGGTGGAGCTCGATGCGACCGGAACCTCTGCGACGAATACCGGATCGGTCCGCCTTCAAAATACCGAGGTTTGGGGATCCTTGGTCAGCTCTCCGAGCGGAAGTGTGACCCTCGATGCCCAGACCATCGACAACTGGCCCATCGCCGATTTCAATTTCACCGGCAACGGGACCGCAGCGGAGAGTCCGGCGGCCTTCCTGATCGATTCCGGCGCGATCCCTCTTCCCGCGGGCACCACTGCGGGCGATCCCCTGTGGGTCAGCGGCTACACCACGCCGTTCGGCACCGCTCCGCCGGACTTCAATGCGCTTGCCGTGAATAACGAAGCCTCCGTGCAAATCGCGGGTGGTCAAATCGGAGGCGGCGCTGCGACGACGCCGGGAAACGGCGGTTGCGGAATCGGCAGTCAGGTATGCGACCCGGCAAACTTGCAGATCACCTGGAAGAGCAGCCCGACGCCGTTTGCGACATTGTCCGATGCCGGCTTTTCGTTGAACCTCGATCTTGCGGTGACGGCACAGATCAAGATCGGACCCGAAGTCATCAATCTGGTCGGTGCGCCTGCGATCACGGTGGTCCCAACCGCCCTGGCCGTCACGAACACCTTCGCGCCGCGTTATTCGGTCGGCGATCCTTCGACGGCGACGATCACCCCGACCGTTGGTACCGCGACGACGGCGATTGCATCGTACAGCTCCTTCTCGAGCTGGGTATCGCAAGTGAATTCGACGCTATCCAGCACACCCGGTCTGCAGTTGTCGGCCACCGGGATTTACGACCGCGCCACCAACACCTTTACCGCGACCAGCATCGACCTCGTGCTCTAAACTAGTACCCCATCATGGGGACTCGCCGTTTCCGACTCGGATTGGCCTGTGCGCTGATCGCAAGCTGGAGCATCGCTGGGAGCGCGGAGCCGCCGTCACCGCAGGACGGGGTGACGCTTCAAGGGGTGCCCGACCCCGCGCGCAACAAGCCGCCGCAGTCCGAGTCGCCCCGCCCAACGCCCACGGTGCGTCCCCGAATCTGTCTGGTCCTCTCCGGAGGGGGCGCCCGCGGGATGGCGCATATCGGCGTCCTCAAGATCCTGGAGGAGCTCCAAGTTCCGATCGACTGCATCGCAGGCACCAGCATGGGCGCCGTGGTCGGGGGCTTGTACGCGAGCGGAATGAGCGCGGCCGAGATCGAGTCCACCATGCGCTCGGTCGACTGGCAGGAGGCGTTCCGCGACGCGCCGCCCCGCCGGGATCTGGCCTTCCGACGCAAGCAGGACGACCGGAACTTCCTGGTGCGCCTGCCGCTCGGACTACAGCATCACCACATCCTCCTCCCCAAGGGATTCATACAAGGCCAAAAACTCCAGGAAACCCTGCGCCAGCTGACGCTGTCGTTCAGCAACACCACGAATTTCGATCAGCTGCCGACGCCGTTTCGCGCGGTGGCGACCGACCTGGAGAACGGAGAGGCGGTGCTCCTCGATCGCGGCGACCTGTCGATCGCGATGCGGGCCAGCATCTCCGCTCCGGGCGTTTTCGCTCCGGTCGATTATCACGGACGCCTGCTGGTCGACGGCGGCCTGGCAGAGAATCTACCCATCGACGTGGCACGGGCCATGGGCGCCGACATCCTGATCGTCTCCGACGTGAGTTTCCCGCTGCAGCCGCGCCAGCAACTCGATTCGCCGCTGTCCATCTCCAATCAAATGCTGGCGATCCTGGTACGCAAGGACTCGGACCGCCAAAAGGCGACCCTCGGATCGCAGGATATTCTGATCGAGCCCGCGCTCGGTACCACGCCCCCCACCGATTTCACCGCCGCGGGGTCGACCATCGCCCAGGGCGAGGCGGCGGCGCGCGCCGTCGAGGCACGGTTGGTGGCGCTGCGCGTGGGAGACGGCGCCTATCGGTCGTACGTCGCGCGCCGAGCGACCCACCAGCCCGGGCTGCCGGTGATCCGGTTCGTGCGCGTCGATCCGGAGTCCAAGCGCTATGAAAAGACGATCTTGGCCGAGATGGACCCGCTCATCGGCAAGCCCCTCGATCTGGACGCGGTGGGTGCGCGCATCACCGAGCTCTACGGCCTGGGCTATTTCGAGACCCTCGATTACACGCTGGTCCAGCAGGGCGGGAGCGAGGACCCGGAATATGGGCTCGAAGTGCGCGCGCGGCGCAAATCCTGGGGGCCAAACTACGTGCGCTTCGGCCTGAACCTCGAGGACAACTTCCAGGGAAACACTCAGTACAACCTCGCGGCCGAGTTCCTGATGACCGAGATCAACGATCTCGGGGCGGAGCTCGAGACCAACCTGCAGATCGGCAGCGACCCGAAGATCACCAGCGAGTTCTATCAGCCGCTCGATGCCCTGCGGCTGTGGTTCGTCGCGCCTAGCGCGCGCGTCGAGGCGCGTGATTTGCCGATCTTCGTGAACAACCTGCAGGTCGCGGATTTTCGAGACCGGGAGGTGGAAGGCGACCTCGATTTCGGGCGCAATCTCGGCAACTGGGGGGAAATTCGCGTCGGACTCCACCGCACGAACGGCCAGACCTACGACCGGTATGGGAACCCGGGCTTCGTCGAGCCGCAGTACAACAACGGCGAATATTTCTTCAAGTTCAGCTACGACCGGCTCGACAACGTGCACTTTCCGCGCGAAGGCACGGCGTTCGACGTGCAGTGGGACGCGAACCGCACCAATCTCGGCGCGGATACCGCGTTCGACAAGGTGTCGTTCGATTGGCTGACGGCGAGCTCTCGCGGACGCAACACCCTCCTTCTGTGGACCTCCGCCGGGTCCAAGCTCGACGGCGGTCTCACCACCAGGGACGTGCAGGATTTCTACTCTCTCGGCGGTTTTTTCAACTTGTCCGGTCTTGCCCCCTTGTCGCTCCTGGGTCCGAACTATGCGATCGCCCGGGCCATCTATTTCCGCAAGGTCGGACGCGGCGGGGAAGGATTCTTCGATGTTCCGATCTATCTCGGCGCGTCGTTCGAGATCGGCAACACCTGGGAGCGCCGCGGCGAGATGAGCATCGGCTCCGCGCACAAGGATGAGTCGGTGTTCATCGCCTTCGACACGTTCCTGGGGCCGGTGTACCTCGGGTCAGGCTACGACCAGTCGGGCAACGCGGGGTACTATCTCTTCCTGGGCCGTACTTTCTAGAACCCGCGGCTCTCCGCGAGCTTTTCGACTTTCTCGAACACCAGCGCCGGCTGATCGCCGATCCGGGAATACTCGTGCTTGCGGGCCATGTCCTCCATCACGCGGTCGCGTTCGGCCGCGGTGAAGAACCAGTGCGTTCTCTGCCAGTCCGTGCCGAGGAGCTTGGCAAACGGATCTCCGGGCTTGAGCCGCACTCGAATGCCGTAGGGTTGGGGCAGCACCGGAATGGTGCGGGCCATGTTCTGAGCGTTCGCGATTCCCATGATGCGCCAACCATAGCGGAATCGGCCGGCGCCCGCCAGGCATAGCGGAATCGGCCGGCGCCCGCCAGGCGAGATCCGCCGCGGACCGCATGCTAGACTCCGCCGCCTTCCGACGAGGTAATCGATGGCATCATCCTATACTGCCTCCGACATCGAGGTATTGAGCGGCTTGGACCCCGTGCGCCGGCGTCCGGGCATGTACACCGACACCACGCGCCCGAATCACCTGGCGCACGAGGTGGTAGACAACAGCGTCGACGAGGCGCTTGCCGGTCATTGCGACCGGATCGACGTGACGCTTTTCAAGGACGGGTCTTGCCAGGTCGAGGACGACGGCCGGGGCATGCCCGTGGACATCCATCCGAAGGAGAAGATCAGCGGCGTCGAGCTGATCCTGACCCGGCTGCATGCCGGCGGGAAATTCAACGACAAGACGTATCAGCACTCGGGCGGCCTGCACGGCGTCGGCGTGTCGGTCGTGAACGCGCTCAGCAAGCATCTCGAAGTGTGGGTGCGGCGCGGCGGCAAGGAGTACAACCTGAGCTTCGCGGGCGGCAAGCCGACCTCGAAGCTCGAAGTGGTGGGCGATGCGCCCAAGTCGAAGACCGGCACCACCTTGAGGTTCTGGCCCGATCCCAAGTACTTCGACACCGACAAGATCTCCGTGCCGAGCCTGAAGCAGGTATTGCGGGCCAAGGCGGTCCTCTGCCCCAACCTGCACGTTTCGCTCACCAACGAAATCACGGGGGAGCGGGACGAGTGGTTCTACACCGGCGGGCTGCACCAGTATCTCGCCGAGGAGCTGGGCAAAGGAGAGTGGCTGCCCGCGGAGACCTTTTACGGCAAGCGGGCCATCGACGGCGGAGCGCTCGAATGGGCATTCGCATGGGTGTCGGAGTCGGAGCGGCGCGTCACGGAGAGCTACGTCAATCTGATTCCCACCACGGAGGGCGGCACGCATGTCAACGGACTGCGCGTCGGCACCTCGGATGCGGTGCGCGAGTTCTGCGAGTTCCGAAACCTGGTTCCGCGGGGACTGAAGCTCACCCCGGAGGATGTCTGGGACGGCGTCAATTTCGTGTTGTCGATGAAGATGCGCGAGCCGCAATTCGCAGGGCAGACCAAGGAGAAGCTCTCCTCGCGCGAGTCCGCCGGCATCGTGCAGGGCGTGATCAAGGACGCGTTTGCGCTATGGCTCAATCAGCATCCGGACCAGGGCGAGAAGATCGCCATGCTGGCGATCGCGAAAGCGCAGCAGCGGGTGCGCGACAGCCAGAAAATCGAGCGCAAGCGAATGGGCGCGGGCGCGGCGCTCCCCGGCAAGCTCGCGGACTGCGTCAATCAGGATCCGGAGCGCGGCGAGATCTTCCTGGTCGAGGGCGACTCGGCCGGCGGCTCCGCCAAGCAGGCGCGCGACCGGGTGACCCAGGCCATCATGCCGTTGCGCGGCAAGATCCTGAACACCTGGGAGTCGGATTCCCGGGAAGTGCTGCAGTCGCAGGAGGTGCACAACATCACCATCGCCATCGGGGTGGATCCGTCGAGCACCGATCTTTCGGGCCTGCGCTATCACAAGATCTGCATCCTCGCGGACGCCGACAGCGACGGACAGCACATCGCGACGCTCCTCTGCGCCCTGTTCCTGCGGCACTATCGTCCGCTGGTCGCGGCGGGGCACGTGTACGTGTGCATGCCGCCGCTGTTCCGCATCGACGCCGGAAAGGAAGTGGTTTACGCGCTCGATGAGGCGGAGCGCGAGCGGGAGCTGAAGCGCATCGCCGAATCGAGCCCGCGCACCAAACCCGTGGTCACGCGCTTCAAGGGCCTGGGCGAGATGAGCGCCACGCAGCTGCGCGAGACCACCATGGCGCCGCAGACGCGCCGGCTGGTGCAGCTCACCATCGACGCCAAGGACAACCCGGATCAGCTGCTCGACATGCTGCTCGCGAAGAAGCGCGCGGGGGACCGCCGCGAGTGGCTGGAGAGCAAGGGCAATCTGGCGCGCATCTAGCGCGTGCACTTGGGCACATCATGAAAGACCAGCAACTGAATTTCGAAGGCATCGAGAAGGAATCCCTGACGTCCTTCGCCGAGCGCGCCTATCTCGACTACTCGATGTACGTGATCCTCGACCGCGCGCTGCCCCACCTCGGCGACGGCCTGAAGCCCGTGCAGAGGCGCATCATCTATGCGATGAGCGAGCTCGGACTCGCCGCCGGGGCGAAGCACAAGAAATCGGCGCGGACCGTGGGCGATGTGATCGGCAAGTTCCACCCGCACGGCGACTCGGCGTGCTACGAGGCCATGGTGCACATGGCGCAGGATTTCTCGTACCGCTATCCCATCGTCGACGGGCAGGGCAACTGGGGCTCGACGGACGATCCGAAGTCCTTCGCTGCGATGCGCTATACGGAATCGCGCCTCACCCGCTATGCGGATTTGCTCCTGCAGGAATTGGGGTCGAGCACGGTCGAGTGGGTGCCGAACTTCGACGGCTCGATGGACGAGCCCGTGCTCCTCCCCGCGCGGGTGCCGAATCTGCTGCTGAACGGCGGGTCGGGCATCGCCGTCGGCATGGCCACCGACATTCCGCCGCACAATCTGCGCGAGGTGGTGAACGCGTGCGTCGCGCTCCTGGACGATCCGGAGCTCAGCACGCGCAAGATCATGGCGCACATCAAAGGGCCCGATCTTCCGACCGCAGGAGAGATCGTCTCGCCGCGGGCCGATCTCGTGCAGATGTACGAAACGGGCGGGGGGAGCTACAAGGCCCGTGCCACCTACTCGATCGAGGATGGCGAGATCGTCGTCGATGCGCTGCCCTTCCAGGTATCGGGCAGCAAGATCCTGGAGCAGATCGAAGCGTTGAAGCAGCAGAAAAAGCTTCCCATGGTCGATTTCACGCGCGACGAATCGGATCACGAGAATCCGACCCGCCTGGTGATCGTGCCGAAGTCGAATCGCGTCGACATCCCGGCGCTCATGGACCACTTGTTCGCGAGCACCGATCTGGAGCGCAATTACCGGGTGAATTTGAACGTCATCGGCCTGGACGGCCGGCCGCGCGTCATGGGGCTGAAGCAGCTGCTCCTGGAGTGGCTCGAGTTCCGCAAATCCACGGTCACGCGGCGCCTGAAGCACCGCCACGAGAAAGTGAGCGCGCGGCTGCACATCCTCGACGGATTGCTGATCGCGTACCTGAACCTCGACGAAGTGATCCGCATCGTGCGCACCGAGGATCAGCCGAAACCGGTGCTGATCAAGCGCTTCAAGCTTTCCGACGAACAGGCCGAGGCCATTCTCGAGACGAAGCTGCGGCATCTCGCCCGCCTCGAGGAGATGAAAATACGCGAGGAGCAAAAGAAGCTCGCGGAGGAGCGCGACGAGATCGACCGTATCCTGAAGAGCAAGGCGCGGCTCACCAAGCTCGTGCGCGAGGAGCTCCTGGAGGATGCGGAGGAGTACGGCGACGCGCGGCGCACGAAGCTCGTGGAGCGCGAGGCGGCCCAGGCGATCGCCCAAGTGGACCTGATCGCGAGCGAGCCGACCACCGTGGTGCTGTCGCGCCTCGGGTGGGTTCGCGCGGCGAAGGGGCACGACATCGATGCGCGCGGTCTCTCCTTCAAGACCGGAGACGAGTTCCAGGCCGCCGCGAAGGGCCGGAACCTGCAGCAGGCGGTGTTCATCGATTCCACCGGCCGCGCCTACAGTCTGGATGCGCACCAGCTGCCTGCCGCGCGCGGCCATGGCGAGCCGCTGTCGGGAACCGTCGATCCGCCGGACGGCGCGACGTTCGCGGCGGTGCTGATCGGCGAGCCGGGCGACCTCTGGCTGGTCGCGAGCGACGCGGGTTACGGATTCAGGGTGAAGCTCGCGGAGCTCTATGCCCGCAACAAGAAGGGCAAATCGGTGCTCAAGGTGCCGGAGAACGCGAAGGTGCTCCCTGCGCAGCCGATTGCGGATCCTGCGGCGCTCGCGGTGCTCGTCAACAACGAAGGGGACGTGCTCGCGCTTCCGGTGGCTCAGATCGAGGAGATGGCCGCGGGCAAGGGGCAGAATCTGTACGGCATCCCGGGGAGGAAATCGGCGGATCGGGACGAGTATCTGACGGCCATGGCGGTCGTTGGTCCTTCCGAGATCCTGACGGTGTATAGCGGCAACAGCGCGCCCATGAAGCTCAAGTACGATGAGCTCAGGCAGTTCCAGGACAGGAAAGGCCAGCGGCGGCAGCGGTTCTCGCGGGCTTACAAGCAGATCGATCGGCTCGAGGTCGGGGCGGCGGGGTAGCCCGATTTCTTCGAGCGACCTCCCCGTTGGAGGACGGTCGGACCGGAGAGGCAGTTCCCGGAGCGTGGCAAACAGGGGCGCGACGCATGCGTCGCGCGGGCGGCCATGGATGGCCGCCCCGGGCTTGCGCGAAGCAGGGACTGCACAGCGCAATGTTTTGCCCCGCAGCCTCCATGGACGGATTCACGGCGGTCCGGGAACTGCCTCTCCGGTC
>DASYAC010000299.1:0-4460 GCA_036501585.1 Steroidobacteraceae bacterium
AGCAGATCCGCCACTTCCTTGTGGCCCCAATCGGCGACGATGGCGCTCGCGAACGCGGCGCCGCGCCCGCTGCTGCCGCGATAATTGACGGCGAGAACGACGTAGCCGTGAGCTGCGAACCATTGCCGCTCGAGTTGCAGCGGATAGGTATCCACCGGCAGTCCATGGGAATCCTGTCCGTTGGGCCCTCCATGAATCCAGAGGATCGTCGGATACAGTCTGCCGGCACGATAGTCCGCGGGCTTCACCATCATTCCGTGGATGATCGTGCCGTCGCGGCTCGGAAAGGAAATGTCGTCGACCGGTCCGAGCGAGAGCTGCGCCACCAAGGCATCGTTGTGCGAGGTCAGTTTGCGCAGTGCGCCGTTCTCGAGCGCTTCGACCTCCGGCACCGCGCCGTCGGTCGATGCGACCACGGCCACGCGGCCTCCCCCGGAGCAAAGACTGCTCGCCGACAGCTTAGCGCCGACCCGCCGATCCATGTGTCCCGAATCCAGCCGCACGGTGGCGGGAGCTTCGGACCCGTCGTCCTCCAGGATGAGGTCGACGCTGTCGCCATCCGCCGATACGGCCGGGTGCGCTACCGCGCGATCCAGCCGATCGGTGAGCGATCTCGTCTTGCCGTCGGCCACCGTGATCACGTTCAGCCGATCCTGAATGTAGGCGTTCAGCCGCGGCTCCAGACCCGAGGTATAGACGATCCGCGTGCCATCCGGCGTCCATTCGAGCGCGGGCTTGTTCGGGGCGAAGAACTCCGCGACTTTACGCGGCGTTCCCCGGGTTCCCGCGTCGACCACGTACAGCTCGAGTTTTCCGGTGCGGTCCGGATCCGAATCGCGCGTGCTGAAGAACGCGATGGTCTTGCCGTCGGGCGACCACGCCGGCAAGGTGTCGTCGAACCGCTTGTCGGTGGTGAGCGGCGTCACCTCCCGGGTCGACACGTCCACGAGGTAGAGCTGCGTGCGGTCCCTGGTGGTGAGGTAGCCGGTTACATCTTGCTTGAAGCGCAGTCGATCGATCACGACGGGCGGCGGCGTCTTCGCGCTGCCCTCGTCCGCCGACAGGGAAATCACCAGCGACCGGGCATCCGGCGACCACGCGTAGTCTGCGATGTCGCCGCCGACGGCGGTAACGGCTCGAGGCTCCCCGCCACGCCGGTCCAGCAGATAGATCTGGGGCTTGGCATCGCCCGCGCGGGCAGCGACGATGGAGACATACAGGCCGTCGGGACTGAATTTGGGGTTCGAGGCCGATTCCCGAGGATCGGTCAGCCGCAGGTCGTGCTTGCCCTCGAAGTCGACCATCCAAACGGTGGTCTTGCGCTTATCCGAGGCCGGATCGGATTGCTCGACGGTGTAGGCGATTTCGCGTCCGTCGCGCGAGCACACCACGTCATCGACCGCGGCCAAACGGTCGAAGTCCTCGACCTCGAGCGCCCGCTTGGGCGCGGCGTCGGCACACACGGCGCACAAAAGGAGACCGGCTGTCCCGGCGACGAGGCGAATCGGCCGGCCGAAACGGGGAGGACGTGGGTTCATCAGGGCGTCGCTCGCTTGTTTTTCTGCGGCTTAGGATAGCACCCGACCTCGGCGGCTGCGATCCGGCGCTCGACGCCTTGGACAAACTCCCGCGAGTGCCGGAAACTTGGCACCTCGACGCAAGTTCACCGCTCGGGGGAGGCCTCATGTTCCATCAGTTCGAGTGGATGATCCCTTGACCCGCGAGGCATCGCCGGCCGGCGGTACCGAACCGCCGCCGGCCGATGTCGTCGAGAAGCTGGAACGCCGGCTGCGCCGGGAAACGCGCGGCGAGGCGCTCTTCGACCAAGCCGCGCGCGGGCGCTACGCGACCGACGCGTCGATCTATCAGATCATGCCGGCCGGCGTCTTCATCCCATCCGACGACGCCGACCTCGGCACGGCCCTCGACATCGCCCGCGATTTGAGCGTACCCGTGGTGCCGCGCGGCGGCGGCACCAGCCAGTGCGGCCAGACGGTCGGCGCCGGACTGGTGATCGACAACAGCAAGCACGTCCGGCAGGTGCTCGACATCGACGCGGCGAACCGGATCGCGGTGGTCGAGCCGGGGCTGGTCCTCGATCACCTGAATGCACGGCTGGCCCCGCACGGCCTGTGGTTTCCCGTCGACGTATCGACCGGTGCGCAGGCGACCCTGGGGGGTATGGCGGGAAACAATTCCTGCGGGTCGCGCTCCATCGCCTACGGCAACATGGTGCACAACGTGCTCGGCGTCGGCGCTTGGCTCGCCGACGGCACCCGGGCGGACTTCGGGCCGCTCGACACGCTCACCGGACGCGCGGCGGCGCTGGCGGACTTCGTACGGGAACTGGCGGCCCGTCATCGCCGCGAGATCGTCGAGCGCTGGCCCAAGGTCATGCGCCGCGTCGGCGGCTACAATCTCGACATCTTCGACAATCAGAGCGAGCGCCCCTATGGCGCCGACGGCGAAGTCAATCTCGCTCACCTGCTGATCGGCTCAGAAGGCAGCCTCGCCTACACCCGCACGCTCACCTTGAAGCTCGCGCCGAGGCCGGCGCATCGGGTGCTGGGCGTGGTCAATTTCCCGAGCTTTCGCGCCTCGATGGAGACCGCGCAGCATCTGGTGAACCTCGCACCTTCGGCCGTCGAGCTGTTCGATCGGATCATGATCGATCTCGGGCTCGCCAATCCGAGCTATCGGCCGCACCTGGAGGCGGCCTTGATCGGGAGGCCGGCTGCCGTTTTGCTGGTCGAGTTCAGCGGCGAGGATCTCGCCGGGCTCGAGTCGAAGTTGACCGCCCTGGCCACACTCATGGGCGATCTCGGATTCCCCGGCAGCGTCGTCAGCCTGACCGATGCGGCGGCTCAGAAGAACCTCTGGGAGGTGCGAAAAGCCGGCCTCAACATCATGATGAGCCTCAAGGGCGACGGCAAACCGGTGAGCTTCATCGAGGATTGCGCGGTTCCGCTCGAGCATCTGGCCGAATACACCGACGCGCTCACGGAGATCTTCGCACGGCACGGCACGCACGGAACCTGGTACGCGCACGCCTCGGTGGGGACGCTGCATGTGCGGCCGATCCTGGACATGCGCCGCGACGGACTGGAGGGGGGTGCGAGCCGGATGCGCGCCATCGCCGAGGAGGCTGCGGCGCTGGTGAGAAAATTCCGCGGAGCCTACAGCGGCGAGCACGGCGACGGGATCTGCCGCGGCGAATGGATTCGATGGCAATTCGGCGATTCGCTGTACCAGGCGTTTCGAGACATCAAGCGCGAGCTCGATCCGCGGGGACTCTTCAATCCGGGCAAGATCGTCGATCCGCCGAGGATGGACGATACCGCGCTGTTTCGATTCGCGCCGCCTTCGGCGGCGAACCCCTATCGGACCGTTGCGCTCGATCCGGTGCTCGATTGGTCGGCGTGGGACGTGCAAAACGACCCGCTCACCGAGGCGACCAGCGCCCCGGGGTCGGGCGGGGATGCAACCCGCGGCTTCGCGAAGGCCGTCGAGATGTGCAACAACAACGGGCACTGCCGCCAATTCGATGCCGGCACGATGTGCCCGAGCTACCGGGTCACGCGCGACGAGCGGCATCTCACGCGCGGGCGCGCCAATACTCTGCGTTTGGCGCTGTCGGGACAGCTCGGTCCGAACGCGCTCGCCGGGGATGCCCTGCGCGAGGCCATGGAGCTCTGCGTGAGCTGCAAAGGATGCAAGCGCGAGTGTCCCACCGGCATCGACATGGCCAGAATGAAAATCGAATTTCTGGCGCACTACAAGGCGCGCCATGGCTATTCGCTCAGGGACCGGCTCATCGCGAAGCTGCCCGACTACTCCGCCGCGGCGAGCCGCTTCGCGTGGCTTTCGAACCTTCGCGACACAGTGCCCGGCGCGCGCCGGCTCAGCGAGCGGCTGCTGGGATTCTCCGCCAAACGCTCGCTGCCGCGCTGGCGCACCGACACCTTCTGGCACGATCGCGGCGAGAGCCGCTGGGCGAGCCGCGAGGCCGTGCTCGAGGCCGCTTCCTCAGGGAAAAAGGCTGCAGTGCTGTTCGTCGACACGTTCAACGGCACGTTCGAGCGCGAGAACGCCATCGCCGCGGCGCGCGTGTTGCGCGCCGCCGGCTACAGCGTCCACACGCTCCCCGGGCGAGCTGCCGATGGCGCGGGACACTATTGCTGCGGCCGAACCTACCTGAGCGTTGGCATGGTCGACGGGGCCCGCATCAAGGCCCGCCGGCTGATCCAGGCGCTCGAGGAATTCGCCCGCTGCGGCATCGCCATCGTCGGCCTGGAGCCTTCCTGCCTGTTGACCCTGCGCGACGAGACGCTGGTCATGGGACTTGGCGAGAGCGCACGGCTCGTCGCCTCCCAGGCGATGCTATTCGAGGAGTTCGTGGCGCGCGAGATCCGCGCGGGACGATTCTCGGCGCGTTTCAGGCCCGTGGATCGCCCGGTGCT
>DASYAC010000300.1:0-8330 GCA_036501585.1 Steroidobacteraceae bacterium
GGGGTATCGATAGATGAAGACCAAACTTGCATTAAGCGCTTTTGTCGCTGCATTGGTGCTGAGTGCCTGCGGCAGCAAGACCGAGGCTCCTGCTCCGACCACCGACACGACTCCTCCGCCTGCTGCTACGCCGGCTCCGGATCAGGCTGCTTCCGCTGCCTCCGATGCGGCTGCTGCTGCCAGCGCTGCCGCCGACGCAGCTTCGTCCGCGGCTTCCGCTGCATCGCCTCCGAAGCAGTAATCGCTTCGATCGCTGATCCCACGCCCGGGCGGACGGCCTTCACGGTTCGTCCGCTCGGGCAGTGTCTTTCTAGGGCGTCAGGAAACCGGCTTCGTTGCTCGTCAGCATTCGCGACTGCAGACACTCGAAGAAGGATCGCCAGTGGATCCAGGACGTATACCCTGAGTATCTCGATGCGCTCTCCGATCTGAATACAGGGCTGTTTTCCGTCCTCGGAACCAGCAATCCGCACGAGGACGAGATCTTCGCGAACTGGTTTGCGAACGATCACTCCCATCCCCTGATCATCTCCAAGGGCGCCGATTCGGTAGGCTTTGCGCTCGTCACCCGGCCTCGGGTGGCCCCCGCCGGCGAGGCGGCGGTGAATTACCATATGTCGGAGTTCTTCGTCCGCAAGGCGCATCGCCGTTTGGGGATCGGCCGGGACGCCGCCAAGCTGATTTTCGACCGCTTTGCGGGCGACTGGGAGATCGTCGAATACCAGCGCAACCCCGACTCCGTGGCTTTCTGGCGGCGGGTGCTCACCTCCTATTGCAGGGGTCGCTTCACGGAGCGCACCCGCAATGGCGAGGTGCATCAGCGCTTCACCAGCAAGCCCGCTGCAATTCGTTGAATAATAAGGAGTTATAACCGACGGGGCGCCGGCCGCGGCGCGTGCGGATCGGACGCTCAAGTCTCGCCCGGTCCGGCCGACTCTAGAAGGAGCGATCAACCCGATGGCATGATGCCGACTGTCGAGAGTGCGAATTGACCAGCGCCCCATTGCAGAAATCCTCGAATTTGCCCCCCATGCAGTACGAGACCGCGTTCGATTTCATCCGCGCTTTGGCGGGAGAGCTGTCGGGCGGAAAAGTCGAGCTGCCTTCGTTCCCCGAGGTCGCGGTGCGCGTGCGCAGGATCCTCTCCGATCCCAAATCCTCCGTCGAGCAGGTGGTGCGGGTGGTGGGATCGGAACCGGCACTCGCTGCGCGCTTGATGCGGATCGCCAATTCGGCCTCGCTCAATCGAAGCGGCAAAACCATCACCGAATTGCGGACGGCGATCAGCCGCATCGGCTACAACATGGTGCGCAGCGCCTCCATCTCCTTCGCCATGGCCCAAATCCGAAACAGCAACAAGCTGGCGGGCCTCGAGCATTATTTGCAGGATGTTTGGCAACGCAGCACCCGGGTGGCCGCCTTCGGCTACGTGCTGGCCAAAGCCTGCACCCGGTCGCGCATCAATCCGGACGAGGCCATGTTGACCGGGATGATGCACAGCATCGGCAAGCTGTACGTATTGACGCGCGCGGCCGCGCATCCCGAGCTGTTCGCCAACGCCGCGGTACTCGACGAGATTCTCGAGCAGTGGCATCCCTCGATCGGCAAGGCGATTCTCGAGAACTGGGAGTTCCCGGAGGCAATGGCTCAAGCGGTCGCAGACCAGGAGGTGTTCGACCGCACCGAGCCCGAAGCGGCCGATTTGAGCGACGTCATCGCGGTGGCGGTCTTGATGACCCGGCACGCCGGGGATTTGCCGGCGCTCGAGGCGGATCTCAAGGACCTGCCCGCCGCGCTGCGCCTCGAATTGACCCCGGCGCGCCTCACGAGCGTGATCAAGGACGGCGCCTCGGAAGTCAGCGCGTTGAGCGAAGCGCTCGGCGCCTGAGAGGGCCGAGCGTCCGCCGTCCACGCATCAACGCTCCGCGGCGATCGCCTCCGCGACGTATGCGACGTTCCCCGGTGTGATTCCCGCGAGATTCATGCGGCTGTCGCCCAGCATGTAGATGTGGTGCCGGGTCCGCAGCGCCTCCACAGCCGCACCGGAGACTCCGAGCAAGGAAAACATGCCGCGTTGCCGCGCCAGGAAATCGAACGTGCCGTCCGCCGTCCGTGCCCGCAGCTCGGAGGCCAGGAGCGAGCGCATGTCGACGATGCGTTTGCGCATGCCCGCGAGCTCCTCGATCCAGGATTGCCGCAAGGCCTGATCCGCGAAGATGCAGGCCGCGATCGCGGCACCGTGGTCCGGGGGCATCGAGTAGATGCTGCGCGCAATCTGCAAGACGTGGCTCTGCGCGGCATCGGCCCGCGATTCGGTGTCGCTGACGGTGATCAGGGCGCCGACGCGTTCCCGGTACAGGCCGAGGTTCTTCGAGTACGACACGGCAACGAGCGCCTCCGGGACGCTGTCGGCAACGAGCCGGATCCCGGCCACGTCCTCGTCCAGATTGGAGCCGAAGCCCTGGTAGGCCAGGTCGAGAAACGGCGTCAGCTGCCGCTGCAGCAATAGCTCCGTGAGGCCCTTCCACTGACTCATCGACAAATCGGCGCCCGTCGGGTTGTGGCAGCAGGCATGCACCAGCACGACATCTCCGGGCGCGGCGCGATTCAGCCGCTCCAGCATGTCCTCGAAGCGCACCTCGCCGCTCTTGTAATAAGGATAGCGCTCGAGCCTGAGTCCGGAGCTCCCCAGGAGCGGCACGTGATTGCCCCAGGTGGGATCGCTCGCGTGCACCGTGGTCTTCGGGGCCGCCGCACGAATGAGCTCGGCGCCGACGCGCAGCGCTCCGCATCCGCCGGGGGTCTGTGCCGTGCGCACACGCCGTGCGCCGCGCGCACCGTGCGAGGCGCCGAGGACGAGCGCCTCCACGGCCTCGTTGAATTCCGCGCGGCCCGCGGCCGCCACGTAGGATTTGGTCGACTGCGCTTTCAGGACCGACTGCTCCGCGCGGCGCACGCACTCGAGAACCGGCGTGTTGCCGCTCAGGTCCCGGAACACGCCGACGCCCAGGTCGACTTTTTGCGGCGAGGGATCGGCGCGAAATTGCGCCATCAGCCCGAGGATGGCGTCCGGGTTGAGGCGGTCGAGATGTTGGAACAAGTGGAGGACCCGTGAAGTTTCCAGCCGCGCAGTATAATCGATGGGCCCCGGCCCGCCATTCCCGGGCGAGTTGGGCCCCGCATGGCGTCAGGGACCCCCGTAAGCAAGATGCAGTGCCCGCCGCACCGCGCACCGTCTCCAATCCAAGACACTGGTCCGATAACATTTTTAAGCGTTAGCGTGTAGTCTTTGGTTCCTCACACGCGGGAGAATTCAGTATGGCACTTTGGAACGAGAAACCCTCACCTGCGCCGGCACCTCGGAAAGAACCGATGACGCCGACACCCGCGGGCAGCATGTCGCCGCCGCCGGCCCCCACGCCGGCCCCGGCCCCCGAGCGCTCCGAGCGCGCAGTGAGTGCGAGCGAGGCCTCCCTGGCCGCCGCGCCGCGCCGAGCGGCCCCGGCCCCGGCGCCCATTCCGCGCGAGGCGGGCGGCGAATCGGTGATCGCAGCCAACCTCACCATCGAGGGCAAGATCGAGGGCTCGGGCAACGTCCGGATGGCCGGGCGCTTCAAGGGCGACGTTCGCATCGATGGAAATTTCAACATGGAACCGGGTTCCCATTTGACGGGACAGGTGCTGGCCGCCGTGGTCGTGGTCGGCGGTGAATTACAGGGCAACATCGAGTCGGCGCGGCGCGTCGATGTGCTCGAGGGCGGCGTGATCGTCGGCGACGTGAAAGCCGGATCGATCACGGTCGCGGCGGGCTCGCGCATGCGCGGTCATGTCGAGTTCGGCTGGGACGAGGAGAAGAAAGGGAAGCTTCCGGGCTCGGCGGTCGGCAGCTAGGCCGAGGGCCCTGACTTCATGGTGAACGTTGTCCGGCAAGGCAGTCTCGGCGCCACTCGAACCTGTCCGCATTGCAAGGCGGTGGTTTTACAAAGCGCCAACGTCTGCCCGGGCTGTCAGCATCACCTGCGATTCAATGTCGCGAACTCGGAGCCGCAAGCCGCCGGCCACTCCGCGATGCGGCTCGAGGGTTCCATCCAGCACCCGAACCGCGGCCCGTGCGAGTACTGCGTCGTCGTGTCGATCACCAACGAACAGGGCGAGAAGATCGCGAGGCACGTGGTCGGCGTCGGCGCGCTCTCGGCAGGCGAGCGTCACAAGTACAGTTTTTCCGTGGAAGTGATTCCGGCGCGCGGGTCGGGCGGCGTCAAGCGCTAGTCCGCCCCCGCGCGCTCCTCAGCGGATCGTGCTGCCCTCGATGTCGATGAAGCGCAGAAACTCGGCGCGCGTGCTGGCATCGGCGCGGAACGTCCCGAGCATGCTCGAGCTGATCATCGAGACGCCGCGCTTGTGCACGCCGCGGGTGGTCATGCATTGATGGACCGCATCGATGACCACGCCGACGCCGCGCGGTTTCAACACCTCGTTGATGCAGGTCGCGATCTGTGCGGTGAGCTTCTCCTGGACCTGGAAGCGCCGCGCGAATCCATCCACCACCCGCGCGAGCTTGCTGATGCCGACCACGCGCTCCCGGGGCAGATAGCCCACGTGCGCGCGCCCGATGATGGGCGCCATGTGATGCTCGCAGAAGGATTCGAACGCGATGTCTCGCAGCACGACCATCTCGTCGTATCCCTCGACTTCCTCGAAGGTGCGCCGCAGGTACGCCCTCGGATCGGCGCCATAGCCCGAGAACCAATCCTGGTAGGCATCGACCACGCGCTTCGGCGTGTCGCGCAGGCCCTCTCGCTGCGGATTCTCTCCGGCCCAGCGCAATAGCGTTCGTACCGCCCCTTCCGCGGCGGTGCGGCTGACGGCGCGTTTGCTAGGTTTGGCCATGGGGCGCTCCTTTGTCGCTGTGCGCCTCGTACACGATCTCGCCCTGGAGCAGCGTGATCTCGCAGCGCAGATTGCGCAGTTCCGCCGACGGCATGTCGTAGGGGTTGTTGTCCCACACCGCGATGTCCGCATCCTTGCCCGGTTCCAGCGATCCCGTGCGGGCGTCCAGGAACAGCTGCCGCGCGGCCCAGAGCGTGTAGGAGCGCAGCGCCGCGTGAATGTCGACCGCCTCCGCGGTGCCGAAGGGGTGGAGCCCGAAGGTTCCTTTCAAGGCCTCCCGTTCCACCGAGGACCACAGTCCGTAGCGCGCCGGCAGGGGAGTGACGGGATAGTCCGACCCGCCTCCCCAGAGGATGCCCTTGTCGAGATAGGTCTTGAGCGGCATCAGACGCTGCGATCGCTCCGGGCCGAAATTCCCCGCATAGGTATCGCCGATCCACCAGGTAAAGGGCGCTTGCGCTTCCGGATAGCCGGCATCGTACTTGCGTTGCAGGAGCGCCATGGTCTCGATCGCATGATCGGTGGGAATGTTGGCGTGGATGATGCTGTGTCTCAAGCCCACGGTCGGCTTCTCGGCGAGGACCTGCGCGTAGGTGTCGACCACCCAGTCGATGGCGCGATCGCCCACCGCGTGAGTCCCCACATGGACACCGGCGTCGTGAAACAGCCGCACCTGCCGGCGATAGACCTCGGGATCGACGGACGGATAGCCCGAGTTTCCCGTATCGACGCCGGTGGAATTCTTGTTCCAGTCCTTGTACATCCATGCCGTGCGTCCGCCGCCGCTGCCGTCCATGAAGATCTTGGCGCCGCAGGACAGAAGCCGCCCATCGCCCAGAGCCTGCGGCGGGCGCGGCTGCGCCTGAATCTCCTCGAGCGCATGCCGCGCCGATTCGAGCGTGCTGCCCGCCGACCAGAGCACGCAGATGCGCTCGCTGAGCCTGCCTTCGCGCAGGAGCTCGGCGTACGCATCCCAGATCGGTCGGGTGATCCAAGGGTCCTTGACCGCCGTCATCCCTTCGCGGTGAAGCAGCTCGATGCTCTCGAGGATGCCGTCCCGCCGCTGCTCCGGTGAGGGAGGCGGGATGAGATCGCCCACCAGATCCTGCGCCGACTCCTTGAGCACCCCGGTCGGCGCACCGCCCGCGTCGCGGTCGATGGTGCCGGCCTTCGGGTCGGGCGTTGCGGCCGAGATCTTCGCCAGGCGCAGCGCCGCCGTGTTCGCGACCCCGTAATGACCCGTCGTGTGGCTCAGCCATACCGGGTTGTCGGGCGATACCGGATCGAGATCCGAGGCCTTCAGGTAGCGGCGTTCCGCGAGCTTGCCCTCATCCCACCCATCGCCTTGCAGCCACTCGCCGGGCTTCAGGCGTGCAACCCCCTCGCGCACGCGGCGCACGGCCTCCGCGACCGTCGTCACGTCGCTCAACTTCACGTGGTAGAGCTCGGCGAGGCCGCCGTCGGCGATATGGGCGTGGCTGTCGATGAGCCCCGGGGTTGCCGTACGACCGTTCAAATCGATCCGGCGCGTGCGTGGCCCCGCGAGCCGAAGGATCTCGCGGTCCGTGCCGACCGCGATGATCTTGCCGCCGCGCACCGCCAGCGCTTGCGCGACGGAGTCCTTGGCGTCGACCGTGAGAACGGTGCCGTGATAGAGCACCAAGTCCGCGGGTGGCGTGGAGCGTGAGCCGGCGGACTCGGCGCAAAAGGCCGGCCGAGCCGTCACGACGACGAGCGCGAGGGCCGCGAATGGCAGGATTGCGTTGACTCGGGTAAACATTAGCGACATCCTCGCATTCTTTTTTGGTCTTCGTTTCGCAGGAGATGCCAGTGGAACACCGTGCCCGCTTGAAGTCGATCGGCCTCTTGCTCTCCGCCCTGGCCGCACCCCCGGCCTGGTGCGCCCCGCTCAGCGATTCCGCCGTTCACGATACCGCGCACGACATTTTCAAGCAGCTGATCGAAATCAATACCACGGATTCTATCGGAAGTACCACGCTCGCGGCGCAGGCGATGGCGAAACGGCTCCTGGACGGCGGCTTTCCGGCCGCCGACGTGACCGTGCTCGGCCCCAACGATCGGAAGGGCAACATGGTGGCGCGGTACCGGGGCAAGCCGGGATCGAAGTTGAAGCCGGTGCTGATCATCGGTCACACCGACGTGGTGGAAGCCAGGCGCGAGGATTGGACCACCGACCCCTTCCAATTCGTCGAGAAGGACGGCTACTACTACGGGCGCGGAACCCAGGACATGAAGGACAGCGACGCCATCGCGGTGACTGCCTTCATCCGCATGAAGAAGGAAGGCTTCGTGCCGGACCGCGACATCATCCTCGCGCTCACCGCGGACGAGGAGGGGGGGATGTCCAATGGCGTGAGCTGGCTGCTCGACCATCACCGCGACCTCGTCGATGCGGCATTCGCCTTGAATCCGGACTCCGGCGGCGTCGTGACCGAGCACGGCAAGCCGATGACGGTCGAGTTCGAGGCGACCGAGAAGCTCTACGCGGACTATCAGCTGCTCGCGACCAATCCGGGCGGCCATAGCTCCCTTCCCCGGCCCGACAACGCGATCTATCACATCGTGGACGCGCTCGCCGTGCTCCAGAGGTCGCCGTTCCCGTTCGAATTGAACGAGGTCACGCGCGGATATTTCGAGGAAATGGCCAGGATCGAGCCGGCCGATACGGCCGCGGACATGCGGGCCATCTTGAAGACACCGCCGGACGCGGAGGCCATCGCCCGGCTGTCGAAAGATCCCCGCTACAATTCGACCATGCGCACGACCTGCGTCCCCACCATGCTCGCCGGCGGTCATGCCTACAATGCCCTGCCGCAGCGTGCCGAGGCCAACGTCAATTGCCGCATCTTTCCGGGCCATTCTCAGGAGGAGATCCGCCTCGATCTGGTCAAGCTGTTCGACGATCCGTCGCTGTCTGTCCGATACCGGGCCGACAGCGGCACGCTGTCGGACCACGGCTCGGACCGCAAGGCGATGGCCCCGCCGCCGCTCAATCCCGAGATCATGGCGGCGCTGCGCGGCGTTTCGAACAAGCTCTGGCCGGGCACTCCGGTGGTGCCGATCATGGAAACGGGGGCCTCCGACAGCATCCACACCATGATGGCCGGGATCCCGAGCTACGGCATCAACGGCGTCGCGATCGACCGCGACGACTTGCGCATGCACGGCAAGGACGAACGCCTCAAGATCACGTCGTACTACCAGGGCGCGGAGTTCTATTACGAGTTCTTGAAGGCGTTGACGACGCGCAAGCGCTGAGGGTGAACGGGGGGCCGCCCCGGCGCGCGGCCCCCCCCAATCGCCCGCGCGGCCCCCAATCGCTCGCGTGGCGCCCTCAATCGCGTGGCCGCACTCAATCGTGATAGTACATCTGCACCGGCTCGTCCGCCGTGTTCGGGATGTCGGGGGCGGCCGCTCCG
>DASYAC010000301.1:0-3733 GCA_036501585.1 Steroidobacteraceae bacterium
TGGCAGGCGCCTTGTCCGGCGCTGGGCAGCATCGCGTGCGCTGCGTCCCCGATCAGCTGGATCCGGCCGCGGCCCCAATTGCCGGTGATCGGCCGGGTGAAGAGCCCCCATTTCGAGCACTGGTCGATGATGGTGAGCAACCTCGCAAGCCTCGGCTCGGGATTGGGGAAGCTCCGCCGCATCTCCTCGGGATCGCCGCGTGTCGACCAGCCTTCCTCGACCCACCGGTCCGTGTCCTGCTGCGTGACGATATTCACGAGCTTTCCGCCACGGATGTAATAGCCGATGAAATGGCAACCCGGCCCGACCCATTGCGTGTGGCCATAGGGCTCGAGCACCTCCGGCGGCACTTTGCTCGCATCGAGAAGCGCCCGCCAGACCATCTGGCCCGTATAGGTGGGATTGTCGGCGCCATAGAGCGCCTGGCGCACGACGGATTTCACGCCGTCGGCCCCGATCAGGTACTCCGTCTCGACGCGAGTCCCGTTTGCAAATGACAGGATGATGCGATCGTTTCGCTCCTCCAATCCTGCGAGAATATGTCCGAGATGAATAGCGCTGCGACCCAGCCCGCTGGCGAGAGCGTCCAGGAGGTCGGCGCGGTGAAAAGAGTAATAAGGAGCGCCGTACTGCTCCGCATTTTTGAAACGATCGCTGAATTCGAGAAATTCCCCTGTCTGCATATTGCGCGTGTAAACGCCCGGCGACCGATAGCCAACGGCGGCAATCTGGTCGCCAACCCCGATCGCTTGCAGCGCCTTGACCGCTTGCGGACTCGCATTCACGGAGGCGCCTATCTCGCGGAGCTCCGGAGCCGCCTCGAAAACCTCAGCCTTTATCCCGAAAGTTTTAAGCGCGTTTGCGCTGGCAAGCCCTGCGAGGCCACCGCCGACGATCGCTATTCTGCAGCTCGACATCTATCCCTCCCAGGAATTGTTCTTAACATCGCGTTCGACGCTTTGGAAAAAATAACACCGGCCTTTTGCCTTCGCGCCGATGTGTTAAGAGTCATCGCCGAAACCGTCGCCGACCAATAGAAACCAAGGCCAAAAGCGTGCCCGTCCAGCCGCCGGTGTTTGATCCGCCGTTCAATGTCGTGCGCGCGAGCCATATCGAGCTCGGCGTGCGAGACATCAAACGCTCGCGCGCCTTCTATGCCGATTGCCTCGGACTTCTGGTCAGCGATGAGACCGATGACGCGCTTTATCTGCGTGGCGTCGAGGAGCGCAACCACCACTCATTGGTGTTGCGGCGGACCCATGAGGCCGACGTGCGCGCGCTTGGCTTCAAGCTCGCGAGCGAGGACGACCTCGACCGTGCCGCCGTCTGGTTTCGCCGCCGCAATCTGCCGACATCGTTTCCGGATCTGCCGTATCAGGGCCGCACGCTGCGCACTGCCGATATCTTCGGCATGCCGGTCGATCTCTACGCCACGATGGAGCAGCGTCGATCCATGCTGCAAAAATACGCGACGCATCAGGGCGCGCGCATCCAGCGCATCGATCATCTCAATTGCTTCACGCCGGACGTGCAGGCGAGCTACGATTTTTATTCCGAGCTCGGCTTCCGGCTGACCGAATATTCCGAGACCGACGGCGCCGATCCGCGCCTGTGGGCGGTGTGGCTGCATCGCAAGGGCAACGTGCACGATCTGGCCTTCACCAACGGCGTCGGGCCGCGCCTGCATCATGTCGGGCTATGGACCGCGGGCGTGCTCGACATCATCCATATCTGCGACGTGATGGCGACCTGCGGCTACCTCGCCAATATGGAACGCGGACCCGGGCGTCACGGTATTTCCAACGCGTTCTTTTTGTACATCCGCGATCCCGACGGCCATCGCATCGAACTGTTCACCTCCGACTACCTCACCGTCGATCCCGATCACGCGCCGATCCGCTGGTCGCTCACCGATCCGCAACGCCAGACCTTGTGGGGACACCCGGCGCCGGCGTCGTGGTTCGAACAGGGCTCCGCTTTCTGCGGCGTCGCGCAGCGCCGGCCGGTGCTGGCGGCGCAGCCGATCGTCGCACCATAATCTCCCTCTCCCCGCGCGCGGGGAGAGGTTCGCGGTGAGGGGGCCTAGCCGAATGCGTGGTGCAAAGGTAGCGAAGACCGCTTCGGCGAGGCGCCTGCGAAAAAATCCCACCATCGCCGAAAGGCGGCTTTGGAAATATCTTCGCGCACGCGCGCTATTTGGATTTAAATTTGTCCGGCAAGAGCCAATTGGTCCTTACATTGTAGATTTTGTTTGCCGCGAACGGCGTCTTGTCATTGAGGTCGACGGCGGTCAACACGCAACTGATTCTGGTGACGCCGTGCGCGACCGATGGCTCCTAGATCATCGCTATCGTATTCTGCGTTTTTGGAACAACGAAGTGTTGGGAAATATCGAGGGCGTTTGGGACACGATCTTCGCAGCGGCGTCTGCGGAAGCGCCCCCTCACCCTAACCCTCTCCCCGCTGGCGGGGAGAGGGGATCGCCCCGCGGAGAGATCGAGTAATGAAAACCCTCTTCCTCGATTGTAATGATCAGCTGGCGCCGGTGTGGCAGCGCGTGTTGCGTGCCGACGATCCGCCGATCGAGGTCAACCGCAAGCTGTTCGAGCGCAGCGAGCTGCCGCGCGTGCTCAAGGGTTACGACATCTGCATCGACGATCATTCCTACATGCCGACGGAATTCGTCGATCGGTGTGACGCGCTCAAGCACATCGTTTTTCTCGGTACCGGGCCGGCGAGCTACATGAGCCTTGCCGACATGGCGGCGCGCAATATCCGCGTGCACATCATCAAGGGTTATGGCGACACTGCGGTCGCCGAGCACACCATCGCGCTCCTGCTCGCGTCGTGCCGCGACGTCGCCCGCATGGACCGCGAGGTGCGTGCCGGCACCTGGACGCCGCACGAGGGCGTGCAGCTTCTCGGCAAGACGCTCGGCGTCATCGGCCTCGGCGGCATCGGCAGCGAAGTCTTGCGCATCGGCCGCGGGCTGGGCATGGAGGCGATTGCCTGGAACCGGACGCCGAAACCCGGTGCGCCGCTGGTCGCGCTCGACGAGCTCCTGGCGCGCTCCGACGTGATCTCGATGAATCTGACGCTCAACGACGAGACCCGCGATTTTCTGGGCGCGGCGCAGTTCGCGCGCATGAAGCCGGGCGTCATCTTCGTTAATACCGCGCGGGCCGGCCTAGTTGATGAGGCGGCGTTCCTCGAGGCGCTGCGCTCCGGCCGCATCCGTCACGCCGGCCTCGACGTGTTCCACTCCGAGCCGCTCAAGCCCGACCATCCGCTGGCCGGCATGGCCAATGTCACGCTGACGGCGCACGCTGCGTTTCGCACGCTCGAAGCCTCGATGACGTTGCTGCGACGTTCGATCGACATCGTGAAAGACATTCTCGCCGGGAAGGCATGAGAAGTCGCCCTTGGGTGTCATGCCCACGTGAAAGCGGGGCATCCAGTACGCCGAGCGCTAATCCGAAATGTCAGCAGTTACTGGATCATCCGCTGGAGCCTGTCATCGGGGCGGCCACTTCGGGCCGCGCCCGTTGGCGGATGATGACAGAGGCGCGGGGGCGGAGCTAACGTGTCCCCGATGAGCGAGCGCTTTTGCGACATCAGCCTGCGGGTGAACGGGGAGGGCGTGTCTGAGCGTGTCGAGGCGCGCAAGACCCTGGTCGATTTCCTGCGCGACGATCTGGGCCTGACCGGCAGCCATGTCGGCTGCGAGCAGGGC
>DASYAC010000302.1:0-4220 GCA_036501585.1 Steroidobacteraceae bacterium
GTACCCCGCGCACTGATAATAGTAGGCGAACACGCCGCGCGCGTAGTTGGTGTAGTCCTGCTGCTGATCGACGTTGCGCACCAGGTAGGCGCCGCTGTAGACGAGCTTCAGGTCGCCGACCTTCCCATTCACGACCAAGGCGGTGTTCTCGAACTTGTCCTTGTCGTACGACGGGTTGAACAAGTTCACCGACAACGGCGGCAGCGGCTTCCCGCCGATCGGCTCGGCGTCGGCGTTGAGCTGGGCGCCTTCGCTGCCGTAGGGCATCTCGTTGAACACGCCCTCGGAGTCCATGTTCTGATACGACTGCGTCAGCAACGCGTTCCAGTCGCTGTTGATCTTGTACAGGGCCGCCAGGCGAAACCCCGTGTAGGTCAGCGGGTTGATGGCATTGCCGACCAGATTGTTGTTGTTGATCGAGACGCTGTTGGTCGGCACCACGCCGCCGTTGTAGCGGGCGAACCCAAGATCGGTGCCCGATCGTGTGAAGGTGGCCGGGAGGTTGTTGATGTAGCCCCCCTCGTGGTCATTGTAGATCACGCCGCGCACCGCCAGCGTATCCTCGATGAGCGGCAGGTTGAGCACGGCGGTGACATTGGTATTGGGGTCGCCGTGCGCGGTGATGCCATAACCCGCGTCGACGCTGCCCTCGGTGACATCGATCTTCGGCTTGTTCGTGATGTAGCGAAGCACCCCGTTCAGTGCGCCGCCGCCGAACAGCGTGCCCTGCGGACCTTCCAGCACCTCGATGCGCTCGAGATCGGCCGCATAGACGTCGAGGTTGCGGCCCGGGAGCTGTCCGGACTGTTCGTCCAGATAAATGGCCACCCCGGGCAGCGCGCCGGTCGTGCCGCCGCCTTGACCGTCGTTGGCGTCGGTGTTGAGGCCTCGCATGAAGATCAGGCTTTGCGCCGGCCCATTCGAGTTCTGGCTCACATTGGGCAGATACCTGATGAATTCGTCCAGGTTGACGACGTTCAACTGCGCGATGGTATCGCCGGTGAGCGCCTGGATCGTGATCGGCACGTTCTGGATGTTCTCTTCGCGGCGCTGCGCAGTGACCACGATTTCAGAAAGCGACTCGGAGCTTTCGCCGGTCGCGTCCGCGGCCATCGCGGTCGACGCGCCGTGGACTCCGAGGATGGAGCAAATCGCATAGGACAGCTTCTGGGCGGGCTTCACGGTCTCTCCCAATTGTAGGGCCATACCTCTATCGCGCGGCCGAATGACCGGAACCCTCAGGATCGACATGACCGACCTGGTGCTCGACACTCGAATAATTTTTCATCCCTGTGCAGCCGGATCGATCTTTTTCGAGATGGACGCCGACTGCTTTCTGTATAGCACGTTGTTCGGTCACATCCCAAGTGTTCTTTGAAATGACCTGAGAACATGAAGAGAGACACTGCGGCGACGGCTTCTTTCGCCGGGGATCCCAGGATGAGAATGGGCTAAATTGGTCTTGAAACATGCACCGGTTACGCAGCCAACTTAGGCCGCAAGCAGCTGACGGAACGTCATCCGCTGCACTAGAATCGCAGGTGGCGATGGTGCCCTATTTACCCTCCACGCAAACATGGCGGCAGCCGACCTCGACGCTCCCCGATCGACGATCGAACCTGAAGTCCGGCGCATCCAGGCGTTGCTCAGAGCCGGACGGCTCGATGAGGCGCTGGCGGCCGCGGAGGGCCTGCGCGCCGAGGTTCCCGGGAATCGCGACGTTCTCTACATGATTGCGGTCAGCCTGCGCTACTTGAAGCGCATCCCCGAGGCGCTGGAGATGCTTGCGGAACTGGAGCGGCGCCATCCGCAGTACGGCCGGTTGTTCCAGGAACGCGGCCACTGTTATGTGGCGCTTCGCCGCGCAGAGCCTGCCACCCAGGCCTTTCTCCGCGCGGTCACTCTCAACTCGTCGCTGTCCGCGAGCTGGAACGCCCTCGAGGTCCTGTTTCGCATGGCGGGACGGCCGGCCGATGCGCAGAACGCCGCAGACCGGGTCGCCGTGCTCGCGAAACTGCCGCGGGAAATCCGTTCCGCCTTCAGCATGTTCGCGGACGGCGAAATTTCGGCGGCCGAGCATGTCGTGCGTGAGTATCTGTTGACCCATGGCGATCATATCGAGGGTATGCGTCTGCTCGCGCAGATCGGCATGAAGCTCGACGTCACCGACGATGCCGAGCTTCTTCTCGAGAACGTGCTCCGGCTGGCCCCGGACTATCATGCCGCGCGCTATGAGTACGCGCAGGCGCTGCTCACGCGTCACAAGCACGTGCGCGCGCGGCAGGAAATGGAGAAACTGCTCGAAATCGATCCGAACAACCGGGTGTACCGCACCACCCACGCGACGGTGTGCACCGGATTCGGCGACTACTCGCAGGCCCTGCCGGTCTATCGTGAAATCCTCGCCGAGACGCCCGAGGATGCCGAGCTGCACTTGTCGATCGCGCATGCGCTGAAGACGCTCGGCCGGACGCAAGAGGCGATCGAGTCCTATCGCGCCGCCGCGGCGGTCAGGCCGCGCTATGGCGAAGCGTATTGGAGTCTCGCCAACCTGAAGGTCTATCGATTCACGGATGCCGAAATCGCCGCCATGCGGGCCGGCGAGAAGGCGGCCGAGGTTCAGCCGGTCGACCGTTACCATCTCTGTTTCGCCTTGGGAAAGGCGCTCGAGGATCGGGGCGAATACGCCGAATCCTTCGCATTCTACGAGCGCGGCAACGCGCTGAAGAAAGCCGAATGCCGTTACCGGCCCGAGCCGCTGGAGCGCAACGCCCGCCTGCAGGCCTCGGTGTGCACGCGCGAGTTCTTCGCCGCCCGGCAGGGTGTCGGAGCCCCCGGCAAATCGCCCATTTTCATCGTGGGATTGCCCAGATCGGGCTCGACCCTCATCGAGCAGATCCTCTCCTCGCACTCACGAGTCGAGGGAACCATGGAGCTCGCGGACATTCCGCGGCTCGCGCAGGAGCTGAAAGGCCGCGAAACGATCGACGCGGCGGCTCCGCGCTACCCGGGAATACTCGCCGAGCTCACCCCCGAGGACTTCGCGCGGCTCGGAGAGAGATACCTCGAAGAGACCCGGGTGTATCGTACCGGCAAGGATTTCTTCATCGACAAGATGCCGAACAACTTCCGGCATCTCGGGCTCGTTCATTTGATGCTGCCCAACGCCAAGATCATCGATGCGCGCAGAGAGCCGATCGCCTGCTGTTTCAGCAACTACAAACAGCTGTTCGCGTCCGGGCAGCAATTCACCTACAGCATCGCTGATATCGCGCGCTACTACCGGATGTACGTCGAGCTCATGGCTCATTGGACCCATGCGCTTCCGGGCAGGATATTGCGGGTCCAGCACGAGGAAGTGGTCGACGATCTCGAAGCGAACGTGCGGCGCATCCTCGAATTCTGCGAGCTCGAGTTCGAACCGGGCTGCGTCGAGTTCCACAAGACGGCGCGCAGCGTGCACAGCGCCAGCTCCGAACAGGTGCGCCGGCCGATCTATCGCGCCGGGGTCGATCAATGGCGCCACTACGAGCCCTGGTTGGGTCCACTGAGGGACGCGTTGGGCGAGCTCGGTTCCGGGTCGGCGCAGCAATGACCGGCTGGACCGATAATGTGGTGTTGACCCGCGCCGCCTCCGAGGCGCTGCGCCGCGAATTCATCGGCTGGCAATGCCGCCTCAGGCAATTGGCGGCGCGCGAGCATGGCGGGCGCCCCAGCTCGGGGATGCGGCCGCGCGTCATCGCGCAGGATGACAGCGAGATTTCCCCGGGCGTGGTCACGCTGATCATCGAGTCCGAGCCCGAGAACAGCACCGAGCTGTTTCGATATCAGTACCTGAAAACGCAGGACCCGAGCGAACGCTGCGACAAGGTCGTCGAAACTCTGCAGGGAAGCCATTTTCAAGACCCGGGCCGTTTCTCGGATCTCATGACGGCGCTGTTCGGGCCGCGCTCCACGCTCGCAGCGCTGCTCTGTCGCGAGGGGCGCTGCATCCTCGACTTCGAACAATACAGCCAGGGCTATCGCATTCCCTGCAAGGTCGCGCGGCTCGCCGAGGGTCACCCCTTCCATCAGGCGACCTACTGGCACAACCGGCTGTTCAATCCCAATCTTCCCGCCGCCGTGGAGATTCTCTCCTTCCGGCCGGATTGGCCTCACTCGGCGAGCTATCGTCAGAACTTGCGATAGGCCTTGTTCAGATCGACCATGGGATGGCGCGG
>DASYAC010000303.1:0-7951 GCA_036501585.1 Steroidobacteraceae bacterium
CGTATCTGGGCGAGGACGACATCGTGCGCTTTCAGGACAATTACGGCCGGCAAGGGACCAGCACTTGAGCTCGATCACGTGCTTCAAGGCCTACGATCTTCGCGGCCGGATTCCCACCGAGCTCAATGACGATGTGGCCTACCGGGTCGGCCGCGCCTATGCCGAGTTCCTGTCGCCGAAACGCGTGGTGGTCGGGCGCGATATTCGATTGTCGAGCGAGGGGCTCACCAATGCTCTCTGCAACGGGCTGATGGCGGGCGGCGCGGACGTTGTCGACATCGGCATCTGCGGCACGGAAGGCGTGTATTTTGCGACCTTCGACGGCCATTACGACGGCGGCATCATGGTCACCGCCAGCCACAACCCGCCGGACTACAACGGCATGAAATTCGTGCGGGAACAATCGAAGCCGATCTCGGGTGACAACGGCTTGAAGGACATCCGCGCGATCGCCGAGCGTGGCGGGTTCAAGGACGCGGGCGCCCACGGCCGGCGGCAGCGCATCGATACCTCGTCCGCCTATATCGAGCATCTCCTGTCCTATGTCGAGCTCGAGAAATTGAAGCCCCTGAAGATCGTGGTGAATGCCGGAAACGGCGGCGCCGGCCTCGTCGTGGACCGCCTCGAACCGCGGCTGCCCTTCGAATTCATCAAGGTGTTCCACGAGCCCGATGGCCGCTTCCCGAACGGCATCCCCAATCCGATGATCGAGGAGAATCGCGCGCCGACGGCGGCGGCGATCCGCGCGCACGGGGCGGACCTGGGGCTCGCCTGGGACGGGGACTTCGACCGCTGCTTCTTCTTCGACGAGAGCGGCCAGTTCATCGAGGGGTATTACATCGTGGGTCTCCTCGCCTCGGTGCTGCTCAAGGGCGAGCGCGGCGGCAAGGTGGTGCACGATCCGAGGCTTACCTGGAATACCATCGAGATCGTCGAATCCCTGGGGGGCGAGGCCGTCCAGTCCAAGTCCGGCCATGCCTTCATCAAGCAGCGCATGCGCGAGGTCGACGGCCTGTATGGCGGGGAAATGAGCGCGCATCACTACTTTCGCCGCTTCGCCTACTGCGACAGCGGCATGATCCCGTGGCTCCTGATGACCCAGATCCTGAGCGAGACGGGCAGGTCCCTGTCGTCGCTGGTCGGCGAGCGGATCGCGGCCTTCCCGGCGAGCGGCGAGCTGAACTACCGGGTGCCGGACTCCGCCGCCGCGATGGCCGCCGTCGAATCCCGCTATGCCGCGCGGGCGCTCAAGGTCGACCGCACCGACGGACAATCCTATGAATTCGCGGATTGGCGCTTCAACCTGCGCACGTCGAACACCGAGCCGCTGCTGCGCTTGAACGTCGAGGCGCGCGGCTCGGAGCGGCTGATGCGGGAGCGCACCCGGGAAATTCTCGAGATGTTGAAGTCTCACGGCGCGGTCGCGGCCGATCACTGAACGATAAGTCCATGGCCGGTGCGCCCAAACTGAGCGTCGTCATCCCCGTTTACAACGAGGAACAAGTACTCGACACCCTGTTCGAGCGGCTCTATCCCGCGCTCGACAAGCTGGGCGTTTCCTACGAGTGCGTGTTCGTCAACGACGGCAGCAAGGATCGCTCGGCCGCGTTGCTGCGCCGGCAATTTCAGCGCCGCCCGCATGAAACCCGCGTGGTTCTGTTCCACGCCAACTTCGGCCAGCATTCCGCGGTGATGGCGGGTCTCGCCCACACGCGCGGCGACTATGTGATCACCATGGATGCGGATCTGCAGAATCCGCCCGAAGAGCTCGGCAAGCTGGTGGAGATGCTGGACAAAGGCTACGACTACGTCGGCACCATCCGCATGAAACGCCAGGACAGCTACTGGCGCCGGTGGCTCTCGAAGGGCGTCAACAAGCTGCGCGAGTGGATCACCCCGGTGAGGATCACGGATCAGGGATGCATGATGCGCGGGTATTCGCGCCTGATCGTGGCCGCGCTCAACGAGACGCGTGAGGTCAATACCTTCATTCCGGCGCTCGCCTCGCTCTACGCGATGAATCCCATCGAGGTGTCGATCGCCCACGAGGAGCGGCACGCGGGAAAATCCAAATACTCGCTCTACAGCCTGATCAGGCTCAATTTCGACCTGATCACGGGATTCTCCGTGGTTCCCCTGCAGCTTTTCTCCATGGTCGGCATGGCGATGTCGGCGATGTCGGCGCTCTTGGTGATCGTGCTGTTCGTGCGCCGCCTGATCATCGGCTCGGAGGCGGAAGGGTTGTTCACGCTGTTCGGCCTGGTGTTCTTTTTCATCGGGCTGGCGCTGTTCGGCATCGGCCTTCTGGGCGAGTACGTCGGCCGCATCTACGCGCAGGTGCGCGAGCGCCCGCGGTACATCATCGAGGCGGTGCTCGAGGAGGGCGGCGGCGAGGGGCATCGGCGGGCGCTCGAGCAGGGGGTTCCGGCCGTGGATGCCGTCCGGGACGTTCGGCAGTGACCCGCGCGGTGGCGTTCGCCTACAGCGGCCCAGGCAGGCCGGCATGACCCGCGCGGTGGTCTTCGCCTACAGCGAGGTCGGGGTTCGCTGCGTGCGCGAGCTATTGGCGCAGGACGTGCAGATTCCGCTCCTCATTACGCACGCCGACGACCCGGCGGAGAGCCGCTGGTTCGGGAGCGTCAGAGAAGTGGCCGACGCGCATCATCTCAACGTGCAGACGCCGGATGATCCCAATACCCTCGAATGCATCGCCGAAGGCCGCCGCGCCCGGCCGGATTTCGTGTTTTCCTTCTACTACCGCCACATGCTCGGTTCCGCGTGGCTGGACATGCCGAAGCGCGGCGCGCTGAACATGCACGGATCGCTCCTGCCGAAGTATCGCGGCCGCGCGCCGGTCCACTGGGCCATCATTCACGGCGAGACCGCCACGGGCGCGAGCCTTCATTACATGCTCGAGAAACCGGACGCGGGGGCGCTGGTCGACCAGCAGGCCGTCCCGATCCTGGAGAACGACACCGCGCTCGAGGTGTCGATGAAGGTGGCCGATGCCGCGCAGCAGGTGCTGGCGCGGAGCCTTCCCAAATTGATCGCCGGGAGCGCCGCGGCGCGGGCGCTCGATCTCGCCCAGGGCTCGTATTTCGGACGCCGGCGTCCGGAGGACGGACGCATCGATTGGCGCGCGGGTGCGCGCGCCATCCACGACTTGGTCCGGGCGGTGGCGCCGCCGTTCCCGGGCGCGTTCACGGAGGTCAACGGCCTGCGGCTCGAGGTGCTCGACACCCGCGTCGAACCGGGTCCGCCGCGTCATCCGGAGCGCGTGCCGTGCCTGTACGCCGAAGGCGGCGACTGGTATGCCGATTGCACCGACGGACGGCGCCTGAAAATTCTCGGGCTCGCGGCCGGCCACCGGCCGGTCGCGCCGAACGCCGCACCCGCGGCCCTGTCGAACCAACCGCTCGCTCTTGCGTGATTTCGCACGGACGGCAACCTAGGGGCTCATCTTGAAAAACGTTCTCATTCTCGGGGTCAACGGCTTCATCGGCCACCATCTGAGCAAGTACATCCTGAAAAATACCGACTGGACCATCTTCGGCATGGATCTGCAGTCCGAACGGGTCGGGACGCTTCTCGGTCAGGAGCGCTTCCACTTCGTCGAGGGCGACATCACCATCAACAAGGAGTGGGTCGAATATCACGTGCGAAAGTGCGACGTGATTCTGCCGCTCGTGGCGATCGCCACGCCCGCGACCTACGTGCGGGAGCCCTTGCGCGTGTTCGAGCTGGATTTCGAGGCGAACCTTCCCATCATCCGCCACTGCGTCAAATACAGGAAGCGCGTGGTCTTTCCGTCGACCTCCGAGGTCTATGGAGCGAGCCGCGACAAGGAATTCGATCCCGAGACCTCCGAGCTCGTGCTCGGTCCGATCCACAAGCAGCGCTGGATCTATTCCTGCGTCAAGCAGCTGCTCGATCGAATCATCTGGGCCTACGGCGAGCAGGGACTGCAGTTCACGCTGTTCCGGCCGTTCAACTGGGTGGGCTCGGGCCTCGACAGCATGGACGATCCGAAGGAGGGGAGCTCGCGCGTGCTCACGCAGTTCCTCGGGCACATCGTGCGCGGCGAGCCCATCAAGCTGGTCGACGGAGGCAGCCAGACCCGCGCCTTCACCTTCATCGACGACGCAGTGGAATGCCTGACCAAGATCATCGACAATCCCGGCGGCATCGCCGACGGCAAGATCTACAACATCGGAAATCCGCGCAATCTCTATTCGATCCGGCAGCTCGCGGAGATGATGCTCGAGATCGCGCGGTCGAGACCCGAATATGCGCCGACGGCGCGCAACACCCGGCTGATCGACATTTCCGCGCTCGAGTACTACGGCAAGGGCTACGCGGACATTCCGGCGCGGCTGCCGTCGATCAAGAACACCAGCGCGGAGCTCGGCTGGGCACCGCACACCGACATGCGCACGGCCTTGATGGCCATATTCGATTCCTATGCGCACAGCCTCCCCGCGGCATCGGCACTGCTGTCGAGCCATGCGTAGCGGGCACGCGTAATGGCCCTACGTGAGAGCGATGCGTGACCGCGATGCGTGACGGCGACGGCGATGCTTGAGGGCGCGCGCATCGGTCTCAAAGTCGATGTCGACACTCTGCGCGGCACGCGCGAGGGGGTGCCGCGACTCGCGTCCTTGTTCAAGAAGCACGCGGTCGGCGCCACGTTCTATTTCTCCGTCGGACCGGATCATACGGGCCGCGCGATGCGGCGCGTGTTTCGAAAAGGGTTCGCCAGCAAGGTGGCGCGCACTTCGGTCCTCAAGCACTACGGGTTGAAGACCCTGATGTACGGCGTGCTCCTGCCGGGACCCGACATCGGCCGGGAGGCGGGGGAGGAGATGCGCCGGGTACGCGATGCGGGATTCGAGGTGGGTCTTCATACCTACGATCACGTGCGTTGGCAGGACACGGTGGCCGGCGCGGATGCGAGCTGGACGCGGACCGAAATGGAGCGCGGCGTCGCCGCGTTCGAGCGCGTGTTCGGCGCTCCCCCGGTCTCGCATGCCGCGGCCGGCTGGCAAATCAACGGGCATGGTCTGGAGCTCGAGAAAGAGCTTGGGTTCCGGTACGCGAGCGATACCCGGGGCGGCGCTGCGTTCCTGCCCCGGCTCGAATCCGGCCCGAGTACCTGTCCGCAGATTCCGACGACGCTTCCCACCTTCGATGAGCTTCTGGGGCGGGATGGGATCGAGGAATCGAACATCGCCGACGCTCTGTTCAGTCTCTCCGCGGACTCGGCGGGGGCCTCGGCCTCGACGAGTGCTCCGCAGGTGTTCACGCTGCATGCCGAGCTCGAGGGAATGCTGCTCAAGGACTCCTTCGAGTCGCTGCTGGTGAAGTGGCGCGAGGCCGGTGCCTCGATCGTCGACATGAATTTCATTCACGCGGAAGTGACGCAGCGTTCGCTTCCCATCCGCCGCGTGGTGCTCGGGGAGATCGCCGGGCGCTCGGGCTCGCTCGCCGTTCAGGCTCCAGAGGGCGCCGCCCGGGCGCCGCGGTGAACGTCGATCGGAGCGCCGCCGGCGCAGCGGCGGCCGGCGCACAGACAGCCGGCGTAGATACCGCCGGCACAAACGCCGCCGGCACAGACGCCGCCGGGACGGACATCACCCGCCGGCGCTCGCTCTATCTCGGTTTGTCGGCGCTGGTCGCCGTCCTATGGCTGGCGATGCTCCCATTACGCCCGTTGTTCAATCCGGACGAGGGGCGCTATGCGGAGATTCCGCGCGAGATGCTCGCGAGCCGCGACTGGGTGATCCCGCACCTGAACGGCCTCGCGTACGTCGAAAAACCGCCGCTTCAGTTCTGGGCGACCGCGCTGTCGCTGGATTTGTTCGGCGACAACGAGTTCGCGGCGCGGCTGTACACCGCGCTCTCGGCCTTGGGCTCGATACTGGCGGTCGCGCTCGCCGCCAAGCGTCTTTGGGGCGGCGCAGCGGCGTTCCGGGCTGCCGCGATGCTCGCAGGAACGCTCCTGTTCGTGATCCTGGGGCAACTCCTGACGCTCGACATGAGCCTGACGCTGTACATGACGTGCGCTCTGGCGGCCTTCCTGGCGGCGCAATCGAACGCGGAGGAGGGACGGTCGCCGCGTGCCTGGATGCTGGCGGCCTGGACCGCCGTCGCCCTCGGTGTTCTGACCAAGGGGCTGGTGGCGGCGGCCATCCCGGCGGCGGTGCTGGTGCTCTACAGCGCCTATACCCGCGATTTCGGGCCCTGGCGACGCTTGCATGCCGCGGGCGGGCTGCTGCTGTTCCTCGCCATCACGGTGCCGTGGCACTGGCTCGCGCAGCGGCGGCTTCCGGATTTTCTCGAGTTCTTCTTCGTGCACGAGCACTTCGCGCGCTACCTGACGCCGAGCGCGGACCGGGAGGAGTCCTGGTGGTTCTTCGGGGCTGTGTTCTTTCTCGGGAGCCTGCCATGGACGCTGCCGGCGCTCCGGGTGCTGTTTCTCGACTGGCCTCGGCCGGGAGGGCGGCGCGGTTTCGATGCCACGCTGTTTCTCAAGATCTGGGTGTGGTTCGTGTGCGTGTTCTTTTCCCTGTCGGACTCCAAGCTCATTCCGTACATCCTGCCCGCGATGCCGGCGCTCGCGCTGCTGACCGCCTCGCTCCCGGAGAGCCCGCTTGGGCGGGATCTGTCCCGCACGGCGCTCGGCACGGTGGCGATCGCGATCGGTCTTGCGCTCCTCTGCCTGTTCGCGCCGGGCCACATCGCTCCCTCGGACCGGAGCGCCTACTTCCTGGCGTTGAGAGGTCCGCTGGCGGAGATCGCGGTGCTTCTCGCCGTCTCGGGCCTCTACGTATTGGCGCGGCGCCGCCGCGACGCGACGGACGCGGCCATGTTCCTGGGAGCCGGCTGGTGCCTGGCGGGACTCCTGGCGATGCGCGCGGCCTCGGCGGTCGCGCCGATTTATTCGGGAGTCGCCATCGCCCGGGCGTTTCCCGCCATGCCGCGGGACGCGCCCCTCTACAGCATCGCGATGTACGACCAGACGCTGCCCTTTTACTGGGGGCGCACCGTCGAGCTCGTCTCGTACCGGGGCGAGCTCGACTACGGTCTCAGGCGCGATCCGGGCGCCGAGATACCGACGGTGGCGCAATTCGTGGAACGCTGGACGCAGGAATCGAGCGGGTTTGCGGTCATGGAGAAGCCGATGTTCGATGAGCTGGTCAAGAGCGGCGTGCCGATGCGCGAGGTCGCCCGCGACGCGGGGCGGGTGCTGGCGGCCCGGCGATGAGGGGCTCCCCGGAGCCCTTTCAGCTGACTGCTATCAATGCTAGCATCCGGGATGTCGAATCGGTAGAATTACCGAATTTGACGACGGAGGAGGCTCCAGTGGCACAACTCATCGTACGTGACCTGTCGGAAGATCTGGTCAAAGCGCTCAAGCAACGGGCTGCGAAACGCAATCGCAGCGCGGAGCAGGAGCATCGCGAAATCCTCCGATCGGTACTGCGAGGTCCAAAGCGGCGACACTTGGCGGACGTTCTTGCAGCGATTCCCAACGTCGGCGAGGACAGTGATTTCGGACGCGAGCAGGTCGACAAACGGGGTTGATATGTACCTGGTCGATACGGATGTCATCAGTGAGATCCGTAAAGGCGACAAGGCCAACCCGGGCGTCCGAGCTTTTTTCGCGGACACGAGTCGCGAGTCGGTCGATCTTTATCTGTCGGTTGTCACGATCGGAGAGCTGCGGCAGGGCGTGGAGCGCATCCGGCATCGAGGGGATGACGCGCAGGCAAAGCGTCTCGGCCGCTGGCTCGAACAGGTGACGACGCGCCGACCGGCGCACGGCTACTCAATCCATTTGCGTAGTCGGCCTCCTTGCGGCCAGAATCGAGACAGCGCAAACTTCCCGCGCTTCCAGCGGTACTCACCCATCGACCTGCGTATCCATCACATCGAGGTATAGGCATGCACC
>DASYAC010000304.1:0-4708 GCA_036501585.1 Steroidobacteraceae bacterium
GCTGGCCGCCTCGCCTTGGGTGTTCGATTACAGCGGAAGATCCGCCGTGGTGGGGAGCGTGATTGTCGGCGCCGTGATTGCGCTGCTCGCCGCCATCCGCTTGGCCTCCTTGCACAACAGCATGGGATTGAGCGGCATCAACTTGGTGCTCGCGCTCTGGACCATGGCTGCTCCCTGGGTGTGCGGGTACGCCGGTAACGCCGGGGGCACGGCGAACAACGTGATCGTCGGTGCCGTGATTGCGGTGCTTGCCGTCTGGAGCGCGAGCGCGACGGTGGCCGATGAAAGGCATCCGCCGCGCGCGGCGGCGCATTGAGAACCCTTCATTCGGATTCCTCGAACGAGACTCCATTGAATTGCTCGTAGTTGTGCTCTTCATCGAATAGAGCCAGAGACGGTTTGACAAGATCGCTTCGGGCGACGATCCCCAACAGTTCGCGCGACTGACAGTTTTTTACGACGGGCAGCCGTTCGAGATGATGCACGGCGAGTCGCGTGGCGATCGTCCGGCAAGTCTCCTCGGGCAGGGCCATGACGGGGCGGTTCGCCCCAAAGAGGTCGCTCATGCAAAGGGTGGGCGCTGTGACCGCGTGCTTGCCGAGAAGGGCGCGGTCCACCATCCCGAGGAAGACGCCGTCGCGCACCACGGGGAACGCTCGATGGAATTGAGCCGGGCCGAAATGGGTGCGAAGCGCATCCGTGATCAGGGTATCGGCCTCGATGGTCGTTACCTCGTGCGTCATGACCTCCTCGACCGTATGCCGCTCGAGCGGATCGATGCCGTATTCCCGGTAGATGTGATAGCCGCGGCGGGCTATTTTTTCGGTGAGGATCGAGCGAGGCATGACGAGCACGGTAAAACCGTAGGCCGTGACGCACGCAGTCAATAGAGGCACCAGCGCGCTGGAGTCGTGCGTCACCTCGAACGCGAACATAAGAGCCATGATGGGCGCGCGCATCATGCCGCCGAGCGTTGCCGCCATGAATACGAGCGGCCATAGATTCCCGTTGCCCCCCGGGAGGTGCGGTCCGAGCACAACGCCCAACCCGGCGCCGAGCATGAGCAACGGAGCGAGCACGCCGCCCGATGTTCCCGACCCCAATGCCACCACCCACATGATGGCCTTGCACGCCAATAGAGCGAGTGCAGCGTCGACCGCGAGATGATTGTGAAGGAGATCCCCGATCACGTCATACCCCACGCCGAGTGCCCGTGGTTCCAGATAACCGCCGACGCCCACGACCACCGAACCGATCGCGGGCCACCACATCCAGTGGATCGGCAGGTGGCTGAAGGCATCCTCGATCTTGTAGAGCGACGTGGACAGCGCCCAGGACAGCGCCCCGCTCGCAAGGCCGGCGAGCACGCAGGAGAGGAGGATGATCGGCGTGACCACCGGCGTCTGCAAAGGGAAGAGGGGGCCGGCATCGAAAAAAAACGGCCGCGCGAACGCCGCCACCGCACAGGCCACGGCGACCGGCAGGAGGCTGCGCGGCCGCAATTCAAATAGCAAAAGCTCGACCGCCAGCATCACCGCGGCAATCGGCGTGCCGAAGATCGCGGTCATCCCGGCCACCGCGCCGGCGACCAGCAAGGTCTTGCGCTCGGCCCCGGTGATGCGCAGCTGCTGCCCCAGGAGCGAACCCAGGGCCCCGCCCGTCATGATGATCGGGCCTTCGGCGCCGAAAGGACCGCCGCTCCCGATCGCAATCGCGGAGGAGAGGGGCTTCAGAAGCGCCACCCGAAGCGACATCTTGCTCTTGCCGAAGAGGATCGCTTCGATCGCCTCGGGGATCCCGTGGCCGCGGATTTTGTCCGAGCCGAAGCGTGCCATGAGTCCGATGATCAGCCCGCCGACCACGGGCACGAGGATCACCCAATAACCCAAGGTGTTCAGGGCGGGCGAATGGGCCGTCGTCGACCACGCATGGAAGAAGAACAGATCGGTGAACAGGCGGATCAGCCGCAGCAGAAGATACGCGGCGCCGGTGCTCAAAAGACCGATCACCGCGGCCGCTCCCGCGATGCCCACCAATCTGGAATCGGCGGCGAAATCCCCGCGCGTGTCGGAGGTCAGCATGGAACTAATCGTCCTCCGAGTGGATGGGTACGGCGCCTCGAATGGATTTGAGCTCGGTGCGATGCAAGGACGCGAGCTCGACCAGCAGGCGCTCCCCCTCCGGAAGCAAATGCACTTCCACCTCCCGTCCATCCCGGGCACTGGGGCGCCGGCAGACGAGCCCGCGCAGCTCGCAGCGGGTGATCAAGGCCACCACGCTATGCGGTTGGGCCTGCAGACGCTCGGCAAGCTCACCGACATTGGCGTATTCACGTCCCGGATAGCCCTTGATGTGCAGGAGCATCAAATACTGCAGCGGAGTCACTCCGTGCGCGCGCGCCGCGCGCTCGGAGAATCGCTCGAAACGGCGCAGCTGATAACGAAATTCCGAAAGTTGTTCGAAGGCCGCCTTCGAAATCGTTGTGCTGCGCGGTCGAGTCATCGTCACTCCGTGGACAGCCCGGATTATATCACATTGTGATATATTGTAACGGAGAAGCCGCGCAGGGCAACATGAGGGGAATCGAATGAGCGAGGAAGCGCGTGACGTGGCGGACTGGCGCAAAGCCGAGCGCGAGCGCCTGATCCGGGAGCGGTGTCTCCTCCCCGTCAGCTACCGCACCGATCGCACGGCGCTGATTGCCCGGCACCTCGATCGGCTGGTGGCCGAGAGCGCTGTGGTGTCACCCACGGTGAGCGTGTATTGGCCGATCCGGGGGGAGCCGGACCTGCGCCCTTGGATGCGCACTCTCATCCCCTTGGGGGCGAGCGTGGCGTTGCCAATCGCGCTCGCCCTCGGGGAGCCGCTGATCTTTCGCAGGTGGCACCCCGAGTGTCGGATGGCAAGAGGCCTTTGGAACATCCCCTATCCGGCCGATGGAGACATCGTCGTGCCCCGGATCGTCATCGCGCCGCTGGTCGGCTTCGACCGTCAAAGCTACCGATTGGGCTACGGCGGCGGCTTTTTCGATCGCACCCTTGCGGCTTTGAGTCCCAAGCCGTTCGTCATCGGGGTCGGTTACCAGAGCGCTGAACTGCAAACGATTTTTCCGCAGCCCCATGACATCCCGATGGATGCGTTGGCCATCGGTTGAGTGCACGGCGCCGATAGAGGCGCTCTCGCAACACAGTTCTGTGATGCGCTGCGCGGCTGGTTGAGCGCTTGTCTGATAGCTATTCGCAGGCCACTGAAATATTAATCGTGTACTGCTGCAGCTTTGGGGGTGCCCATGAACATACTGGATCCGATCCGCCATGCCCTGGGGATGGCCTTCGTGATGTTTTGGGATATTTTTTGGGGCTTGAGCTTGGGGTTTCTGTTTTCCGCCATCATCGAGGAAATCGTCTCCAAGGACGAGATGTCGCGGTTGCTGCCGGATTCCGGACCGCGAAGCATTGCGATCGCGAGCGGCTTGGGCGCGGCTTCCTCCTCTTGCTCGTATGCGGCGGTCGCGATGGCTCGCTCCATGGTCCGCAAGGGCGCCGACTTCACTGCCGCGATGGCTTTCCAGTTTGCAGCGACGAATTTGGTGCTGGAATTGGGTTTGCTCCTGGTCGTGCTTCTGGGATGGCAGTTCGGCGTCGCCGAATTTATCGGCGGCCCGATCATGATCATATTACTCGTGCTGATCTTTCGATGGACTCTTAAGCCTCCGCAAACGGAGGCGGCCATCATCCAAGCCAAACGCAACGTGCAGGGCTCCATGGAAGGCCATGCCCAGATGGCGATGGGCAAGCACGAAGGGAACTGGCGCGACCGCCTGGGATCCCGGCAGGGGTGGATCGCGATCAGTCATGGTTTTGTCATGAACTGGGCCATGCTGTGGAAGGACATTCTGGTCGGCGTATTGGTCGCCGGCGCGCTGGGCGCATGGGTACCGGATGGTGTGTGGCAATCGCTATTCTTCGCGGGACATCCCCTGGCCGCCTCGATCTGGGGTGCATTCTTGGGGCCCCTCATCGCGATCGCGTCCTTTACCTGTTCCGTCGGCAACGTCCCCTTCGCCTCGGTGCTGTGGAAGGGCGGCATCAGTTTTGGGGGCGTGATCGCCTTCATCTTCGGGGACCTCATCATCCCGCCGATTTTGAACATTTATCGCAAGTACTACGGTGGGCGAATGTCCGTCTATTTGCTGGCTACCTTCTATCTCGTGATGGTGGCGGCGGCATTAATGGTGGAAGGATTGTTCGCGTTGCTACACCTTTTGCCGCAGGGGCCTCGTCACGGCTTGACCGAAGGAGGCATCAGCCTCAATTACACGACCGTTTTGAACATCCTGTTCGGCGCACTCGCCCTTGGTCTTTACGTAGCCTATGCTCGAACCGGCGGCCCGCAGATGATGCGGGAGATGGAAGGGGGTCACTGCGCTCATCATCGGCGCTGAGTTGGGCGGTGATCAGTGCGCCGCGTCACTTGTGCGTCGAGAGCAGCAAGCTCGTCTCCGTGTTGGAGATACCGTCGATGAGCCGGATCCGGCCGAGCACCCGATCGACGGCCTCGAGGCTGTCGGTGCGAAGCTCGGCGACGATGTCCCAGCGCCCGTTGGTGGTATGAAGCGCGCACACCGCCGGATCGCCTCGTAACGCCTTCAATACCTCGTCGGTCCGGTTGCCTTCGACGGCGACGGTCATGAGCGCCCGGATGCTCT
>DASYAC010000305.1:0-8950 GCA_036501585.1 Steroidobacteraceae bacterium
CCCTTCCTCGTGGGCTATCAGGCGGGTGCCGTATTGGCCTATGCAACGCTCGTGCAGGCGCCCGCCGGTACCTTTGCCGGGGCGCTGACCGTGGGATTCTCGCCCGCCACGCATCTGCGCAAGCCGCTGTGCAAGGGATCGGGCCTCGAATGGGCTCGCGTTGCCGGTGATGCCGCGGCGATCCGATATCTCCCTGCCAAGCGGCTGGAGAGCCCCTGGGTTCTTTTCCAGGCGATGCAGGATCCGGCATCGAGCGCTGCCGCCACGGCGAAATTCATCGCCGGTATGCAAGGGGCGGCGCTGGTCACGCTGACAGGCACCGGAAGCGACTACTCCGCATGGGAAACCTGGGTCCCCAAGTTCCTCGCGGCCTTCGATACCTTGGTGGCGCGGACCGCGGCGGAGACTCTGCCCGCCGCTCCGGCAGCGCTCGGCGATTTGCCGGTCATCGAAGTCCCCGCGCAGCCGGGCACCGCCCCCTCCGATACATTTGCCATTATCATGTCGGGCGACGGAGGCTGGGCCGGGCTCGACAAGGAAGTCGCCGATGCGCTGAGCGCCCACGGCATTCCCGTCATCGGGCTCGATTCGCTGCGCTACTTCTGGGGCGCACGCACCGCCGAAGGGCTCGCTCGGGATACCGACCACATGATCCGTTACTACCTGGCCCATCTGGCGAAGAAACGGGTGCTGCTGATCGGCTATTCGCAGGGCGCCGACGTGCTGCCCTTTGCCGTCAATCGGCTCCCCGCCGCCACCCGCCGCACGGTGGCGCTGGCGGTGCTCATGGGCATGTCCGAGCACGCGCTCTTCGAATTTCACGTGAGCAGCTGGATCTCCAACGACACCACCGGGCCGCTGACTCTTCCGGAGGTCAGCCGCATCGTGGGAATTCCCGTCCTGTGCATCTACGGCGACGGAGACCAGGATTCGCTCTGCCCCAAGCTCGATCCGGCCAAGATCCGGGTCGTGAAGTTGCCGGGCGGACATCATTTCAACGGCGACTACGCGGGGCTGGCTCGGGTGATCCTCGCAACGGCGAACCGATGACGCGCTGGACCCGGCGAGAGTTCTTGAAGACCGCCCCGGCGGTACCGTTTTTCTCCGCGGCGCTCATGCATCGGGCGGCGGCACAAGCGGCCTCGGTGCAAGGCACGGCGGCGCACGGCGCGGCGACGGCGGCGGCGCCCCCTCTCAGGCCGATGACCGGCAGCGCCGTGCCCATCTCAGCGGCCGAGCGGCGGGCGCGCATCGCCAAGGTGCAAGCACTCATGGCAAAGCGCGGGATCGGCGCGCTGCTCATCGACACCGGTTCCTCGCTCGACTACTTCACGGGGATTCAATGGCATAGATCCGAACGCACGACGGCGGCCGTCATCCCGGCGCAAGGCCTGGTCATCATCGTCACGCCCGTGTTCGAAGAGCCCTCCGTGCGCGAAACGCTCGCCATCGAGGGCGACGTGCGCACCTGGAACGAGGACGAGAGCCCGTTCCTGCGAATCGTACAGGGTCTGCGCGATCGTGGCGTGCGCTCCGGCCCGGTGGCGGTCGAGCCCACCATGCGCTTTTTCATCATCGACGGCGTCAGGAATACGTCCAGGAGCTACCGGATCGTCTCGGGCGATCGATTGATTCGCGCCTGCCGGGCCACCAAATCGGCGGCCGAGCTCGCGCTCATGCAAACCGCCAACGATGTGACGCTCGCGGCGCTTCGCCACTTGCACGGGCTCGTCGAGCGAGGCATGAGCGCCGCCGATCTGGCCGGGATCGTGAACGACGCCACCACCGCCTTGGGAGGCTCGCCGGAGTTTGCTCTGACCCTTCTGAACGAGGCATCGGCTTATCCGCATGGCTCCCACCAGCCACAATCGGTCGCAGAGGGTTCGGTGATCCTCATGGACTGCGGCTGCAGCGTGCAGGGCTACCAGTCCGATATCTCGCGCACCTGGGTATTCGGCGACGCGAGCGCCCGCCAGCGCAAGGTCTGGAACACCGTCAAGCGGGGTCAGGAAATCGCTCTGGAGACCGCGAAGATCGGCGTCGCCGCCGGCGCGCTGGACGACGCCGTACGCAAATACTACGAGGGCGAGGGCTGGGGACCGGGTTACAAACTGCCGGGACTGTCCCATCGTACCGGCCATGGTATCGGTCTCGACGGCCACGAGCCTGCCTACCTGGTCCATGGGGACGCGACGCCGCTCGAGGCGGGCATGTGTTTCTCCGACGAGCCCGGAATCTACATCCCCGGCGAGTTCGGCATCCGATTAGAGGATTGCTGGCATATGACCGAGGCCGGTCCGAAACTCTTCACCGGCCTCGCGAAGTCCATAGACGATCCCGTCTGAGGGGGCATGATCGAGGCATCTCCAACCGCCGCCGCAACGCAAGCCGCCGCCCCAACGCAAGCCGCCGCCGCACTGCAAGCGGCACGTCGCAGTTTGTCGCAAGGAGACACGGCTGCGGCACGCGAGTCCTGCCTGCAGATCCTTCGCGATTCTCCCGAGGACGCGGGAGCCCGGCATCTGCTCGGAGTGCTCGACTATCAAAACGGCGATCCCTGGGCGGCCGAAGATCATCTGCGGCGTGCCGCCGAAGCGGCGAACACCACGGCCTTGTATGTATTGAGCTACGCCGAGCTCTGCTGCAGGGGCCGCGACCGCGTGGGCGCCCTCGCGATGACGCGTCGGGCGCTGACCTTGGATGCCAAGCTGCCGCTGAGCTGGTTGTCCTTGGGAACGCAACTGCTCGATGCGGGTGAGTACGAGGAGGCGAAGGATTGCTTCGAGCAGACCTTGCGGCTGGATCCGGGCTCGTGGCGGGCGCGTGCCCAGCTGGCCGTTCTGTTGGCGGCGACCGGACATGTCGCCGAGGCGGATCGACGCTTCGGGCGGCTCTTGAGAGACGAGGCTGGGGACGCGGAAGTCCTCGCTCGGCACGCAGCCTATCTTCAGTATCTCGGCCGGCACGAAGAGGCGTTGGCCCAGGTCGAGCGGGCCATCGAGAAGTCGCCCTCGCTCGATCATTACCTGAGCGCCGCGGACATCGACGTGCATTGCGGCCGATTCCAGGCCGCGCTGGATCGCATCGAGTCGATAGAGCACCGTTGGCCGAACGATCCTAGATTCCTGGCATCGAAGGCGGGCTTTCTTCGGCTGCTCGACCGCTTCGAGGAGGCCATCGCCCTCTGCCGCAACGCCTTGGCCGGCGGCACGCAATCCGCCGATCTGCTGCGCGCTCATGCTCGAGCTCTGCATCTCGCCGGCGAGCACGAGGAGGCGTTCGCAGCGCTCGATCGTGCGGCCGTCTTGCGCCCGGCGCTGGCCTTGTCGGACAAGGCGGTACTGCTCAGCACCCTCGGGCGCTTTTCGGAGGCCTGCAGCACCTTCGATCGAGCGTTGAATCATGATCCCGGGCTGGTCGATGCCTGGTACGACAAGGCCAATGCAAGAACCTTCGCGGCCGGCGATCCCGACATCGCCCGGATGCGCGCGCTCCTCGATTCCGGTTGCTCGTACCGGGATCGCATGTTGCTGCATTTCGCACTCGGCAAGGCTCACTTCGAGACGGATTCGGCGGACATCGCATTCGCTCATTGGCACGAGGGAAATCGCATGAAGCGCGCCCTCATCAGCTACGACTCGGGCAGCGCCGCCGAGAAATTGCGATCGATCTCCGCGATGCCCCCTGACATATCGGGCGCCCGGCCCCCCGAGCGTGCGGGCGCACGCGTCTCCGAATGCCCCGTGTTCGTCGTCGGCATGCCGAGATGCGGCTCCTCGCTGATCGAGCAGATTCTCGCTTCGCATCCAGATGTCCATGGCGGCGGTGAACAAGTGCGATTGCGCGAGCTGTTCGATCCGTTCCTCGAGCGTCCCGACGGTCGCGACGAGGATCGAGCGGCAGAGGCCGCGCTCGAGATTCTGCAACGCCGCTCTGCGCTCGCGAAGCGGGTGGTCGATAAGGACCTGATGAATTTCAAGTATCTCGGCGTCATTCACCGCATCTTCCCGCGCGCCCGCATGATCCATTGCCGCCGGGATGCGCTGGATACGTGCTTCTCGGCCTACACGAAATTGTTCGTCGGCAACTTTCCGTTCGCCTACGATCTACGGGAGCTGGGCCTTTACTACCGCAGCTACCATTCTCTGATGGAACACTGGCGCAAGGCATTGCCGGCCGGCAATTTCCTGGACGTGGATTACGAGACCTTGGTGTCGCAGCCCGAGGAGACGATGCGCCGGCTGGTGGATTTCCTGGAACTTCCCTGGCATCGGGCCTGTACCCGCTTTTTCGAGACCCGGCGCCCGATCAACACCGCGAGTCTCGTACAGGCGCGGCAGCCGATTTACCGCTCGAGCGTCGGCCGCTCGGCGGCGCTGCGCGTTCATCTGCTTCCGCTGGCCGATGCGCTCGGCGATCTGCGTGGAGATGCCCGGTCGGCGACGAGGTAGGCGTCGTCCGGGTCACTCCTTGAGCCGTACAGGAGGAAAGTACAGCCCCAGCAGCCGCCGTTCCCACCACTGTCCCTTCGCCTTCTCCCGGCCGTCGGCAAAGGTGTAGTCGTAGAACAGCGCCCGCACGTAGACGGGCGGCTTGTCCGAAAAGGGATTCCTGGCGAGGAGCGCCGTCACGGAGGGTTCGTTCTCGAGAATCCTCCGCAGAAAACCTGAGAACCACCGCAGCCGCCGCGGATCGTCGAGAGCCGCGAACCACATTTGCCAGTCCAGGCGCGGCTGGTGCGGAATATTCCAGAGGGGCCGGCGCATCAGGTCGCCGGGTTTGTACCGGAATTCATAAGCTCTCCAGTCGACGCCGTCGTCCGAGCCTTCGATCACGATTTCGTCGCGCTCGGTGGTCATGACCGCGAACAAGCCGTAGCCGTTGACGATCTGCAAAGGCTGGATCAGCTGTTCCACTCTCTGCGCCGCCAGGGGCGGATTGCCCCCGAAACGCAGATCCATCTGCACGAGACTCGAGAACACGATCAGCAGAGCCAGCGCGCGGACGAGGACCGGCACCGCTCCCCGCACGGCGGACTCGCGGGCTCGAGCCGGCAGCCTCCGGATGAGACGATGCGGCAGGATCTTTCGGAAAGCGGCGTCGTCGAACAGGAGCAGGCACAGCAACAGGGTCTGCAGGTTGAACCAGTTGTAGTTGCCGGTGACCAGGATGCCGCTTTGCAGCAGCAGCACGCCGAAGGCGGCGATGAAGCGCATCCGCCGCGGACAGAAGATCAAGAACGGCAGCACCAATTCGATCGCGAACATGCAGCCGGTGGCGAACCTCAGCATGCCCGCCGGCAGTTGCGAGGCATACCAGGCGAGCGGAGTCGGCAGAGGCTGGGTGAGGAAGTGGTAGGAGAGCGCCGACAAATTGTGCCAATTGGGATCGCCGCTCAGCAGCTTGACGACCCCCGACATGAACATGAACCGGAACAGCAGCCATCGCAACAGCCAGATTCCCGGCACCGTGGCCAAGGTCAAGACCAGTGCCAGGAATCCGGTCTCCAGGAGATACACGTCCCATTGGTACGTCATGAAGGTCTGTCCCCCATACAGGAGGGAGAGATAGAGCACGTGCATCGACAGCAGGCTCACGCGCGGCAGGACATTGAAGGTCAGCAGCAGCGCCAGGCCGGCTCCCGACCAGCATACGGCTTGAATGGCAACGTCGCCGGCGTTCCACCAGAACACCATCGGCATCACGAAAAAACGTGCCGGGCCTGCACTGCGGCCGACCTCATCGACCATCTGGGTCAGCGGCAATATCCCATGACTGCCGATCAACCCGAGGGCCTGAACCCCGAAGGAAACGAAAGCCGACAGATAGATCAGCCCAAAGAGCCGGAGGAACAGGAAGGAGACGAGATCATACCGGGGCGGCTCGTAGTCCTTGCCCCACAGACACAGGCTGATCCGGTAAGACACCGAGCGATGCGCAGCGATGAAGGCATACACCCATTCCGAGACGGCCGCAAATCCGGGCAATCTTCGATAGAGCGCCAGCCAGAATGCCTTGCCGCGCGCATGACTGAGAGTCAGGAAGCTGGCTTCGGCGCCGCTCGCACGGCGCCCACCGGGCGCAATGTACTGAACGGCACGTTGGAACTCGGTGCGCGGGATTGCCGGATATTGCGCCTCCACCTCCTGGAAAGGCCTGTATTCGACCTGCTCACCCGTGAGTTTCTGCCAATAGCGAGCCCAGTAGGCGCAAAACATGCAATCGCCGTCGTAGATCAGCACCGGCCGCGGGCTCGCGGGCGGCAAATCGGCCGTGCGGGCACGGGGGCCTTCCGATGTGTCTGACATGCCTGCGGCTCCCGTCGTGCGTCGGACGATTTCCGCGATCTATATTCTCGACGAGTTCAAAATGCAATCGAAGCGGCCCATCCTAGAAACGAGGCGGCGGGTCCAAGAAGGACGCGCAGGGGTCCAAGACGCGCGGGGTCCTAAAGGGACGCGGCGGGGTCCTAGGGACGCGGCGGGTCCTAAAGGGACGCGGCGGGTCCGGATGGGTATAATCCCGCGCCGTTCCTCTCCATAAGGCCTGGTTGACATATCTTGAGTGCGAAAATAATCGACGGCCGCGAGCATGCGCGTCGCTTGCGGGAAGGATTCAAGGCCGACGCCGCCGACATCCTCGAGAAAACCGGAGTAACGCCGTCCTTGGTGGTGCTCCTCGTCGGGAGCGATGCCGCCTCCAGGGTGTACGTTGCCAACAAGGTCAAGGCATGCCGCCACGTGGGCATCAAATCGACGGTCTTGGAGCGGCCGGAGAACACGACGCTGGAGGAAGTGCTTTCCATCATCGATGACTTGAACGAAGACGACGGAGTACATGGCGTGCTGGTGCAATTGCCGCTGCCCAAGCACATCGCGGTGACCGCGGTCCTGGAACGCATCGCCGCCGGCAAGGATGTGGACGGCTTCCACCTCTACAATGTCGGGGGGCTGGTGGTGGGGAAGACCATTTTCCCGCCCTGTACCCCTTACGGTGTTCAAAAACTTCTCGAGGCCGAAAACATTCCGATCGAGGGGCAAAACGTCGTGGTGGTGGGCGCCAGCAATATCGTCGGAAAGCCGACGGCGCTGATGCTCATGCAGCGCGATGCCACCGTGTGTATTTGCCACGCCAAAACGCGCGATCTGGCCCAGTTCACGATCCTGGCGGACATCCTGGTCGTCGCCGCCGGAAAACCCAATCTGATCGTCGCGCCCATGGTCAAGACCGGCGCAGTCGTCGTGGATGTCGGCATCAACAGGCTGCCGGACGGCAGAATCGTCGGCGACGTCGACTTCGAGGAGGTTCGAAAGAAGGCTTCCTACATCACGCCGGTGCCCGGCGGCGTCGGGCCCATGACCGTGACCATGCTGGTCAACAACACCATCGTCGCCGCCCGCGCTTCGCTCGGACTTGCGAGTGCCTCCGCATTCGCCGCGTGATCGCGCCGCCGCGCGATCGTGCCGGTCCGCTCGAGTCAGCGTCGACGCCGGTGCGAGTCAGGTGAGGTTGAGATGCCTCATCACCCTCGCAAGGTTCTTGCGAATTTCATTGAGCTTGCCGAGGCTCGCCGCCGTACGCATCGCGTCGGCCAGGGGTTGCAGCGGATAGCCGCCGTAGGCGCCGGCGCCCGGTACGTCGTGGGTGACGGAGGATCTGCCGGAAAGCGTGACGTCGTCCCCCACGGTCACATGCGTCGTGACCACCGAATTGCCGCCGGTCATGAACCTGCGGCCGATCCGGGTCGAGCCTCCCATCATGAAGCCGGCGGTGTAGAAGCCATCCTCGCCGAGATCGCAGTTGTGCGCGATATGGCAGATGTTATCGAGCTTCGTGCCGGCGCGGATGTGGGTGGAGGTCAGCGTGGCGCGGTCGATGGCGCAGTTGCTGCCGATCTCCACATCGTTGCCGATGACCACGTTGCCCAGGTGCGGAATCTTGCGGGCGCGCCCGTCGGGCCCGGGAGCGTATCCAAATCCGTCGCCCCCGACCGTGGTATGGGGATGAATTTCGCAGTCATCGCCGACCCGGCATCCGGCCCCGATGAACACCTGCGGGTGAATGACCGTGCGCGCCCCGATGACGGCGTCGTTTTCGACCACCGCGTGGGCGCCGATCATGCTGCTGTCGCCGAGGGTGACATTGGCGCCGATCACACAATACGGGCCCAGGCAGACATCCGAGCCGACATCGGCGTCCGGGTGCACGAGCGCCGTGGGGTGCCGCTGGCCCCACTGGGTGAAGCGCACGCACTTGCGGTCGAAATATTTGAGCAGCGTGGCCATGCCGATGGGCATGATTTTGACGGAAAAGCAACAAGTGTCGCCGTTGGCCGGTGTCAACGACTCCGAAACCTTGCTGAGACAGATCAGAATGGCGGGTTTATGGGAGAAGGCCAGAGCGATCTGTTGAGCGTCGCTGACGAACACCAGGCTGGCGCCGCAGGAGTCTGCCGGAACCCGGCAATGCTCCGCGCTCGAGTCCAAGTTGCCGTGCAGGTACGTGAAGACGTCGGAATGCTGTGATTTGATCGCCTGAGCGGTAATCATCGCCAACTCCTGGGTTGGTTGGTAGTCGAAGTCGCGGCGCCTGAAACCCTCCGCGATCCGTCCGTCTGATTCTCGGCCTCATGGCTCGGCCGGTACTCTGAGCGAACATCAGTTTCGGTGTCAAGGAAGATATTCACGACGCCGGTTACTTTATGCAGGAAAGTGACGTGGTTAACTTAACCCGAGGCGCCGGAGGTCTCCCCCGGCCCGGAGAGGCCGGCCGAATCGCTCGCCGCAGATTTGCGCAGAAATACGAGCTGAAGGGCCGGCACCACCATCAAAAGCATGAGCGGCCCGACCAGCATCCCGCCCACGACCACCGTCGCCAGAGGACGCTGTACCTGGCTGCCGATGCCGTGCGACAGGGCCGCCGGCACGAGGCCGATGCAGGCGGAGAGCGC
>DASYAC010000306.1:0-12027 GCA_036501585.1 Steroidobacteraceae bacterium
CGTAGACGTGGTTCGCCTCCTGCAGACGCACGGTGCCCGGCACGCCGAGCTCGTCGCCCACGTAGTTCAAGAGTCCCGCGCGCGTTTCCTCCAGGTCGTCGTACGCGAACCCTCCGACCACCTGGAGCGCGGTTCCCGCGAGCGTGCGCTGATCGGTGACGTGGGTGTCGATTCCATAGAACTCGCGGTCCAACTCGATGACGCCGCCCGGATAGAGCGGCTCCTTCTCCTCAGTCGCCTGGGGTATGGATTGGAACTGCGTGGTCGCGCGGTGGCCTCCGTAGATCGTGCTGGAGAGCGTGTCCTCCGAGCTGAATCGATCGTCGTAGATCGCCCCGATTTGCTCCTGATCGAGGGACTTGCGAGTGTCGTAGATGAGGGCGGCGGGATTCGCCTGGCTCCGGTTCGCCAGGAGCTGCGCCTCCGTGAGGCCCATCGGATCCTGAACGAACGGCGTCTCGAGAACGTTCGCCACCAGCGTGAAGCTCCGCGTCTCGCTGAAGGCGAACTTCGCCTTCGCATTGAAATTATCCCGCTCCGCGTTGCTGTGGAAGCGATAGCCGTCGGTCTGAAAATGCACCGCGTCGATCACGTAGTTCAAGCTGCCGTCGTCGCCGGTGGCCTTGAGCGCGTAACGCTGGGTGTTGAACGTGCCGTACTGCGCGGTACCGTCGACGTAATGGCCCGGCGGCGCATCCTCGGTGAAGATGGAAATCACACCGCCCGAGGAGTTGCCGTACAGCGCCGAGAAGGGTCCCCGAAGCACCTCGATGCGGTCGGCGGAACCCAGGTCGAATTGCGAAAACTGACCCTGCCCGTCCGGCATGGTGCCCGGAATGCCGTCCGAATACAGGCGTACGCCGCGCACGCCGAAGCTCGACCGCGCCCCGAAACCGCGCACCGACAGCTGCAGATCCTGGGCGTAATTCTGCCGGCTCTCCGCCGAGACGCCGGGAACGGTCATCAGCGACTCGGACATGTTCTCCTGGAGCTGTCCGCTCTGGATCTCCGCGTGGCTTACGCTGTCCACGGAGGCAGGAATGTCGAAGCTCGATTCCGCCACACGAGTGGCGGAAACGACGATCGGCGACAGATCCTCGGAGGCTTGCGCCCGGGTACCCCCTCCTTGAAGGAAGAGCACCGCCGGCACGCCGCCCAGGATTAGCCTCATCGATTGTCGCATTCGCCGCCATCCCCGGTTTCCGACCCTTGTTTCACGGGCGCTCCATCGCTCTCGGCGCCGGACGGTGGCGATCAGCATCGGCGCGCAGCGCCCGCGCTAATCGGGCCGCGCCGCGGGCGCGTCGAAACCCGCGGCCTCGTACACTGCCCGGCCTCCCACGACGGTCTGCAATACCTTCACGTCGGCGATTTGCTCCGCCGGGATCTTGAGCACGTTTCGGTCGAGCACGATCAGGTCCGCGAATTTGCCCGCTTCCAAAGAGCCCGTGGCCTGATCCTGATGCAGCTCATAGGAGGAATTCATGGTGATGGCGCGCAGCACCTGTGCCCGGGACAGGCCGGCATCCTCGCTCAAGCGGCGGCCGGCATATTTCGGACCGCTCGCCGGCGAGTTGGTGCGGGTGACGCCCACCTTGAGGGCGAACCACTCGTCGAGCGGGTCGACCGGCCAATCGCTGCCGTACGCGATGCGCGCACCCGCGTTCGCCAGGAACGCGGCGGGCTCCATGTACCTGTAGCGGGCGGGGCCCATGTAAGCACGCGCGTTATCCACGGTATCGGACGCCGGTTTCTCCCATTGGAACGACAGCACCGGAATCACGTTCAGCTGCTTGTATCGCCCGAAGTCCCGCGGGTCCACGATCTCGTCGTGAGCTATCGCGGCGCGGATGTCCTTGTCCGGAAAGCGCGCCCGCAACGCCTCGATGGCATCGAGCCCCTCGTGCACCGCGCGGTCGCCGTCGGCGTGCATGTGCGGCTCGAAACCGGCGCCGGCCGCGGCGATGACCAGGGCTCGCAGCACGGGCGCAGGGAAATATACGTCCGGCCCTCGATTCTTGCCCGGCGCCCAGCGGCGGGCGGCCCCCGATCCTACCGGCTCGAAATAGGGCTCGAGCATCGCGCCCGTCAGCGCGGGCGCCGTGATCACTCCGTCGAGAAACAGCTTCACGTTGCGGACCGTGAGCGAGGGAGCGACGCGCACCGTGCCCTCGTCGTAGCGGCGCGCGAGCTCGGCCACCGCCGCGACCGCCTTCTCGGGATCCTTGCCCTCGGGCGGCGTGATCAGGACGGCGAAGTGCGCGCGCGCCGTCAGGCCTCCCGTACGCTCCGCGCCCGCAAATGCGGCCAGATCGCGGTCGAGCGCAAGGGCGTCGAAGAACGTCGTGATGCCCTGCTTTCGCATCACATCGAGCGCCGCCTGCGCGGAGCGCACGTCCTCGCTCGGCGTGGGAGTCGGCATATGCTTGGTAACCAGACCCTGTGCGGCATCCTCCAGAAGACCGGTGGGATTTCCCGCCGGATCGCGCCAGATCTTGCCCCCGAGCGGCGCCTGCGTCGCGGCGGTGATGCCCGCCAGCTCGATGGCGCGGGAGTTCGCGAGCGCCGTATGGCCGAAGGACGAGACGACGAGAATCGGCCGCCGCGTCTTGAGCACATCCAGAGTCGCGCGCGTCGCCTGGATGCCCGCAGGAATCATGCCCTCCTGGAACCAATTGACGACCTCGAGCCAGCCGTCCGGCTCGCGTGAGCGCGTTTGATCGAGACACTTCTGGATTCCGGCCTGCATCTCACCGACGGTCAGCTGAACGTATTGCAGGTTGCATTTCAGGAGCGACGCGCCGCCGTCGAGCGGATGCATGTGTCCGTCGACCAGCCCGGGCATCATCATGCGCCCGTGCAGATCGATCTGCCGGGTGTGCGGGCCGATCAGGGGCGCGGCGCCGGCATCGCTTCCGACGTAGACGATGAGACCGCCCCGAACGGCCAATGCCTGCCGGACGCTGTCCTGCGCGTCCACGGTGTACACGAACCCATGGCGGTAGACGATGTCCGCAGGGCCCGCATCCTGCGGCCGTCCCGATTCGCCGGCGACCGCGGAGGCCGGCGCGGCGCCCTGCGAAGCCCGCGCGGCGACCTGCGGCGCCGGCGCGGCGGCCGCAGCGGCCGTCCGCAGCACGAGCACGAGCGCGATCCCGAAAAATCCCGCCTTAGACCGCATTCAAGGCTGCTCCGAGATCGGCGATGAGATCGTCCGGGTCCTCGATACCCACCGAGATTCGAATCAAGGCGTCGCTGATCCCGATGCGATCGCGGGTCTCCTTGGAAACACCGGAATGGGTGGTGCTCGCCGGATGCGAGATCAAGGTCTCCGTTCCGCCGAGACTCACCGCCAGCTTGATGAACTGCAGCCCGTCCAGCATGCGAAAGGCCTCCGCTTCGCCGCCCTTGACCGAGAAGCCGAACGTCGAGCCGGCGCTCAGGCATTGACGCTCGAACACTCCCTTGCGCGGATCCTCGGCGGCGAGAAATCCGAGATAGTTGACGCCCGCGATCTTGGGATGCGTCTTGAGAAAGCCGGCGACCTGCGCTGCGTTCTGCGCGGCCTTGTGCATGCGCAACGACAGGGTTTCCATCGAGCGCATGATCATCCACGCGGTATTGGGGTCGAGTTGAGTGCCCAGCGCGCCGCGCAGTCTCTTGATCGGCTCCACGACGCTGCGTGCGCCGACGACACCGCCCGCGACCAGGTCGGAATGACCGCCGACATATTTGGTGAGCGAATACAGCACGAGATCCGCGCCGAGCGCGAGCGGTCGCTGGAACACCGGCCCGAGGAACGTGTTGTCGACGAGCACCGGAGGCCGCCCTCCCGCCTGCCGCGCGCCGATCTCGGCCGAGATGTCGTGCATCAGGGCAAGATCCACCAGACTGTTGGTCGGATTGGCGGGAGTCTCGGTCATGATGAGGCATACCCGGCCGCCCTTCTCGAGTGCGCGGGCGCTCGCGCGCTCTGCCGCGTCCTTCACGGCGGCTTTGTCGTGGCCCTGCGCGAAGCCCACCGTGCTCACGCCGAAGGCGGGCAATGTCTTCTCGATGAGCGTCTCGGTGCCGCCGTACAGCGGCTGGCTCATCAGAATCACGTCGCCCGGCCTCACGTACGCGAACAGCGCAGTCGAGATGGCGGACATCCCGCTCGAGAACACGGCCGCGGTCTCGCCCTGTTCCCACAGGGCAAGCCGATCCTCGAGCACCTCGAGGTTCGGATTGTTGAAGCGCGAATAGACCAGCCCGGCAGCCTGTCCCACCCGCGGCTCGCGGCGTCCGGACGTATAGTCGAAGAAGTCCTTGCCGTCCTGCGCGGTCTTGAATACGAACGTCGAGGTGAGGAATATCGGCGGCTTGAGCGAACCCTCCGAGAGTGAAGGGTCGTAGCCGTACCCCATCATCTGGGTCTCGGGCTTCAGCACGTGATCGCCGATTTTGCGTTTATGATATGCGTCGTAGCTCACGTCGCCTCCAATGCTCGTTGCGATGAGCGACAATATAACCTGCCGAGCGAAGGAATCGAGCATACGTGTTATTGATCATCATCGCCCTCGCGGCGTTCTCGAGCACCTTGGCCGGCGGCTTGCTGGCGCTCGGCTTGCGCGACAAGCTGCATCTGATCCTCGGCTTCAGTGCAGGCGCGGTCATCGGCGTGGCGTTTTTCGATCTGCTGCCGGAGTCGCTCGCGCTGGGCTCCCGCTTCCACGGCGCGGGTTTTCTGATGTCCGTGACCGCGCTCGGCTTTCTCGCCTATCTCGTACTCGATCGCATTCTTCTGTTTCACGGTGATTCGCTGCCGCGCGGCGCGGTGGGGGCGGGCGTGCTTTGCGTGCACAGCTTGCTCGATGGGCTGGCCGTGGGACTCGCGTTTCAAGCCTCGAGGAGCGTGGGAATCATCGTTGCGATCGCCGTGCTCACCCACGATTTCTCCGACGGCATCAACACCATGAACATCGTGCTCAAGAATCAGGGTGACCGCTCGCGGGCGATGCGCTGGCTCCTGCTCGATGCGGCCGCGCCGGTCGCCGGCATCGCGGTGACGACGCTATTCCATCTGCGTTCGCAAGGGTTCGGGGTGGTTCTCGCGCTGTTCGCGGGCTTTTTTCTCTACATCGGCGCGAGCGATCTCATCCCCGAGAGCTACCATGCGCATCCGAAGCTTCTGACCACCGTCATGACGCTGGCCGGCGCGGCGGTGCTGTACGCCGTCGTGAATCTCGTCGGCTAGCGCCAGGCCCTGGTCGCCTCGCGCCTCCAGAGCCCGTCCGAGGCTCTTAGTCCTTGATGGTGGGCGCTGCCGGGCCGCCGGTCGCCGCACTCCCCGCCGACGCGGCCATGATGCTGGCGATCGCCGCCCATTGGATCACCGACAAGCGCTCATGCAGGAAGGCCAGGCCCGACAGCGCCCCGAGCGCCGGCTCCGCGCTCATCAGGACGCCGAAGGTTCTGGTCGGAATCCGCGTGAGCGCGAACATCTCCAGGGAATACGGCAGCGCGCTCGACAAGACGGCGACGCCCAAGGCCGTCGGCAGGATCGCCGGGTCGAGCAGGGATCTGCCGGCCTCGATCACCCCGATGGGGGCGATGACGACGGCGGCCACGGCCGTGCCCATCGCCGTGGTGACGCCGCCGTGTGCGGCGCCCGCTTTCTGGCCGAAGACGATATAGAGCGCCCAGCAGACGCCCGCACCCAGAGCGAAGACGATTCCAACCGTCGAAATCGACCGATGACCGAGAGGCAGGAGCGCGAGGAGCCCGAGAGCCGCCAGAGCCACCCAAAGATAATCGACCGCGCGATGCGAGGCCGCGATGGCGACCGCCAGGGGCCCCGTGAACTCCAGGGCGACGGCGATGCCGAGCGGAATGCGGGACAGCGCCGAATAGAAGCAGAAATTCATGCATCCCATCGCAATCCCGTAAACGAGAATGCTGCGGGCTTCCCGCGCGGAAGGGCGCAGCCGCCAGGGGCGCCATACCGCCGCGAGGATCAGACTCGCAAACCCGAGCCTCAGAGTGGTCGCGCCGGCGACCCCGGCCGCCGGAAACAGTCCCTTGACCAGCGCCGCGCCGATTTGAACGCTGACCATCGCCACGGCGAGCGCGCTGAGGGGCAATGCGATGGAATGCGACTTGAACGAGGGGGAAGCAGCCACAATAATCCGGGAGTCTTCGTTCCGCCGAGATTACCATTGCGCGACCTCTCCGCCCTTCGAATCGATGCTCCGGGAGCCGGCGCGCGGGCGGCCGGGATTTCGCCGCTGGACCGCGAGAGAGTGCCTCGAGACACGGTCGAGCTCGCTCGTTTCCTGCTCGGCAAGATCGTCATGCGCGAGATCGGCAAGCGGCTGCTCGCCGGACGCATCGTCGAGACCGAAGCGTATCTGGAAGCCGACCCGGCTTGTCACGCGTTCCGCGGCATGACTCCACGCAATCGATCGCTTTTCCTGGAAACCGGTCATGCCTATGTGTACCTGTGCTACGGCACCTCTTTCATGCTCAACGTGTCGAGCGAAGCTCGAGGCATCGGCTCGGGCGTTCTCTTGCGCGCGCTCGAACCGCTCTCGGGCATCGAGCACATGCGACGTGCCCGCGGCGTGGGGAATCTGCGCGATCTGGCGCGCGGACCGGGACGGTTGGCGGCCGCCCTCAGCGTCGACCTCCGGCACGACGGGCTGGACCTGTGCCGCAAGGGAAGCTTATGGATCGGCGACGACGGCGCTTCCGTCGACGCCATCGGCGAGAGCGTGCGGATCGGCCTCACCAAGGCCGCGGAGGCTCGGTTGAGATACTTCGTCGCGGGAAACGGCTATCTGAGCGGCCCGCGAAGTCTCAACGATCATGCGGAGACTACATGTGCGGCGCCAGGTGCGGTGGTGAAACCAGGTGCGGCGATCGAACCAAGCGCGGCGATCAAACCACGCGCAGTAATCAAACCCTGTACGGCGATCGACCCATGAATCCGATCGCCGAGCGGTTGACGGCGCAGCCGGTCATCGTGCTGGATGGGGCGCTTGCGACCGAGCTCGAGCGGCGCGGCGCCGATCTTCGCGACCCGCTCTGGTCGGCCAAGTGTCTGATCGAATCGCCGGACACCATCCGCGCGGTGCACATGGATTACTTCAGGGCGGGTGCCGACGTCGCGACGACGGCAACCTATCAGGCAACCTTCGAGGGATTCGGGCGCCGCGGCATCGATCGGAATCATGCGGAGCGCCTGATGCGCGGCGCGGTCGCGCTGGCGGCGGCCGCGCGCGATGAATTCTGGGCGGACCCCTCGAACCGGCGATCCCGCAGCCGTCCGTTCGTGGCGGCATCCATCGGACCTTACGGCGCCATGCTCGCTGACGGCTCCGAGTACCGGGGACGGTACGCCGCGAGCGACCGGGAGCTCGCGGAATTTCACCGCCCGCGCCTCGAGATCCTGGCGGGGGCCGGCGCGGATCTCATCGCGTGCGAGACCTTGCCCTGTCTGCGCGAGGCCATGGTCCTCGCCCGGCTCCTGCAGGAATTTCCGTCGATCGATGCCTGGATCAGCTTTTCGTGCCGGGACGGCGAACACGACTCGCAAGGCGAGCGGATCGCCGATTGCGCCGCCGCGCTGCGCGGTCATGATCAGCTGTCGGCGCTGGGCGTGAACTGCACGGCCCCCGGATACGTGGCCGAACTCCTCGCGAGAATGCAGGAAAAGGCCGACAAGCCGCTCCTCGCGTATCCGAATTCCGGAGAGTCCTATGACGCCTGCGCCGGGCAATGGACGGGCGAGCCGGATCGTCTACGTCTCTCCGAACGGGTCCCGAACTGGTATCGCGCGGGAGCGCGGCTCATCGGCGGCTGCTGTCGCAGCACCCCGGAGGATATTCGCGAGATCTTCGAGCAAATCCGGTCGCCGGCCGGCTCGATGAGCCGGCAAGCTCAATGATCCGAGAAGTGGGGCTCCCGCTTCTCGAAGAACGCTCTCACGCCCTCGACGCAATCCTGCGTCTCCAGCGTCATCTCCTGTGCGCTGCGCTCGGCCCGCAGCTGCTCCTGCAGCGAGTTGTCGAACGTCGAGGCGTGCAGGGAGCGAATCTGACCGAGCACCGCACAGGGGCCGGATGCCAGCTTATGAGCGACTTCTTGCGCCCGGGCCTGCACCTCGCCGTCCGGGGCGACGGCATATGCCAATCCCCAGTCGAGTGCGGTCTTGGCGTTGATCTTCTCCGCCAGCATGAGCGCCGCCAGGGAACGCCCGCCGCCGATACGCCTCGCCAGATGAAAGGTGATCCCCGCGTCCGGCACCAGTCCCAGCCGGGCGAACGAGGGGCAGAAATACGCGCTCTCGCCCACCACGATGATGTCGCTGGCGAGCGCGAGACTCATGCCCGCCCCCACCGCGGCGCCGTTCACGGCGGCGATGATCGGGAACCGAAACCCGCTGAGCCGCGTGATCAGAGGGTCCATGAATCGGCGCATCTCGAAGTGCGCACGCTGTCTCGCCTGGCGGGTGTTGAGATCCACCGAATGCAGATCGAGACCGCTGCAGAAGACGTCGCCTGAGCCGGTGATGACGACGGCGCGAGCTCCCCCGTCCCCTTTTTGAATCTGATCGAGGGCGAGATGCAACGATCGAATGATGGAGATGTCGATGGCGTTGCTGACTTGCGGCCGCTGTATGACCAGCGTCGCAACGCCGTCGGACACCGTGACGGATAGTGAATTCATAGGCCCACCTCACTCTCCTGGTGCCGTTTCGCACCGCCGAATTATATTGTCAACTGGAATCCCCGACCCTCAAGTACGATCATGCGCCCGACGGGGAATCCCTGCAACACGAGACTGTGCGTTTGCACACCGATCCTGGATGCGCGAAAATTGTGCGGGCGCACCGGCGCGGTTTCCCGGAGAGGTCTCTTATGGCTTTGACATTTCCGCGCCCGGGCCGGCGTGCGCCGTCTTTCGGGACCTGCGGCGTTTTGGCTCTCGCCCTGGGCTTCGGCGCGGCGCTCGGCGGCGGCGCCCTCGCCGGCCAGCCGCCGGCGAACGAGATTCCCGCGGAATTCAAGCCGCACGTCGATACCTTCGATTACACCCGCCGCGACGTGATGATCCCGATGCGCGACGGCGTGAAGCTCAAGACGCTGATCCTGATCCCCGGGTGAAAGCGGCCGCGTCCGCTATCGCCGCCGCACCGAATCCATGAGCTACGGCGCGTTGGGGTAATTCTGTTTGATGGTGAGCTTGTTCACCACTTTCCGATCACCCGCAGCCTTGGTGGCTATTTGCGCCGCGTGGAGCAACTCTCGATTACTCTGAACGAAGCCATTGAGAACCACGTTACCTTTATCCATCGTCACATCGACGTGCTTGGCGTCGAACGTGGAGTTGGAGTCCAACGCGGTCTTCACGCGCATGAGGACATCGGACTCTGCGCCGGCCTGCCCTCGCTGATCCATCGTCTGCGCGGACGGGTCCTGTGCAATGGCCGGTGTCGAGGTCGCAGCCAGCCCGAGGAAAAGCGCTGCGGCTCCGGCGGCGAGCGGGGAGTAGCGAGTATCTCGTAAATGCTCCATAACGTCTCCTTCGGATGGTTGTCTCCTGCCGCGAAAACCGTCGGCAAGGTCCCAAGACTAAATGATGAGGGGCCGTGGGGCCGTGAATCTACGGAGGAACGCCGCTGCGTACCGTGGGAATTGCCCGACGAGCTGCGAACGGGCCGGCATATCGCAGCGCCGAGTGCCCCGCGGCATTCGCCGCTCGGCACTCCTCGTCAAGTCGACGCCGTCAGACGGCCAAGAGCCGCATCAAGGCTTGTCGCCTTCCTTGCGCCCCGGCTGAGTCTTCGGCTTCTGCGCCTTGGACGCGGCCTTCGGAGCCGGAGGGAGTACGCGACTCCCGGGCGCCGCGCTGGTCTGCGGACGCGGCGCGCCGGCCGCTGGCGGCCTGTACCCGTTCGCGCCGGCCGCTGGCGGCCTGTACCCGTTCGCGGGCGCATGCGCCGCCGGCGCTGCGCCGGGAGCAGCAGCCGCGCGCGGCGGCGCTCCTCTCGCACCCACGACACCCGGGCCATTGAACGATGCCGGGCGGGCGGTCGCGGCGATCGCCGGATGACCGCCGTTCGCCCGGGCCGCGAGCTGTGGATTCCGTACGGCTTCGTTCACGTGCTGACGCTGAGCCACTGTGGGCGGAACATGAGATTCCGACATGGTCGCCCTTTCCTGCGGCGTCGGCGCCGCGGCGATGCCGCCCGCGCCTCCGTTGTAGCTGACCTTGTTCACCGTGATGTTGTTGACGGTCACCTTGTTCACGTAGGTGTTGTGAATGACGGTGGTGTTCACGTGCACCACCGCGGTGTTGTAGGCGAAGGAGTTGCCGACCCACCGGCCGCCCGCAAAGCCGACGCCCCCGTAGCCGAAGCCGTAATTCACGCCGCCGTAGAACCCGATGTGCGGACCCCAGTACCCGGCGTGGAACATGTAGACGCCGCCCACGAATCCCCAGTAGCCGGGAGTCCAGAGCACGCCGACTCGCGGAGGAGCGACCCAGGTGCCCGGGATCCAGTAATAGCCTCCTGTCGAATAGGCCCAATATCCCGGTGTCCACATCCATCCATCTTCCGGGCACGGCGGCTGATCGTAGTCAGGAAGCGGCGGCGGTGGCTCGGTGGCCTGCGCTTCGACCTCCACCGGCGCCGCGTCAGGCGGGGGTGAGTAAGCGGGCGGCGGCGGACCGGGTACCCGCATGGTCGCGACGCAGCCCGCGAGCAAACCCCCTGCGGCCAACGAACACAACACGGCATGGCGAACCGTCAGCGTCGTGAAAAGCTCTTGCAATGGTTTGGACATGTTCCTGCCTTTGATGGGTTATCCGTTGCAGCGTACTGAAGGGACGCTGCCTGTAACTCATATAACGTCACAGTCCGGAGGACGGATGGCTCCGTGACGTAAATGTAACGCGCAGCGTCGGCGGCACTGCGATGCAGGCGAAGAGCGAATCAACCACTGTCGCTGCGCGACGACAGGCGTATGGACCGCCGATGTTCTCGACTACTCGTCGATGGGGCGATTCACCGTCTCGGGAAGGAACAGCAGCCCGATCACGACCGTGATGGCCGCGACCACGATTGGATACCAGAGCCCGTAGTAGATGTCGCCGGTGGCGGCGACCATTGCGAACGCCGTCGTCGGCAGAAACCCGCCGAACCATCCGTTGCCGATGTGATAAGGCAACGACATCGCACTGTAGCGAATGCGGGCGGGGAACAGCTCGACCAGCAACGCGGCGATCGGCCCGTACACCATGGTCACGTACAGCACCAGAATGAACAGGATGAGAACCACCATCGGCTTGTTGATGCTCACCGGGTCGGCCTTGTCCGGATAACCCACCGCCGACAGCGCCGCCTTTGCGGAGCTCTGGAAGCTTGCGATCGCAGCCTTGCGTTCGGCGCCCTTCACGCTGCGCGGATCCGGGGCGGCAAGCGTCGTGGTGCCCGCTCGAATTTGAGCGACAGTCCCGGCGGGAGCGTCTGTCCGCTGATAGGAGACTCCCGCCTTGGCCAGAAAGCTCTTGGCGATATCGCAGGACGTCGAATCGAATTTGTTCTTGCCGACGGGATCGAATTGGAACGAACACTCGGCCGGATCGGCGATCACGGCCACGGGCGCGGTGGCCTGCGCGGCGAACAGGGCGGGGTTCGCATAGCGGGTGAGCGCATGGAACAGCGGCGAATACGTGAACATCGCGAGCAGGCACCCCGCGAGGATGATCGGCTTTCGGCCGATTCGATCGGACATCCAGCCGAACAGAATGAATGCCGGCGTGGCGAGCGCAAGCGCGATCGCGGTCAAAATGTTGGTCGTCGCGCCGTCGACGCGCAGCACGCGCTCCAGGAAGAACAGCGCATAGAACTGTCCCGTGTACCACACCACCGCCTGCCCCATGACCGCGCCGAGCAATGCGATCAGAACGATCTTCAAATTGCCCCACCGGCCGAAGGCCTCCGACAGCGGAGCCTTGGAGGTCGTGCCCGCCTTCTTCATG
>DASYAC010000307.1:0-1813 GCA_036501585.1 Steroidobacteraceae bacterium
TGGCAGCGCATCGCGCCCGCCCGCCACCGTGCATTGGCGGTGCGGAGCGCGGACCGGTCTCTTCATTCGTCGATCTTATAGATTCTGATGCCCGTGCCCCAGTGATTGGCGGCGAGCTTGTTCTCATAAATAATGTGCAGTTCGCCGTCGAGCATGTAGGACTCGAATTTCTCGATGACCTGCTCATCGCCGAGCGGCGGCTCGACCTCCACGATGCGCGAGACGTGCCGGAAGAGCGGATCCGGGCTCAGCGCGACCGTCAGCATGATTTTTTCTCTATTGGGTCGTGAATAATAGAAAAAGGCGTATTGATTCCCCAGACGGACATCGGTCGCCAGATTCCCGCCGCATCGCGCTGCGATATAATCCTTGGGAAGGAAAGGGAGGGGATTTCCCGGGTATTTCGCGATGAGCCTCACGTCGCGCGAGATCTTGTCGATTCGCACCTTGGCCCATCCCAACTGCCCCGCCGTGCGGTCCACATGATAGGAGTCATAACCGAGCCACAGGCTCACGGCCGCCTCGCTCTCGTCGATCAGCACATGGGCGCCGTTGCTCTCCAGGCTGTCCTCCATGCCTCCTGCCTTTTCCCAAGCCTTGGTGACTTCGATGCTGAAGTCGCGGACAGTCGTGAACGGAGCATCGGGCCTATCGCTCACCGCGGCTCTGACAGCGCCGTTCGCAGAGTAAAAGGCCACGAACAGCCGGGGGTTGACCTGGATCACATCGTGAATGACCGCCCAGCGATCCGCGCCGCCGAGGCCGAGAGCGACGGCGCTCGGCCCCGATGCGAGGGTCTTTACGTCGAATTCGCGAACGTAGCTGATCCATTTGCCGTACCAATCGCGCCGGCCGCCCGGAGGGGACTCGAAAAGGCCGGTGGTATACAGCCAGGTCTTGTGCCCCTCATGCAGAACGAGCTTGCCTGCAGCGTCGTACAGCAGCGCGCCGAACCCGGTGTGTCCGCGGTCCGGCAACAGATTCTGATCGAAATGGACACGCTCCAGGCGGACGTGAGGAGCGATCTTCACGCCGTCCCGGCCAGCAGCCAACGCCATGGCCGGCAAAAGCCCAATCAGCGTGAATAGAGCGGGCAGCGGCGGCAAAATACCTCGTCCTTTCCTTCGGGGGCGATGGTATTCTTTCGTGATCGATTTGCAAGACCTTACGGCGTACGCCTTCAATGACCCTTAAGCCCGCGGTGACCGGCATGGCGGCGGAAAAAACGCCGCCCGGTACGGCGGGCCCGCCCATGCCTACAACGCTCGCCGCACCCTCTCGTATCGAAGCCGAGGTTCTGCGGCTGCAGGCGCTCGCGAAGAGCGGCCGTTTCGACGAGGTGCTCGAGGGCGCCGAGCGCCTGCTGCGGGAGGTTCCCGAGAACCGCGATGTCTGGTACCTCATCGCGGTGAGCCAACGCTACCTGCAGCGCATTCCGGACGCCCTCGCGACGCTCGCGCGCTTCGAGAAGCTCCATCCGGAGTACAGCCGGCTGTTCCAGGAGCGCGGCCATTGTTACGTGACTTTGCGCGAGGCCGAGCCCGCGATCGAGGCGTTCCTGCGCGCCGTCAACATCAATCCGGCGCTTCCCGCGAGTTGGAGCGCCCTGAAGGTGCTTTTCAAGATCGCTGGCCGGAAGGCGGAGTCGGAGGTTGCCGCCGCCCACGTCGAGACACTCTCGAAATTACCGGCAGAGATCGTCAACGCCACCGGTATGTTCTCCGACGGAGAGGTCTATGCGGCAGAGCGCATCGTTCGCGACTTTCTGTTGAAGCACGGCCATCACGTGGAAGCCATGCGGCTTCTCGCGCGC
>DASYAC010000308.1:0-6498 GCA_036501585.1 Steroidobacteraceae bacterium
GCCGACTCGGCCAGACCGCGATCCTTCAGCATTGCGTCGACCTTGGGCGCCCGGCCGCGCCAGGCGGCGTACATCGCCGCGAGGTCCTCGGTGTTGCCGCGTGAGAGGACCATCCGGCGGAAACGGTCGCCGTTTGCGCGAGTCAATCCGCCATTCTCCTCGAACCACTGATACGCGTCGTCCGCCAGCATTTCCGTCCAGAGATACGCGTAGTAGCCGGCCGAATATCCGCCTGCCCAGATGTGGCTGAAATAGGTGGAGCGATATCGGGGCGGGACCGCCTCGAGATCGAGGTGAGCCTTCGTCAACGCCGCCTTCTCGAAGGCATCCGGATCCTGGAGGGGCGTCCCGGCGGCCAGCGTGTGCCATTGCATGTCGAGCTCCGCCGCCGCGAGCAGCTCCGTCATTCGATAGCCGGCGTTGAAGTTTTGCGCGCTCTTGATCTTGTCGCTCAAATCCTTCGGCATCGGCGCGCCGGTCTGGTAGTGGCGCGCGTAGTGCTCGAAGATTTCCGGATACATTGCCCAGTGCTCGTTGAACTGCGAGGGAAACTCCACGAAGTCCCGTGCCGTCGCGGTTCCCGACAGGCTGGGATATTCGGTATCCGCGAGCATTCCGTGAAGCGCATGCCCGAACTCGTGAAACAGCGTCGTCACGTCCTCGAAGCTGATTAGGGCGGGTTCTCCCGGCGCGGGCTTCGGCAGATTGGCCACGTTGTAGATGACCGGCCGGGTGCCGAGCAGCTTCGACTGGGTGACGAAGGTCGACATCCACGCACCGCCGTTCTTGTTGTCGCGCTTGAAGTAATCGCAATAGAAAAGCGCGAGCGGCTTTCCGTCCGCGTCCGACACTTCGAACACCCGGACCTCCGGCTGATACACCGGAATATTCTTGAGCTCCTTGAAGGTGATCCCGTAGAGCCGGGTGGCCGCATAGAAAACGCCGTTCTCGAGGACGCTGCCGAGCTCGAAGTACGGCTTCACCTGCGCATCGGTCAGCGCGTACTTGGCGCGGCGCACCTGCTCGGCGTAGAAATTCCAATCCCACGGCTCGAGCGGGAAGCGTGCTCCGCTCGAATCGATCGCCGCCTGGATGTCTTTCGCCTCACGGTGCGCCCGGGCCGTCGCCAGCGGCACCAGCGTACTCATGAATTCGAGCGCCACCTCGGGGCTCTTCACCATCTGGTTCTCGAGCGTCCAGGCGGCATGGTTCGGAAACCCGAGCAATTGCGCGCGCCGGGCGCGAAGCTGCGCGAGCCGCGACACGATCGTGCGAGTATCGTTTGCATCTCCCCGCTCGGTGCGATTCCAGGAGTTCTCGAAGATCGCTTGACGCGTGGAGCGCTCGCTCAAGTACGAAAAGGCCGGTTGCTGCGTGGTGTTCTGCAGCGGAAGCACGTAGCCCTCTACGTGCTTCGCCTGCGCAGCTTGCGCCGCGGCGGCCAGCTGGGAGTCGCTCATGCCGGCGAGCGGCCCCGGCGTCGGCGCGACATACGCGCCCGCCGCGTTGGCGGCGAGCAGCCGCTTCGAGAACATATCCGACAGCGTGGAGGACTCCTCGTTCAGCTTCCTCAGCTTCTCCTTGTCCGCCTCCGATAGCCGCGCGCCGGCATGCACGAACTCGTCATAGGTGACCTCTACCAGCCGCCTCGATTCCGCGTCGAGCCCGCCGAGCTCACGGCTCTCGCGGAGCGCGGACACCCGCGCGAACAACTTCGCGTTCAGGTAGATGGCGTCCTGTTGGGCCGCCAGCTTCGGCGCAAGCGCGCTCTTCGCCGCCTGCAGGGTCGGGTTGGTGTTGGCGCCGGTCACGCCGTTGAACGCCTGCATGGCGCGGTCGAGCAGAGCCCCGCTCTTCTCCAGGGGCACCAGGGTATTCTCGACCGTGGGGGCCGCGGCATTGCCGGCGATCGCCCTTACCTCGGCGAGCTGGCGGGCCATCCCCGCTTCGATCGCCGGTTGGTAGTCCTCGTCCTTGATTTTGTCGAACGGAGGCGCGTGGAAGGGCAGTGAGCTCGGCGCGTAGAACGGATTCTCCGGCCCGAATCCGCTCTTCGCCTTCTCCGCCCCCTGGTCCGCTGCACCCGCCACGCTCAATGCCGCTCCCGCCGCCAGCGCCACGAAAAAATCGCTCCGCATGTCGAAACCCCTTTGCGCATTCCCATTGCTCGGAGGTGGTCAAGCTGTACGCGAATCAGCCGTCCCCCGGGCAACACACCCCCGGGCCGGGCGCCTGCGTCGGCGGCTCAGCCGGTCGCGGCCGCCTTGCTCTTGTTCGCCTGCTCGATCACCTCTTCCGCGACATTGCGCGGCACGGGGTCGTAGTGCGAGAACTCCATGGTGTAGGACGCGCGGCCGCTGGTCATCCCGCGCAGGTGTCCGATGTAGCCGAACATCTCCGAGAGCGGCACGGTGGCGACCACCGCGATATTGGTCCCGCGCTCCAGCTGATCCACGATCGAGCCGCGCCGCCGGTTGATGTCGCCGATGACATCGCCCAGGTAGTCGCCCGGCGTAACCGTCTCCACCTTCATCACGGGCTCGAGCAAGATGGGAGCCGCCTTGCGAATGCCCTCGCGGAACGCCGCCTTGGCGGCAATTTCGAAGGTCAATGCGTTCGAGTCGACATCGTGGTAGCTGCCGTCGGTGAGCGTCGCGCGGAAGTCCACCGTCGGGTAGTGAGCCAGCACGCCGTCCTCCTTCTGCATCTTGAGTCCCTTGTCGACCGACGGAACGTATTCCTTCGGCACCGATCCGCCCACCGTCTTGTCGACGAACTGGAAGCCCGCGCCCCGCTCGAGCGGCTCGAAATCGATCCACACCTCGGCGAACTGGCCGGCGCCGCCGGTCTGCTTCTTGTGCACGTACTGTTCGCTGACCTTCCTGGTGATGGTTTCCCGGTAGGCCACCTGAGGCTCGCCCATCACGCCCTCGACGCCGAACTCGGTCCGCATGCGGTCCAATGTCACTTCCAGATGCAGCTCGCCCATGCCGCGCAGAATGGTCTGGCCGGTTTCGCGGTCGGTCTCCAGATGGAGCGAGGGATCTGCGCGCACCATCTTGCCGAGCGCGACGCCGAATTTCTCCTGCTCCGCCTTGGTCTTCGACTTCACGGAGACGCTGATGACGGGGTCCGGGAAGCGCATGCGCTCGAGCACAACGGGGTTGGCCGAATCGCACAGCGTGTCGCCGGTCTCCGTTTCCGCCAGCGAGACCAGCGCGATGATGTCGCCCGCACGGGCCTCTTCCACGGGGTTGGCCTCCTTCGCGAACATCTCCACCATGCGGCCGATCTTCTCGCGCTTGCCGCGGGTCGAGTTTTGAACGGAGGCTCCTTTGGTGAGCACGCCCGAGTACACGCGGATGAAGGTCAGCGCACCGTAGGCATCGTTGATCACCTTGAAAGCGAGCGCCGAGAAAGGCTCGTCATCGGAGCATCTGCGCTCGCCGATGGGCTCGCCGTCGGCATTGACCGTCTTGATGGACGGTACGTCGGTGGGCGCCGGGAGGTAGTCGACCACGGCGTCGAGCACCTGCTGGACGCCCTTGTTCTTGTAGGAGGAGCCGCAAAGCACGGGGGTGAAGGCGGAACTCAAGGTGCCTTTGCGGATGCATCCCCGCAGAACGTCGGCGGATGGCGCCTCCATGGTCGTGAGATAGGCTTCCATGGCCTCGTCGTCCTGTTCGAGACAGGTGTCGATGAGCTCGGTGCGGTACTTGTCGACATCGGCCAGGATCGCGCGGTCGCTCGGCACGGTGATGTGGAGCTTCTCCGCAAGATCCGGCGTCACGTCGAGAATCTGCCATACGGAATCCTTGTCGTCGGACTCCCATACGAGCGCCTTCATCTCGACCAGGTCGATCATGCCCTTGAAATTGTCTTCGGAGCCGATGGGGATCTGCACCGGCAGCGGGCGTGACCCGAGGCGCTTCTTGATCATGTCCACGCAGCGCACGAAATTGGCGCCGCTGCGGTCCATCTTGTTGATATAGCAAAACCGCGGAACCCCGTAATTGTCGGCCAGGCGCCAATTGGTCTCCGATTGCGGCTCGACCCCGGCCACGCCGTCGAACACCACCACGGCGCCGTCGAGGACGCGCAGCGAGCGGTTCACTTCGATGGTGAAGTCGACGTGTCCCGGGGTGTCGATCAGGTTGATCTTCTTGTCCCGCCAGAATGCCGACACGGCGGCGCTCTGAATGGTGATGCCGCGCTTCTGTTCCTGTTCCAGGTAGTCCGTGGTCGTGGAGGTCTTGAGATCCTTGGTATCGTGGATGTCGATAATGGTGTGCTTGCGCCCGGTGTAATAGAGAATGCGCTCGGTCGTGGTCGTTTTACCGGCATCGACGTGAGCGATGATGCCGATATTGCGGATATCGGAAAGGGGGATCGTACGGGCCATCTCGAGATTTCCATCACAGGGTTGAACGGGGGCGCAGAGTTTGCCACGGCGGGGCCGCCGTGTCGAAAAAATGTCAATGTTATCGTGGCTTTCGGGGTAGCCGGGAGGTCTGCGACGTAATCATGTCGAAGTCTTAATGCCGCCGCGCGGCCGCCCGCGCGAGTCCCGAAGCACGGTCAACGACCTGCCGGACCCGGGCGTTGACCCCTTGGACCCCGGGACGGTCACGGCACGGTGTACTGGGTGCTCGGCGGGTCGGTGAGCGGCGGGACCGTGGCCGGCGAGCAAATGAGCGTCAATCGCGGCAATCTCCTGCAGGATCGTGATTTTCCGGTATTGAACGACTATCGGGCGGTACTCGGCGGTTTATTCCGTCCGCTGTGGGGTCTGTCCGCGGCACAATGCGCCTCGGTGTTCCCGCAGACTCGGCCGCTCGATCTGAAGCTCGTATAGGAGGGCAGTTGATGTACTCGATCCGAATTCCGGCGGCGGCGCTGGCGATACTGGTCTGCGCCGCCGGCACTGCGCGTGCGCAAGACGGGGTGAGCGTCAGGGTATTGAACGACACCCCGGACAATCTCATCGTGACGCTCTACGACCGCAACGCGCGGCCGCCCCAGCCCGTCGTCAGCGGCGAGCTCATCAACGGCAATGCCTCGATTTCCGTGTCGATCACGGCCGACGCATCGGGCCGGGGCCATCTGTCCTGGACCGCCGTCACGGCCGGCCGCGACATGCGCCGATGCGGGCACCGGGAAAAGCGGGGAGTCAACGACGGCGACACCATCCGCGTTCATGCAAATCGCCGCTGCACGGCCCGGTAGATTCCGCTCGCGCCGAGCGTAGCCGCATAGTCGCGGTGCGGCGGTGCGGCGGTGTCGTGGTGCCGCGGTGTCGTGGTGCGGCGGTGCCGCAGCGCCGCAGTGCCGGCCGGGCGCCCGCCGGCTCGTTCAGGACGCGATGGTGACCTCGCTATGCACCGCGGGAAGCGGCGTCTGATTCGCGGCAGCGTCCGAGTGGCTCGACGACAGACGCTTCATCAGCGGCAGCATCGCCACCGCGATGACGGTGCACAGCACCCCGGCGAATCCGAGCTTGTTGAATAAACTGGTGTAGATGTTCAGCGACTCGACCGGATCGTTGAGTCCTTCCGGAATGTGCGCGAAGTTCGCGACCACGCTGCCGAGATATTGCGAGAGTCCGGAAGCGACGTAGTACGCCCCCATCATGAAACCGCCCATCCGCGCCGGCACATAGCGCGCAATCATCGCAAGTCCGAGACCGCTGACGAGCAGTTCGCCGAGCGAATAGAGCCCATAGCCCCAGACCATGATCCACGAGGATACCTTGCCGTCGATCGCCCAGCGCGCGCCCACGCCGTAAATGAAGAAACCGATCGCGACGGCGGCGAATCCCCAGGCGAACTTCGCGGCGATGGACGCATCCTTGCCCGCGCGGCCGAGCGAGTTGTAGATGAAGACCAGCACCGGGCTCAACACGACGATCCAGATCGAATTGAGATTCTGATATTGCTCGGGAATCCAGGTGAACAGGTGCCAGCCGAAGAGGCTGAAATCGAGATTCACGTTGTTCTGCGCGAAGAGATTGAGCGAGGTGGACATCTGCTGATAGAAGATGAAGAAAAATATGGTCTGGATGACCAGCACCAGCGCCGCGATGAGCCCTGCCCTTTCGTCGCGGTGGCTCACGCGGATCAGGTGAACGAAGACGCCGAGTATGACCGCACCCGCCGTGTAGACGCACACCCGCGCCACCGCCTCGCTCTGCAGAATGACCACCGACAGGAGCACCATGCCGAGGCTGCCCGCCAGAACGCCGGCGAGCCGTTTGGGCGCGGGGGGCGATTCGTCCGTCGGGGAGCCGATGTGCGCGAGCGCGCGGCTCATCAGCGCGTAATTGGCGAGGCCGAGCAGGAGCCCGATCGAGCAGACGCCGAAGGCCGTGTGCCAGCCGGCGGAGTCGCCGTAGTGCTCGCCCACGTAATCGCGTATCCACGGCGTCAAGGTCATCGAGATCATCGATCCGATGTTCACCGCCATGTAGTACATGGTGAAGGCGCTGTCGATCTTGCTGTC
>DASYAC010000309.1:0-13068 GCA_036501585.1 Steroidobacteraceae bacterium
GGCCATACGGGATGCCATCGCGATCGAGTCCAGAGTGCATGGTCCCGACCACTTCATGACCGGCTACTATCTCGATGCTCTCGCCAACCTCTATCTGAAAACCGGCGATCTTGTGCGCGCCGAAGATACCGCACGGCAGAGTTTGGCGGTCCTCACGGCGTCCTTGCCGAGTCAGCATCTGTACCTCGCCTCCGCGCGGCAGACACTCGGCGAAGTACTGCTGAACCGCGGCGCACTCGCGGCCGCCGAGACCGAATTCCGGGCCGCCGTCGACATCAACACCAATCTCGTCGGCGCGAATCATTGGCGCACGGCTCGAAGCGCCGCGAGCTTGGGCTGGGCGCTGATCAAGAACGACAAAGCCGCCGAAGGCGAGCCGATGCTGGAGGCCGCGCGTTCCCGGCTTCTCTCGACCGTCGGCGCAGCGAATCCGGCGACTCAGTTGGCCACCGCCCGCCTGGCTGAATACTATCGATCCCGCCACCGCGATGCCGAGGCAATCAAGGTTCTCGCGGGCTCCGACAAGCGGTAAGCTTGAGGAACTAAGCGCTCGACGCGGGGTCCGCTTCGCTAGGAACCGAAATCCGCGCCAATTGAGCGATCCAGCCACGCCGGGAGTCATATGATCATTGGAAAAAAGGCCGCTCCGAAACTCTTTGCAGCGGCCGTCCTGACGGCAACGTCCATCATTGCGAATAATTCATTTGCGGGCGCCGCGCGGGAGGAAGGGAGACTATTGACGGCAACCGAAGTGCTCGACGACGTTCAGGCCATGCCGGATCAACGGTTGCCCGACACTCTTCTGGCACACGCCTACGGAATCGCGGTGATCCCGGACGTGACCAAGATTGCGTTCTTCTTCGGTGGCCGCCACGGCAACGGCGTGCTGACGGTCCGCGACACCCTGGCCTCGCCCTGGAGTAATCCCGTGTTCATCGCGCTGACCGGAGGAAGTTGGGGCCTCCAGGCGGGAGCCCAATCCTCGGACATCATTCTTGTATTCACCACCAAGAGCGGCATCGAAGGCATCACCGGCGGCAAGCTCACCCTTGGCGCCGATGCGTCGGTAGCTGCCGGACCCGTCGGACGCCAAGGTTCGGCCGCGACCGACGTATCGCTCGCGGAGATCTATTCCTATGCCCGGACGCGCGGACTCTTCGGCGGAATAGCCGTCGACGGCAGCGTGATCGCCATCGACAAGTCGGCGAACGAGGATCTCTACGGCAAGAAGGGTGTGACCGCGACCGAGATTTTCTCGGGCAAGGCACCGGCGCCGCCGGAGACCGCGCAACGATTCCTCGCGAGACTGGATCAGGCGACGCACACCGCGGTGCGATCGTCGCCCGCGCCCCAGGCGGAAGCGCCCGCGGCAACCGCGCAAACCCCGGCTTCACCTGCGGCACCGGCGCCAGAGGCCCCCCGCACGTACCCGCTCGAGAACCAGACCCCGAACTGACTCCCGCTGCACTGCACCGAATTCGGTGCCCGGCGGGTTCGTCGAATCCGGCTTGAAATGTTACCCTGACCTTATGACACCTGATCCCGTCGCAGGCGACACCCGGACCGAGGGTGAATTCAACGTCAGCCAAGTCTGGCTCGACGCCCTCGCGCGCGGCAGTTGCGACGAGGAAGGTTTCCTTCGCGCGATCCAGATGCTCACGCGGCGGTCACCTGAGGCGGCGTGGGACTCGTTGGCACTCCTCGATCAGTACTATCGCCGCGGCAAGATCAGGCAGGACGTGTTCAAACGGGTCAAATCACGGCTGGGAGCCCAGTTGCTCGGACCGGCGCTCGACGTGGAACTCAGCGTCCCCCTCAAGCGGCAGGCTAAACCGGCGGTGGTGGTCCCGGTCCCGCCGGCCGCAGCTCCACCGGCCGAAGCTAACCCGGCCGCAGCTCCACTGGCCGCAGCTCCACTGGCCGCAGCTCCACTGGCCGCCTCTCCACCGGACGCCTCTCCGCCGGCCGCGGCGCCATGGAGCGCAGGTTCACCGGCCGCAGCTCGACCGGCCGCGGCTCCGCCCGCCGCAGTGACGCCCGCGCCTGCGCCGTCATTTCTCCCTGCGACTCCCGCCACCCCGGCGCACGCCCCGTTCACCCCTGCGGAGGAGGCGGTTCGGCCGGTTTTGTGGGTGGCGTCCCCCCGCAGCCCTGCGAATTCTCCGTCCTCGGCAGCTCCTGCGCCCTCCCGGCCGGGACTCTCGAGCGGACGAACGGTGCCGATCGGAGTCGAAAGCAGCTCCATCCCGGTGTTGAATGCGACCAATCGACCCGCCGCAGAGGCCAAGCGAAGCGGTCCGCGGGAAGTGACCGTGGGCGATGTGTTGCGCGACCGGTATGTGATCAAGAATGTGCTGGGCCTCGGCGGCGCAGGAACCGTATTCGAGGCGATCGACCGCTATCGGCTGGACTTGCCGGACTCCGGGCAGCGGGTGGCGGTCAAGATTCTGCATGCCGATACGGCCGGGCAATCCGCCGTAATGGCCGATCTGCGCCGGGAGTTTCAGCTCCTGCAGTCGCTGTCGCATCCGAACATCGTGCGCGCGCATGAGTATGACCGGGACGGCGACACCGCGTTCTTCACCATGGAATATCTCAGCGGGCTGTCGCTCGAAGGCGTCCTGGCCGCTCACCGCGAAGTGGTTCTCGAGCGCTCTCATGCGCTGATGATCGTTCGCGACGTCGCCGCTGCGCTGGAACATGCCCACGCCCGCGGAGTCGTTCACGGCGACTTGAACCCCGGAAACATCTTCATCACGAGCGACGGCGGAATCCGAGTATTGGATTTCGGCGCCGCTCACACGCCGGGCGAATCCCCGTCGTTGACCCAGTCCGAGTGGGACGCGACCGCGTACGCGACCCTGCGCTTTGCCAGCTGCCAGTTGTTGGACGGAGAAAGGGCGGACGCTCGCGACGACATCTATTCCCTGGCCTGTGTTCTCTACGTGCTGCTGGCCGGGAAACATCCGTTCGGTGAGCTGAACGCCGCCCAGGCCCGCGCGCAGCGGCTGAAACCCTCCCGTCCCCGCGGTCTCACCGGCAAGCAGTGGCAGGCGCTTCGCGCCGGTCTGTCTTTCGACCGGCAACATCGCCCCGCCGACGACATAGCTGGCTGGCTAGAACCGTTCGATCTGCCCAAACCGGAAGCTCGACTGCCGGTATTGCTCGCCCTGTTGAAGGCCTCGCCCCGCCGCCCCCAGCGCGGCGACCGCGCCATGTGGATCGTACCGGTCCTCGTCCTCGGGGCGGCCGGCTGGTGGGCAAGCAGCCACATGGACGTGGTATCGCAGACCGCGCGAGACGCGGGCGGCGACTTGAAGGATGCCCTCGCCGGCGCCGATGCGGCCATGACGCGGCTTTGGCAACAAGCGCGAAGCCCCGTGTCGAGTTCGCCGACCGCGCAGCCTCCCGCTGCACCGCAAGCGGCACCCGTCGAAAAGGAGGCCCCGGCGGCCGCGAAGTCCCCCGAGCCGTCCCCGACGATTCCGCGCGCCGCCCGACCCCGGGCAGCGGGAACGAATTCGGTATCGGCGAGCGCGCCTGCATCCCGCCCGAGCCGGCCCCGTACGGCCGTGCCGGCGATGGCGGCATCGACTGCGGACGCCCTACCCTCGCACGCGCGGATCGAGTTGAGCGCCGATAACGTGGAGGTGCCGCTGACGGATCCCGCGGCACACGTCCTCGTCAAACGCACGGGCAACTTGCACGCGGACGTGGGCTTCACCTGGTGGACCGAATCCGGGACCGCCAAATCGGGGCAGGACTTCATGAACGTCAAGCCGCATGAGGAGCACTTCGAGCAAGGCAAGTCGGTGATCAACCTTTTCGTTCCGGTGGTCTCGGACCCGACGCGCAAGCAGCCCAAGAGCTTCTACATCGTCATCAACGACCCGAGCGACGGCGCCTCCCTGGGCAAGCGCACGCTCACCATGGTGACGATCCCGCCCTCGGAGTAATTCGCCCGCGCGATGCGGCGATTCAATCGGTTTCGGGCGGAGCGAAGAAGACCACGACCTCGAGATCCTCTTCGATTCCGTAGAAGCGATGTTCGACGTCCGCGGCCACGAATATCAGCGTGCCGCGGCCGACTTCCCGGTCCTGCGTTCCGGCACGCATCCGCGCTTTCCCCCGTGCGATGTAATACAGCTCATCTTGCTTGTGGGGTACTTGACCATCCACGCCGCCGGCCGGCAGCACATAGAGACCTGCGCTCATCGAAGGGACCCGCAGAAACTCGAGATAAGGACTTGCGCGCCGCGCGCGATCGGCGTCTACGTCGCCGGCGTCGAAGAAACCTACTCCGTCACGCACCATTCCCGACCTCCTCGCCCCGCAACGATGCGCAGTGGCAATTGGCGGTTAAGATGGCCTGCCTCCGGGCTCGCATCGCCCACTCGGCGTTTGAGCGATGATACAACCAAAAAGCGGGGATGAACGCATGCGCAAATTTCCGATCGTGCTTTTCGGTGCGTTGCTGGCCGTGGCGGCATGGCGGGTCAACCTGCTCGCCGGCCGCCTGCCGGAGATCGTGGCCGTGCACTTCGATGCATCGGGAAATCCCAACGGCTTCGCCACGCGGGAGGGTTGCCGCCGGTTGATGCTCTGGCTCACGCTCGGCGCCCCGGCTTTCATCGTCCTGGTGACGGCACTCATTCCTCGGTTGATTCCTCCGGCCATGATCAACATCCCGAACCGCGACTACTGGCTCGCGCCGGAACGGGCGGGCGAATCCGTGAGCTTTCTCGGCGAGCAGGGCATCTGGTTCGGCTGCATATTCCTCGTGTTCTTGGCCTGGGTCGATGAGCTCCTCGTCAAGGCCAACTCGACCACGCCGCCGGCTTTGTCGACGGGAGCGTTCTTGGGGGCGATGGCGCTCCTGTTCGCAGCCATCGGCTTCTGGGGCGTGAGAATGTTCAGGCGCTTCAGCCGGCCGGGCTAGAATCTCAGGATCATGGGTCTGCCGTCCCTTCGTGGAGTTGCCGCGGCCGTGGGCTTCACGCTGCTCTGCGCGTGCGGCGCACGCGATCATCCCGAGAACGTCCTGAACGTCTACTCGTGGATCGACTACATAGCCCCCGATACGGTCGCGGACTTCGAGAAGGAGACGGGCATCGAGGTCCATTACGACACGTTCGACAACAACGAAGTGCTCGAGACGAAGCTTCTGACCGGCCGGACGAATTACGACATCGTCGTGCCGACCGAGAATTACTTCGACCGTCAGCTGCGCGCGGGCGTCTACCGCAAGCTCGACAAGCGCGCCATCCCGAATCTGAAGAACGCGGACCCGGAAATCATGCGCCGCATGGCCGTCCACGATCCCGGCAATCTGTACGCGGTACCGTACCTTTGGTCGAGCACCGGTCTGGGCTACAACGTCGACGAGGTCCGGGCCCGGCTCGGGCCGGAGGTGCCCGGCAGCTGGGCGCTTCTCTTCGATCCGCGCAACGCCGAGAAGCTGAAGGACTGCGGCATTGCCATCGTCGATTCACCCCTCGAGGTCTTCGAGTCCGCAATCATTTTTCTCGGTCGCGATCCCAATCGCCGCGACCCGCAGGACGTTCTCGCGGCATCCGAAGTCTTGCGCAAGATTCGGCCGTTCGTGAGCCGCATCGATCCCGACCTCATTCCGCCGCTGAGCGGCGGCGAGATATGCCTGGCGCTGGCCTGGTCGGGCGACGTGGCGACTGCGCGCTACCGGGCGAAAGATGCGTCCACGGGCGTGAACGTCGCCTACTTCGTCCCCCGGGAGGGCGCGCTCATGACGCTCGACATGATGGGAATTCCGGCGGACGCCCCTCATCCCAAGAACGCGCAGATCTGGATGAACTACCTGTTGCGGCCGGAGGTGATCGCGAAGATCACGAATTACATCAAGTACCCGAACGGCAATGCAGCCTCCCTTCCGCTCATCGATCCGTCCATTCTCGGCGATCCGAGCGTGTACCCGGATGCTGCGACCCGCGCGCGGTTGGTGACCCACACGGCAGCCACGTTGGAATACTCCCGGCTGGTAACCCGCGAATGGACGCGATTTCGGACCGGCGAATGAGGATGCGCTGCCGCCCGCAGGGTTCAGGGTGAGGCAGTGCCCGCCAAGGCAGGCGGATCGGCTTTGATCTGCGCATTCCCCGGCGGCGGGCTGCCGCTCGGCGGCGCCGTCCCGCTGGTCTGGGCACCGGCGGCGGCCGCCGCTCCGCCGGGCGCCGCGACCGGAGCCACCGGGACGACCGGCAAGCTGTACGCATCGACCTTGGTCTTGGCTTCCTGATCCTGCCGCTGCTTTTCTTCGGCGAGCCGCAATCGCTCGCGTGCCCGCTCGAATTCCTCCTGACGCTTCTTCTCGACGGCGGGATCGACGTTCTCCGACGCCAACCGCTCGACCGCTATTCTGGCGTTCTCGCAATCCGACGTGTCGCGCAACTTGGCCGGATTCTGGTTGCACTTCATCATGATGCCGTCCAGGGTCACTCGATCCTCCATGAGATCCTCGACGGTCATGGCAGGAATTCGGTGCGGCGAACAGGCAGCAGCGCCCAGAAGAGCCGCGCAAAGCCAGCCGTAGCCCAATATTTGCTTGCTCGAGTGTCGCATAAAGCTTCCCGGAGCCATGGTACTGAAATCGCGCCCGAGTGCGACTCCGGGGGTTGTGACGCGGATCACGGCTTGACAAACTCTCGACGCTTTTGCCCCCCCGGCGAGTGGACACCGTGAACTGCATCCGTCGGACGAGGGGAGTTTGACCCGACGGCGGCGCCTGTGTACCGTTTCATTCCATGCCCGGCAGCAACCCGCCAATCGATCCCAAGCCCCTGGATTTCGAGGCCGCCATGCGCGATCTCGAGGAGATCGTCGAGCGCCTGGAGCACGGCGACCTGCCGCTCGAGGAATCCTTGAAGGCCTTCGAGCGGGGCATCATGCTGACGCGCAACTGTCAAACGGCGCTCAAGGACGCGGAACAGAAGGTCGAGATTCTGCTCAAGAAGGCGGGCGAGGCCCGCGTGGAAGATTTCGATACCGACGAAACCAAGAACACCTGAGGCGGAACTCACCGTCCGGGGCCTCCTTGCCGGGCCGCCCGCGAACACCGGGAGACAGCGGGCCCGTCCGGGCCGTCTGTTATGATTGCATTTCGCGGGATCGGCCCCACGTGAAGGCTTTGATCGAGACCTAGGAATCAGCCATATGAACCTCGCCGCCCCGCCCAAAAAGCCCCGAACCTCCGCCATCGAGGACGTCCAAGCCGATGCCGATACGCGGCAGATCCCGATCAACAAGGTCGGCATCAAGGATATTTATCATCCGGTCAAGGTGAAGGACCGGGCCAACGGCGAACAGCACACCGTCGCCAACTTCAACATGTACGTGAATCTTCCCCACAATTTCAAGGGGACGCACATGTCGAGGTTCGTCGAGATCCTGCATCGCCACGAGCGGGAGATATCCGTGGACTCCTTCGGCAAGATGCTCGAGGAAATGACAGCCTATCTGCACGCCGACGCAGGGCACATCGAGATGACCTTCCCCTATTTCGTCATGAAGAAAGCCCCGGTTTCCGGCGTCGAAAGCCTGATGAATTACCAGGCCACCATTTTCGGCGAGCATCGCAACGGGAAGAGCGAGGTTTGGCTGAAAGTGGTGGTACCCACGACGAGCCTATGCCCCTGCTCCAAGAAGATCTCGGACTACGGCGCGCACAACCAGCGCTCCCATATCACGCTCACCGCACGGCTCAACGAGCACATGTGGCTGGAGGAGCTCATCGAGGTCGCCGAGTCTCACGCTTCCTGCGAGGTGTACGGCATTTTGAAGCGTCCCGACGAGAAATTCGTCACCGAGCGCGCCTACGACAATCCGAAGTTCGTCGAGGACACCGTGCGCGACGTGGCGGTCGCACTGAATCGGGACAAGCGGGTTCGCGCTTATGTCGTGGAGGCCGAGAATTTCGAGTCGATCCACAATCACTCGGCCTACGCGATGATCGAGCACGACAAGGAAACTCACTCCTGATCCGGGACCTGCGCCCTCGGGGGCAGGGTGCCGCGAGCGGCCGCTTCGATGTCGCGTCCCGCGCCGTTCCCGCTCCGGTTTCAGGCGCTGCGTTCGGCGCTCTGCAAACGCCCGATCATGCTGCGCAGGAACACCTGGTTGAATCGCAGCTGGCACTCGGCCGAAACCTGTTCGAGGAGCGTGGAGCTCACCTTCATGACGACCACCGAACCTGCCGCGACGATGGTCGCCGTCCGCTTCGCGCCGCGCACGTAGCTCGTCTCGCCGAAGCAGTCGCCGCTGTCGAGGTACCCCAGCGCCTTGCCGAGACGCGCCACGCCGACCCGTCCCTGAACGATGATGTAGAACCGGTCGTCCATTTCGCCTTCCTTGACGATCTCCTCGCCGTCCGCATAGTCCTGCCAGCTGCTGGCGCGCAGGACTTCCCAGATCTCGCTGTGCGAGAACTCATGGAAGAACTTGAGCTTGCGCAACAGGCTGAATTGCTCCTGCTGATCGATGCGGTTGTACTGGGCACGCAGCTTCTGATGCACGCGGGTCAATTCGGCCGCGAAGTCGAGACCCGTCTTGTAGCGCTTCCCGGGGTCCTTCTGTAGCGCGATCGCGGTGACGTTCTCCAGCTCCTCCGGTATCTCGGGGCGCAGGGTATGAATCGGCGGCGGTGTCGCGAAGACAATCTGATGCAGAAGCTTCTGGAGGTTCCCGGCGCGGAACGGCCTCGTTCCGGTGAGCAGCTCGTACATGACGGCGCCGAGCGAATACAGATCCGAGCGGTTCGTGAGCTCGATGGACTGAACTTGCTCCGGGGACATGTAGGAGGGGCTCCCGGCGATGCCTTCGATTCTCGAGATCTCGGAATCGGCCACGAGCGCGATGCCGAAGTCGATGATGCGCACGTCGCTGTCGAGCGTGAGCATGATGTTGCTCGGCTTGATGTCGCGATGGATGACGCCGCGGCTGTGCGCGTAGTGCAGCGCGCGCGCAGCCTTGTAGATGAGCTCGACGACATCGTCGATCCGCAGAAGGTTGTCAGGACGGCAGTACGCCGCGAGGGTACGCGCTCCATGCACGTGCTCGGTCACGATGTAGCAATGACCGTTCTCCTCCCCCGCATCGTATATCGGCAGGATGTTCGGATGCTGAAGCATGCCGACCATGTGAGCCTCGGAGAGGAACATCTTGCGGGCGATTCGCTTTCGGTTCTCGTCGCCGCTCGAATCGACGTTGTAAACCTTGATGGCCACGTCGCGGCCGTAGTACGGGTCGTGCGAGAGATAGACGGCTCCCGTGCTGCCCCGCCCCACTTCGTTGATGATCGCGTACTTGCCGATCTTTTCAGGCAATGCGGCGCGGCCGTGTTGAGCCTTCGCGTGATCCTTGGGCCGAATGTTGTTCAAGGGGTAACCGTGGGCGCTGCGGCGACGTGGGATTGCGTGGCGCAGAGAATACTTCGGCGGGCTCGGATCAAACTGTGATTTGGGTCGAGGCTCGGCGAAAGTGATCGAAACCCCTCACGGAGGGCTCGAATTCGGCTCCGCGCGATGTCCACGTTACCGCATTTCCGCGACGCAGCTCACCGATCGGCGTCAATCTTAAGTTCAATTGAGCGGCTCGGGCCTCGAGCGCGCCGAAACGCCCGGGCGGAACGGCGATCAGGAGCTCGTAGTCGTCGCCGGCGCCGAGCGCCCATGAACGCGATTGTTCCGGATCGGCCGCGGCCCGCAAGGCCTGGGAAATGGGCAGCCTGTCGACATCGACCGCGGCGCCGAGGCCGCAGGCGGCCGCCAATTTGGGCAGGTCGCCGACGAGCCCGTCGGAGAGATCCATGGCGGCGCTCGCGATTCCGCGCGCCGCGATTCCGAAACCGACGCGGGGCGTCGGATATTCGAAGCGGCGCTCGAGCTCGCGCGCGGCGTCGGAGTCCTTCGTCTCGAGCGCGCCGGTCGCGAGCGCAAGACCGGCGCCCGCATCGCCGAGCGTCCCGGTGACCGCGAGCAGATCTCCCGCCTTCCCGCCCCCGCGCCGCAGGGCCGACCCTCGGGGAACGTGACCCAGGATCTGGACGCTGATCGTCAGCGGCCCCGCGGTCGTATCGCCGCCCACCAAAGAAACGCCGTGGGCGGATGCCAGCTCGCCGAAGCCGCGCGCGAATCCGTCGAGCCACTCGGCATCGGCGCGGGGCAGCGTCAGGGCCAGCGTCGCCCATGCGGGCGCCGCACCCATCGCGGCGATGTCGCTCAGATTCACGGCGAGTGCGCGGTGGCCGATCGACCTGGCGTCGGTGCCCGGCGGGAAATGACGTCCCTCGACCAGCGTGTCCACCGCGGCGACCAGTTCCGCTCCCTCCGGAACTCGCAGCAGAGCGGCATCGTCTCCCACCCCGAGCTCGACGTCGGCGCGCTCGGCGCCCGCCCGCGCGAAATAGCGGCCTATCAGCTCAAACTCGTCCATATTCGAGCGGCCGCAGCTCCCGCGCGGCACGATCCAGCACGGCATTGACGAATTTGTGGCCGTCGGTCGCGCCGAAGCGCTTGGTGAGCTCCACGGCCTCGGCCAGCACCACCCGATAGGGAAGCTCCGGGTGGGCGGCCAATTCATGAAGGCCGAGCCACAATGCGGCGTGCTCGATGGGATCGAGCTCCGCCGGCGCAATCTCGCTGAATTTCGCGAGCTCGACATCGAGCGCGGCCGAGCCCGGCGCGATGGCTGCGATCAGCTCCTTGAAATAACCGCGGTCGACGCGCTCCGCTTCCGGGTCCTCCGCGAACTGCTGGTGCGTATCCTGCCAGGATCTGGGATTGATCTGCAGCTGATACAGCGCCTGCAGGGCGAGTCTGCGCGAGAGGCTGCGGGCGCGATGGATCTGAGTCACCGGGCGCGAGCCTAATCCAGGCGCCGCAACAGGTTCGCCATCTCGAGCGCGGCGAGCGCCGCGTCCGCGCCCTTGTTGCCCGCCTTGCCGCCCGCGCGGTCGACGGCCTGCTCCATGGTGTCGGTCGTCAGCACCCCGAAGCCGACGGGCACGCCCGATTCCAACGCGATGCGCGCAAGTCCCGACGCGCATTCGCCCGCGACATAGTCGAAATGCGGCGTTTGTCCGCGAATCACGGCGCCGAGCGCGATCAGCGCCTCGAAGCGGCGCGACATCGCGAGCTTGCGCACGACGATCGGCATGTCGAACGCGCCCGGAACCCGGACGATCTCGATCTGCTTCTCGGTGGCGCCGTGGCGCTTGAGCGCGTCCAGCGCGCCGCGCAGCAAGGGCTCGACGACGAATTCATTGAACCGCGTCATCACGATGCCGAAGCGCAGATCGCGAGCCGTCAACTCGCCTTCGATTACTTTGGTTGGGTCAATGGCCACGATTCCATCCTCACGAAATATATCGATCGACCCCCGAACGGCCGCGCCGGCGCCGGGGCCTCACAGTGCCCGGGCTTCACAGTATAGAGCCGCGGTCCGCTCATTCGACGCCGTCCACGTACTCCGTAATCTCCAGATCGAAGGCCGAAAGCCCCTGCAGCTGTTTCGGCGCGCTCAGCACGCGCATGCGTTTCAGTCCGAGATCCTTCAGGATCTGAGCTCCGATACCGTAGGTGCGCAGCACCGTGGCGCCCGCATGATGGGCCGCCGGGCCCCTGGCCTCGATCTGCCTCAAGCTGTCCATGAATTCCCTGGGCGTCTCCTCGGGACGCAATATCACCACCACCCCGGAGGCCTCGCCCCCCACGCGCCGCACGGCCGCATGCAGCGGCCAGCCGAGGTTGTCGTTGCGAACCCCCACCACGTCCCGCAACGTGTCCTTGATGTGCACCCTTACCAGGGGCGGAACCGATGAGTTCAAATCGCCTTTCACCAGCGCGATGTGCACGTTCTTGTTGACATGATCCTCGTAGCAGCAAAGCCGGAACTCCCCGTATTCGGTGTCGACCGGCTGGTCGTACACGCGCTCGACCGAGCGCTCGTTCTTCAGGCGGTAGCGGATGAGATCGGCGATGGTGCCTATTCTCAGCGAATGCATCCTGGCGAAGCGTTCGAGGTCGGGACGCCGCGCCATCGTGCCGTCGTCGTTCAATACCTCGACGATCATGGACGCCGGCGAGAATCCCGCGAGGCGCGCGAGATCGCATCCCGCCTCGGTGTGGCCGGCACGCGTCAAGACGCCGCCCGGCTGGGCCATCAGCGGGAATATGTGCCCCGGCTGCCGAAGATCCTCCGGCCGCGCCTTCGCCGCGACCGCGGTCTTCACCGTATGCGCGCGATCGTGAGCGGAGATGCCGGTGGTGACGCCCTCGGCCGCCTCGATGGACAAGGTGAAATTGGTCCGATGCGCCTTGTCCGTCTCGCTCACCATCAGCGGGAGCCTGAGCTGCCGGCAGCGCTCCTGCGTGAGCGTGAGACATATCAGTCCCCGCCCATAGCGCGCCATGAAATTCACGTCCTCGGCGCGCACCCGCTCGGCGGCCATGATGAGGTCGCCCTCGTTCTCGCGATCCTCGTCATCCATGATGACGGCCATCTTGCCCTCGCGCAGGTCCGCGAGGATCTCGTCGATCGTGTTCATCGGTCGTTCCTGTTCATGATCCGTTCATCAGCCGGCCCGGGTATCGGGCGAATAGATTGATTCCGAGTCTAAGCGACTGTTTATATTGGAGAATACCGATCATCGCTTGCTAATATACTGCCATACATACCGTCAACTGTGCCCGGCTAACAGGGGTTAGTACCCAAAAGGGGCCGGTATTGTAACGTGCGCCCGGTCAGCGAGAACGGGCGGCGCGCGGAGGCAGCCGGCCGCGCGAGGTGTGGCTCTGTTTGGCTGACCGGCCGCCGAAACGTGGGCGAGCTGTGTCGGCCCGACGAACAATCACAGGTTATTGGGACGCCCTTCCGCCCTTGTTTTTCGGCGCTTTTTCGATATGCACTGGATACCGATACCGCCGATTTCCAATCTCAAGTTGTACCGTATACGTTCCGAAAGCGGGACCCATGAAGGGTTTTGCTATCAGACCTATAACGGCCGCGCCGCCTTCCTTCAGCGCTAATTCGCTCTCAGAT
>DASYAC010000310.1:0-3435 GCA_036501585.1 Steroidobacteraceae bacterium
CCCGGGTCGTCACGAGGCGTGCCTGGATATGCCCCCGCGCTACAAACCCGCGCCCACCAACAAGGCGGGGACCCCGAGCAGCTAGGGGCCTGCCGGCGGATTTGCTCGCCTCGGCCGGCTCCGGTACCCTTGCGAGCCCGCATAGGTTCGGCATTGGCGTTCTCAAGCGGAGAGGTGGCCGAGTGGTCGAAGGCGCTCGCCTGGAAAGTGAGTAACATCCCAAAAGATGTTCGAGGGTTCGAATCCCTCCCTCTCCGCCATTAGGTTAATATTCGGCGGCCGTCAAGCCTCCGCGCAGACGGCTCCCCGAGTCTATGGTGGCTCGCGTCGGCATCTTCGCGGCGACTTGCCACGAACCCCGTCAGGCCCGGAAGGGAGCAGCGGTAGAGGATCAAGTCGGGCGCCGAAGTCCAGCTGGCGCGGGCCGCCTCCCTATCACCCGTGAGCGGGTGTTGCGGATAAACTGATCGTATGAGCTATATCGTATTGGCGCGAAAGTGGCGGCCCAAGCGCTTCCAGGAGATGGTGGGGCAGGAGCACGTGCTCAAGGCGCTGACCAATTCTCTGGACTCGGGCAAGATCCACCATGCCTTCCTGTTCACCGGCACCCGCGGCGTGGGCAAGACCACGGTCGCGCGCATTCTCGCGAAGTCCCTCAACTGCGAAACCGGCGTCGGCGCGAACCCCTGCGGCGTGTGCAGTGCCTGCCGCGAGATCGACGAGGGACGATTCGTCGATCTCATCGAGGTGGACGCGGCCTCGCGCACGAAGGTCGACGACACGCGCGAGCTCCTGGACAACGTTCAGTACGCGCCCAGCCGCGGCCGTTACAAGGTGTACCTCATCGACGAGGTGCACATGCTCTCCAATCATTCGTTCAACGCGCTGTTGAAAACGCTCGAGGAGCCGCCGCCGCACGTCAAATTCCTGCTGGCGACCACCGATCCGCAGAAATTACCGGTGACCGTGCTGTCGCGCTGCCTGCAATTCAGCCTGAAACGCCTGTCGGCGAATCTCATCGGCGAGCGGCTCAAATTCATCGCGGCGGCCGAGAAGCTCGATTATCAGCCGGCGGCGCTCGCGCTGCTCGCGCGCGCGGCGGAGGGCAGCATGCGCGATGCCCTGAGCCTGCTCGACCAGCTCATCGCCTTCGGCGGCGCCGCGCTCACCGAAGAGGGCGCCCGGTCGATGCTCGGCAGCATCGACCGCGGCCACGTCGCGCAAATCGCCGAGGCGCTGTCGCTCGCCGATGGGCCGGGGCTGTTGACCCGGGTGGGCGAGCTCGACCGGGACGCGCCCGATTACGATCGGGCGCTGGTCGAACTGGCCGCGCTTCTGCAGCGCATCGCCATCGTGCAGATCGTCCCGGACGCCGCGTTCGAGGATGAGGAGTTCGACCCGCAGACGCTCGCCCGCCTTGCCAAGGCCATGGTGCCCGAGGACGTGCAGCTCTACTACCAGATCGCGCTCGCCGGCCGGCGCGACCTTCCCATGGCGCCCGACCCGCGGCTGGGTTTCGAAATGACGCTCCTGCGTATGCTGGCATTCAGGCCCGATGCCGCGCCGGCCTCGGCGGCCGTCGGCGCGGCCCCGGTGAGCGCGGGGACGCCGCCGGGGCGCAGTGCCGCCGCCCCGCCGCGGGACCAGCGCGGGACGGCGGTACGGGAGCGTGCGCCGTCAACGGCCGAGGCAGCCGCTTCAGGCGCGTCCGCGCCGGGGGCGGGCACGGCCGGGGCGGGGGCGGCGGGCGCAGCCCCGTCCGCCATCGATGCTGAGAACTGGCTATCCGTGGTGGAGGCGGCGGGTCTCGGCGGCATGGTGCGCCAGCTCGCCTTCAATTGCGTGCCGGCCTCGTACGACAACGCCGCACTCGTGCTGCGGCTCGATGCCGCGGCGGACGCACGGCGCTCGAAGCCCATCGAGGAAAAGATGGCACAGGGCCTCTCCAAGTACCTGGGCCGCGACATTCGGATCGTATTCGAGGTATCGGACGGGCTCGCCACCCCCGCGAGGCAGCGCGTCCAGGCCGATCAGGAGCGCTCGCTCCGGGCGGCGGCGGCTTTCGAGCAGGATCCCGCCGTCAAGGGTCTCCGGGAGCGCTTCGGCGCGGAAGTCGACAGCGCATCGGTCAAGGCCGCGGACCAGCAGCTTTAGGAGAATAGGACATGATGAAAGGCGGATTGGGAAATCTCATGCGCCAGGCGCAGCAGATGCAGGAGAACATGCAGAAGGCCCAGGCGGAGCTTGCGGGGCTCGAAGTGACGGGAGAATCCGGCGCGGGCATGGTGAGGGTGGTGATGAACGGGCGCCATGAGGCCAAGAAGGTGGCCATCGAGCCGAAGGTCGTGGGCGAGGATATCGGTCTTCTGGAAGATCTCGTGGTGGCCGCCATCAACGATGCGGCCCGCAAGCTCGAGGCTCGCACCAAGGAGAAATACGCGGATCTCATGGCGGGCATGAACCTGCCTCCGGGCATGAAGCTGCCGTTCTGATTCGATGAAATACACGCCGGCTCTCGCTCGATTGATCGATTCGCTGCGCTGCCTGCCGGGCGTCGGTCCGAAATCCGCCCAGCGCATGGCCTTCTATCTGCTCGAGCGCGACCGCGACGGCGGCAGTGCGCTGGCGCAATCGCTCGCCGAGGCGCTCGCGGCGGTGGGGCACTGCCGGCGCTGCCGCATGCTGACCGAGAGCGAGCTCTGCACGATATGCTCCTCCGCGCAGCGCGATACCGCGCAACTCTGCGTGGTCGAATCTCCGGCGGATGTCGTGGCCATCGAGCAATCGGGCGGATTCCGGGGCCGCTACTTCGTGTTGATGGGACATCTGTCGCCGCTCGACGGCATCGGTCCGGCGGAGCTCGGCCTGAACGAATTCGAGCGATTGCTGGCGGACGGGGAGGTGCGCGAAGTCATTCTCGCCACGAACCCCACGGTCGAGGGCGAGGCCACCGCCCATTATCTGGGCGAGATCGCACTGCGAGCGGGACTCAAGGCATCGCGCATCGCGCACGGAGTGCCGGTCGGCGGGGAGCTCGAGTATGTCGACGGCGGCACCTTGGCGCATGCGCTCGCCGGGCGCACCAGCGTTTCCTAGTGCCGCTCAGGACGCGAGTTTCTCGTACAGCCGGAACAATCGCCGATAGCTTTCGTAGCGCCGCGCGCCGATGAGGCCGGCGAGCACGGCGCCGCGCACCGCGCAGTCCGGCTCCTGCATATGGCTGCAATCGTTGAAACGGCAATCGGCGGCGAGGCGGTGAACTTCCACGAAGCCGCGCTCCGCCGCGCGCACGAGCCGCGCCGGCGGGGCGAAATCGCGCACACCGGGTGCATCCATGACCCACGAATCCGCTCCCAGCCGGTAACGGCGCGCGGTGGTCGTGGTGTGCCGTCCCTCGACATCGCGCGTGAGCTCTCGAGTCTGCGCCGCCGCCTC
>DASYAC010000311.1:0-5589 GCA_036501585.1 Steroidobacteraceae bacterium
CCGCAAGGTGGCGTTCATCACGACTCCGGATCATTTCGGTCCGGGAACATAAACTAGGAACGGTACCCAGGAGAGATCACGATGGCGATGGCAGTAGGCAGTAACGAGGGCAATTCCTATTCGGATATCAACATGACGCCGCTGATCGACGTCATGCTGGTGCTCCTCATCATCTTCATCATCACGCTGCCCACCCAGACGCACGCGGTGAAGATCGACAATCCCTTGCCGCCGCCGCCCAACCAGCCGCCGCCGCCACCGCCCGAGGTCATCGATCTGTCGATCGATTTTGACGGCACGCTCCTCTGGAACAAGACGCCGGTGGACCGTGCCACGATGCAGGGCTACATCACGACCGAGGCCGCCAAGAGCCCTCAGCCCGAGGTGCATATCACGGTCGACAAGTTCGCAAAGTATGAAATCGTCGCGCAGACGCTGGCTGATCTGCAGCACCGGGGTCTGAAGAAGATCGGGTTCGTCAACAACGACTTTTTTTGATTCGAGTCCCAGCGGGTGTTACGGCGCGTCAACCCGAATTGCAGCGGGTTGACGCGCCGTTTGTTTGAAGGACCGCACGAAGCACATATCTGAAATCGCAAGTGGTGAAGGTGTGATCATGATTCATTCGATGAACGACAATGCAGGATCTCGAGCCATCGCGAAGCCCGGCGCAATCAAGGCGTTGGGCGCCGCGCTCGCGGCCGCCGTTGCGGCCGCATGCCTGGTGACGGCCCCGACCGTGTCGTCCGCGGCGGAGGCCAAGAAGCAGGAGATCAGCCGCGCCATCGCCAGCGAAATGACGAAGGCGCAGAAGGCGCTGCAAGCGCAGCAGTGGCAGGAAGCCCTCAAGAATCTCGAGGCGGCGAATCAGAAATCCGGCCTCACGCCGATCGACAAGAGGAGTATTCACGACTACGAGGGCTACGCGTACATCCACTTGAGCAATTACAAGATGGCCCAGCAGGAATACGAGGCCGCGCTCGCGACCGGTGCGTACTCCCCCGAGGAAGCGGCCAAGACCACGCGCACCTTGTTCCGGCTGGCTGCGCAGAATCAGCAATACGCCAAGGCGGTCGAATACGGCAAACAGGTGTCGGATTCCGGCGCCGCGACCGGCGACGATCTGGGCGTGATGGCGCAGCTCTACTACCTGCAGAAGGACTGCAAGGACTCGGCCGTGTGGGCGGACAAGGCGATCGCCGCGGCAAGAAAGGCCGGCGAGGCTCCGAAGGAGAACCTGTACCAGTTCAAGCTGCAGTGTGCCTCGGATGCGGGCGATACCGCGGCGATGGACAACATTCTGATGGATCTCATCAAGCTCACCAACAAGACCACGTACTGGAACACGCTGCTTCGCATCGAGCGGCAGGATGAGCGCGACGATCACAACACGCTGATGATCTATCGCATCATGTACAACACCAATTCGATGAACGCGGATACCGACTACATCGAGATGGCGCAGCTCCTGGGCGATGCCGCGCTGCCGGGTGAGGCGGCCGCGGTGCTCGACAAGGCGATGTCCACCGGCATCATCAAGGACGAGCACAAGGAGCGTACCAACCGATTGTTGACCGCCCTCAAGGGTCGCGCGGACACGGACAGAAAGGGCCTGCCGCAGCAGGTGACCGAGGCGAACAAGAGTCCGGCCGGCGAGCTGCTGGTGAAGCTGGGCGAGGTGTACTACGGCTTCGGCGACTACCAGAAGGCTGCCGATGCCATCAACCAGGCCCTGCAGAAGGGCCAGATCAAGCACCAGGACGAGGCGTATGTCTATCTGGCCCTCGCCGACGTGCAGCTCAAGAACACCGCGGATGCCAAGAAGGCGCTGGCGAAGCTCAAGGACGTCCCGAACATCAGCCCGCGCGTGTTGAAGCTGTGGACACTCTATGCGGCGACGCTCGGCATGAGCAACGGCTGAGCGTCCCCCCTAGTCAGGAGAATTCGATGACCATCAAAGCTGGCGACAAGATGCCCGACGGCAAGTTCACGCGCATGACCGGGGATGGCCCTCAGAAGCTCAGCACGGACGAGCTGTTCAAGGGCAAGACCGTGGTTTTTTTCTCGGTTCCCGGCGCATTCACACCGACCTGCGATGCCAAGCATCTGCCGGGCTTCGTCGAAATGGCCGATCAGATCAAGGCGAAGGGCGTCGATACCATCGCCTGCACCGCGGTGAACGACGTCTTCGTCATGAACGCGTGGGGCAAGTCCGGGGGCGTCGGCGACAAGGTGCTGATGCTCGCCGACGGCAACGGCGAATACGCGAAGGCACTCGGGCTCGAGCTGAACGCCACCGGTTACGGAATGGGGATGCGCGGACAGCGGTTCGCCATCATCGTCAAGAACGGCGTCGCCACGCACGTGAATGTCGAAGCGCCGGGCGAGTTCAAGGTGTCGGCGGCGGATTACATCCTCAAGCAGCTGTAGCGAGCCCGCGGCCGCTTTGCTAGCGCTTCGGACCTCGCCGCCGGTATTCTCGGCTGCGCAAGCCGAGCGCGTCGCACGCGACACCTATGGCCTGATCGGCTCGGTGCGCGCGTTGTCCGGGGAGCGCGACTGCAACTTCCACCTGGGCACGGCGGATGGGCGCCAATACGTGCTCAAGATCATCGATCTCGAGGCGGGGCCCGAGACGGTCGAATGCCAGTTGAGGGTGCTCGCGCATCTGGCCGAGCAGGATCCCTCGCTGCCGGTCCCACGTCTTTTCCCGACGACGCTCGGCGAGGAGGCCGGCAAGGTCATCGGCCAGGACGGCATCACGTACACCACTTGTCTCATCGGATTCCTGCCGGGCCGGCTGCTCGCCGAAGTGCCGCCGGGGCGGCGGCTCCTCGAGAATGTCGGAGATACCCTCGCACACCTCGGTCGCGCCTTGCAGGGTTTTTTTCATCCGGCACTCGGGCAGCGCCTGGCCTGGGACGTACGCCGGCTTCCGGAGCTTGCCGAGCACATGCCGAACATCGAATCGGCATCGGTGCGCCGCGACGTCGAGAGTACCGTGGCGGCATTCAAGGAACGCACCTCGGCGCTCTTCGCGCTGCGCAGCCAGGCGATTCATGGCGATTGCCACGGGCAGAATTTATTGGTCGATGCGTCGGCCGGCTCCGTCAGCGGGATCCTGGATTTCGGCGATATGATCCATGCCCCGCGGATTCTCGAGCCCGCGGTGACCATGTCGGAGCTCCTCACCCAAGGCCTTACGCCTCTTGGGGCAATCTCCCCGGTGCTCGAGGGCTACGCCCGCCGGCAGCCGCTGGATGGGGCGGAGATCGAGGTGCTTTACGATCTCATCGCGGCGCGCCACGCGGTCACCCTCCTCGTGCATGCCTGGCGCAGACTCAACGACCCCGCGCGCGCGCGCGTGCTGGACCAATCCACGGCGCACGCCGAGCGTTCGCTGCACGCTCTGCTGGAGACGGGCAGGACCGTATTGAGCCGGGATTGGCATCGGGCCACGGGCACGCGAAGCGAGATCTGGGCGGCGCCGAACGCGACGGCCGAGATTTCGCGGCGGCACCGATTGATGGGGAAGGGCTCGGAGCTTTTCTACGAGAAGCCGCTGCACCTGGTTCGCGGCTCGGGGGTCTGGCTGTTCGATCCCCAGGGGCACGCCTACCTCGATGTGTACAACAATGTCCCTCACGTGGGACACGCCCACCCGGCGCTGGTGCGCGCGGTGCAGAGTCAGGCGGCCATCCTGGCGACCCATACCCGATACCTGCACTCCGGAATTCTCGAATATGCCGAGCGGTTGATCGCCAAGGCTCCGGCGCGGCTCGACGCCTGTATTTTCGTGAACTCGGGCAGCGAGGCCAACGACGTCGCCTGGCGCATGGCTCGATTCGCGACCGGCCACGAGGGCGCCCTGGTCATGCAGAACGCGTATCACGGCATCACCCATGCCGTGGCTGCGCTCACGCCGGGCGTCGGACAGCCCCGTGAGCCGCATGTGGTCACGATTGCACCTCCGCTGCCTGGAATTCAGACGTACGGCTCGGCCGGCGATGCGCAGATCGTTGCGGCCCGGACCGACGTGGATGCAGCGCTGCGGAGGCTGGCGGAGCGCGGCTTCGAGCCCGCCGCTTTCTACATCGACACGGCGCTGACCAGCTCGGGGGTCTACGACCCGCCGCCGGCCTGGGGCGCTGCGGTCTCTGCTGGCATTCGGGCCGCGGGCGGCCTCATCGTGGCGGACGAGGTTCAGTACGGACTCGGCCGTCCGGGCTCGAATTTCTGGGGCTTCGAGCGGCGAGGTCTCGATCCCGACATCGTGACTCTGGGGAAACCCGTGGCCAACGGCTATCCGATGGGCGTGGTCATCGCCAATCGAGAGTTGATAGAAGCCTTTCAGGGGAAATTTGGACTCTTCTCGACCTTCGGCGGGAGCGCGGTGGCGGCTGCGGCGGGTCTCGCAGTACTGGACGTGCTCGAGCGCGAGGAGCTCATGGCGAATGCGGCCGCGACGGGGGCCTATCTGCGACGCCGGCTGGAGGCGGTCGCGGCCAAGCACGCCTGCCTCGGCGAACTGCGCGGCGCGGGTCTGCTGTACGGGCTGCAAGTCCATGCGGTGGGTGGGCTCACGGCGCGCCAGTGCGCGAAGCGAATCATCAATGTGCTGGCTTCGGAGGCACGGGTGCTGATCGGGTATGAGGGGCCCAACGCCGATATTCTGAAGCTGAGGCCGCCGATGCCGTTTGGGCGGGAGCATGTGGAGAGGGTGGCGGAGGCGATTGATATGGCTGCCGGCAAGGTGAGTGTCTAGGGACACCCGACGGACCTTCAGGTCCTTATGATTTGGGCAAGTCGCGGCGGCGCTGCGAGAGCTCGATCAGCGTTTCGATGCGGATCAGTCGCCGCTCATGATCCTCGAGCCGTATCGTCATGTCCTTGCGCCCCGCGGTGAGCGCCTCCACGCGCTCACCCAAAAGCACGATGTCCTTGCCGTACTTGATCACCTCGGCGAGAAGACTCATGCGGCGGCCTGAGGCGCAAAGAGCTCCGCAATCTTCCGTGCCTCCCTGGGATGCGCATCGAACCACGCCTGGGTCTCGGCAATAACCTGGGCGCGAAAGGTCCCATCGACAAGAGCCCGCTCGCGCGCACGCATTTCGCCGAGACTCGCATCGATCCGGGAGAGAGCGAGACGCACTTCGGAGTGAATATCTTTCAGCACCGAGCGCGCGGCCATCTTCTCCGCGGACTCGGTGAGGATGCTCCCCGAGGTGTATGCCTCGATCGCCCGGCGCGCGAGCTCACCCGCGGAGACGCCCTCCCGCCGGCTCATCTCGCGAAGCTTCTTGACGCTCTTGCGCGGTACCAGGTACTGCTGACGCATGAGATCTTCGGCCTTCGCAGACATCGTAACTCCTCCAGCGGTGTTCCGGTATCGACGAGACCAATATACCGGAAATCCTACACATACACAACCACATACACAATCCGACGCCGTCAGCCGACCAGGCGCTCCAGCTCGGGGACTGCCTGGAACAGGTCGCCTACGAGGCCCACGTCGGCGACCTCGAAGATCGGGGCTTCGCCGTCCTTGTTGATGGCGACGATGGTGCGGGCGTCCTTGATGCCGGTGAG
>DASYAC010000312.1:0-4314 GCA_036501585.1 Steroidobacteraceae bacterium
GAGTCTCGGATCGCCGTGCCGGCCGTGATCACGTCGTCGACGATCAGGACCCGGCCCTTCAACGGGCTGCCGACGATCAGGCCGCCCTCGCCGTGATCCTTGGACTCCTTGCGGTTGAAGGCGAACGGCAGATCGATGCCGTGGTGCTCGGCAAGGGCGGCGGTGGCCGCCGTGACCAGGGGAATCCCCTTGTACGCGGGGCCGAACAGCATGTCGAAGGAGATATCCGACGCCACCACCGCATCGGCATAGGCCTTTCCCACCGCCGCGATCGCGGCGCCCGAGCTGAACAGGCCGGCATTGAAGAAATACGGACTCTCACGGCCCGACTTGAGCTTGAATTCGCCGAACTTGAGCACGCCCAGGCGCACGCACAGCTCGATGAATGCACTCTGATAGTCCAACAGCATAGCGGCGGAAGTCTCGCAAGGGAAAGGCCGCGCCGCAAGCGCCACGCACCGGCCGCTTGCCTCCTGGTATCATCGCGCGCGATGCTCATCACCCGCGCCCGCGCCCAGTTTCTTTGACGGAACCTGCGAAGCCAACCCTGCTCCAAGCCCTTGCCGACAAGCGGATGACGGCCGTCTTGTTCTTGAGCTTTGCGTCCGGGCTGCCCTTCAATCTGACCAATTTCAGCCTGCAGGCCTGGCTCGCGTCCTCCGGGATCGCGGTCAAGACCATCGGTTTCCTGTCGCTCGTCGCTCTGCCATATAACTTCAAGTTCCTCTGGGCCCCGTTCCTCGACCGCTACATGCCGCCGATCCTCGACCGCCGGCGCGGCTGGATCGCCCTTCTCCAGGCATGCCTCGCGATCTGCATCGGCACCATGGGGTTCTGTTCTCCTACTACGGAGCTGTACGTGCTGGCCGGAGTCGCGTTCAGCGTGGCGTTTCTATCGGCCTCGCAGGACATCGTCATCGACGCCTATCGGGTGGATACGATTCCCGCGAGCGAGCGTGCCCTTGCCGCTGCGGCGACCGCATTCGGCTATCGCACGGCGGCGATGCTGGCCGGCACCGTGCTGGTGGTCATTGCCGGCCATCTTGGCTGGCGTGTCGCTTTCCTGTTGGTGGCCGTGCTCATGGCCGCCATGTTGTTCATGACCTTCTGGGCGCCGTCGCCGCGGATGGCGGCCCATCCGCCGCGTACCCTGATCGACGCAGTCTGGCATCCGCTGCGCGAACTGTTCAGCGCAAAGGGCATGTGGGGATTCCTGGCGCTGGTGCTGCTCTACAAGGTGGGCGACGCGCTCGCGCTCAGCCTCTACAGCACGTTCATGCTGCGCGGCGTGGGCTTCTCGCTGGACGAGCTCGGTATCGCCGGCAAGCTGAACATGACCGTGTCCACCATGATCGGCGTGACGTTCGGCGGCCTCATGTACATTCGCTGGGGGACGTTCCGCTCCCTGCTGATATTCGGTATCGGCCAGGCGCTCACCAATCTACTCTACATGTGGCTCGCGCTGGCGGGTCGCAAGGTGTGGCTGCTCGTGCTCGCCACTTCGCTCGACACCATGATCGGCGGCATGGGTCAGGCGGCATTCGTGGCGTTCCTGATGTCGCTCTGTTCGGCGGATTACAGCGCCACGCAGTACTCGCTGCTCTCTGCGCTCGCAACCTTGCCGCGGAATCTCTCGGGCGCCGCGGCCGGCGTTCTCGTCCCCGTCGTCGGATGGGCGCGCTTCTTCATCATCACCTGCCTCGCGGCGATGCCGGGACTCATCCTGCTGATCTTCATGCGGCGGCCCTTGAACGAGCTCGCCGCGCGCGACACGGCACGGAGCGGCGCCTAGGACGCAATGATGGGGTTTGGTGGCCGAGGATGTGGCCGTCAGCGGCGCAGCGATCGATCCTGATGGCTCGACCAGGCCGTGCGCGCGTTGTCCTCGAATTCCCGGTCCAGATCCTCGGATTCCACATCGACGGCGCCCGACCAATCCTCCGGCGCGTCCGCCATGTCGATGAGCTCGTCGAGCAGCTGTTCGTTCCAGGAATCGAATTCGACTTCGGTGACGGTCCCGTCGAAATATTGGATTTCGATGGTCTCATCCCCGTCGTCGATGGCGACCACTTCGAAGAGCTCGTTGGTATTGCCGCGATACCACTGACCTACGATCGGCTTCACAAAGTTCATGGGCCGTCTCCGTCTGCTATGCTCCAGTGCATTGAACTCTCAATGAATCCTTCGCGCAATCGGAAAATTTTGCGCGAAGCAACAAGTCGACCTTGATCCAACAACTCGTAAAATTCTTCGTCGTCTTCTTCGTCGTGGTCGAGCCGATCTCACTCATCCCGCTGTTCGCGGGCCTGACGGAGGGCGCGAACGACGCCTACAAGCGGCTCATGGCCGGCAAAGCCGCGGCGATTTCACTCGGGATCTGCATTCTGTTCGCGCTCGTCGGGGCGAAGTTTCTGGATGTCATGGGGATTTCCCTCAATTCCTTCCGGATCGCCGGAGGGACGCTGCTCTTTCTGATTTCTCTCGACATGGTGTTCGCGCGCACCTCGGGGACTCGATCGACCACCCCCGAGCGCGAGGAATCCCTGAAACGGGAGGACATCTCGGTCTTTCCGCTGGCCTTTCCCTTCATCGCAGGACCGGGAGCGCTCGCGACCATTTTGTTGACCGCCGGCGAGGTCGGGGGAAAGCCCATCCTGTTCGCCGGGTTCCTGGGCGTCGTCGCGCTCGTGATCGCTGTATGTCTCGCGCTGATGCTGGGCGCCGCGCGGCTCATGAACGTCCTCGGCGTCACCGGCGCCGCCGTCATGAGCCGACTTTCCGGCGTGGTGCTGGCCGCGCTAGCCGTGCAATTCATCACCGACGGCATTCGCGGCAACATCCTGGCCTAGGGCCGCCGCCCGCTGGCCCGAATCCTTCATAAAGCACGACACGTGTCACGAGGAGCCGGGATGGGGAGGGGATTTTCCGGCGCGTGAAAGCGTCGTCCTTCACGAATAATGCGGGCTAACGCTCGATCTTGACGTAGGCGAGGTCCCAGACGCCATGCCCGAGCCGCTCGCCCCGCCGCTCGAACCGCGTCGGCGGCCGGAAGTCCGGCCGCTCGACGTAGCCCCCCTCGGGGCTCTGCGAGACCAGCGCAGTGCAGGCGTTGCACACCGTGCGCATCTGCTCGGCATATTCCTCCCAGTCCGTGGCCAGCCGCAGCGTGCCCCCGGGCCGGAGCTTGTCCGCCAGCACCTCGACGAAGGCCGCGTCGATCATGCGGCGCTTGTGGTGGCGCTTCTTGTGCCAGGGATCCGGAAAGAAAATGAGGATGGTATCGAACGATCGATCCGGGACGGCGCCCGTCAATACCTCGACGGCGTCGTGGCAGATGATGCGCAGGTTGGTGAGGGCCGCTTCTCGGGCGTTCAGCAAAAGCCGGCCCACGCCCGGGCGATGCACCTCGATGCCCAGATAGTCTGTCCCGGGGTGCGCTTTGGCCAGGGATCCGATGACCTCGCCCGTGCCGAATCCGATCTCGAGGCAGCGCGGGGCGCACCGGCCGAAGGTCGCGTCCAAGTCCATTCCGTCGAAATCCAGCCCGAAGACCGGCCAAAGGTCGGTCAAGGCGCGCTCCTGGGCCGGGGTCACCCGTCCGGCGCGCAACACGAAGGTCCGAATGCGACGGTGTGCATGCATGGGGGAGAAGTCTGCCTGATATCATCGCTCGATGCGCAAAAGCTGGCTGATCGGCGCAATCCTGATCCTCGCGGGTTGTGCGGGTCTGCCGCAGCACGTCAAGAAATATCCGAGCTTTGCTCTGCAATCGCCGCAGGACACGGAGCTCGCCAGGAGCGTGGCGGCGAGCGAGGATGGCAGCAGCAAGAACCTCTCGGGGGTGCGATTGCTGGCCTCGGGCGAAGAAGCGTTCGACAGCCTGATCGCTCTTGCCGACCACGCCCAGCGCACCCTCGACCTTCAGTACTACATCATCCATCAGGACGAGTCCGCCCGAATCCTGCTCGACCACGTACGCGAGGCGGCGGATCGGGGAGTCCGCGTACGGGTGCTGGTGGACGATCTCAATACGGCCGGCGAGGATCGGCGTTTCCTGCATCTGGGCCATCACGTGAATATCGAGGTCCGGGTCTTCAATCCCTTTCCCGGCGGCCGCTCCGCCACCTGGAGCCGCATCCTCACGTCGATCTCGGACATTCCGAGAATCAACCACCGCATGCACAACAAGCTGTTCGTCGCCGACAACGAGCTCGCCATCACCGGCGGACGCAACATCGGCGACGAATACTTCACGCTCGACAAGCGCAGCAACTTCATCGATCTCGACGTGGTCGTGGCCGGCCCCGTCGTCGC
>DASYAC010000313.1:0-16808 GCA_036501585.1 Steroidobacteraceae bacterium
GATCGGGGACCCAAACACGCCCGGCGGATGGTCTCCCTGTTCGTGGACGGGATGCGCTACGGCTTGAGCCCTCATCCAAAATCCAAGAGAGCTGTTCGTCGTAAAACCTAATTTTTTTGCGGCCGCCCCCAAAAGTTACCCCGCAAGCGGACGATTCGCTGCGAAGGCAGGGGAATACATACTGTCCGGCTCCAGATCTCCACGTCCGCCGGTCCCTCATTGGTCCAGCGAAAGCAAGGCGGTATTGGTCGTTGACCCGAATACTAAATTGTCCTTTTCGCTCACCCTTCAGCGCTTCCAACCGGTTGCCTGGTGGCGAGCGCAGGAATTCCAGGGTTTGCGCCGCATCGACCCGTGCCAATTTTAACGCACCGAATTTGCGCTGAGCGACGAATTCAGCGGGGTTGCTCGATGGAACTGCCCTTGAGACGGGGCAAATCCCGCTCGCACAGGCTGATGAATGCGGGCATCAGTCCGGGCAATTCCCTATACGAATGCTCGAACATCATCGAATGTGCCTATCAATTCCTTTCCGCCTGTATACGCCGCCGAGCCAAAACTCAACATCGAGTTCGGGCCGGGGATCGGCCCGTCGGCCTCAACGTCGGTGCTCACATAGATTTCTGCTGTGGGTGGTGGTCTTGTTCGTGATCTTCCAGACACCGTTGATCCTCAGCAGATTGTGGAAGTCGATCCAGCCATGGGAGTCGTCCGAGTCAAAGCTGAACTGGACCGCTGCAGCATCTCCCACCTGAGTCACCGAGATGAATCGACCCGCTACGCCCCAACTGGAAGCGCAGACCAGCTCTCGAAATCCTCGGAGATCCGATGTTTATGAAGAGTACCGTCGGCGTCGACATTAAAGATCCAGGCGTCTTCGTCAAAGGCCTGTTTAAACTTGCTGACATCATTGTCACCGAATGCATCGATGTAGAGGCGCATGACTCGAATATCGTGTCGCAGTCATTTGTTCTTAAACGCGACGAGCGCAACACATTCCGCAGTCCTTCGCATAAGCGGTCCCTATTCCGTCAGAGTATGGACGAGCTTTCGATCCATGCGTTGTACTCCGAAAGCCTGTCCCCCAAAAAGGGCCGGGGAGTGCGGGTTGGTGGCGATTCTCACCGTAACATACTGATCAGTGTCTTCAATCAGTACGGCAGGGAAGAATCGCTTTTCAGGCGGGGTATAGATACCCAAGCCTCCCACCTTGTTTCCGATCAAATTCAAACTACCGAATTTCACCTTTTTGCCTGTCCCAGGAAGGTCTCCGCGCCTATCGCGCTCGAGCAACTCAGTGAGTATTTGCACGCCGGTGGCAATCTCGCCGACGAAGTGGGCGACCTGCTCCAGCGAGGGATCACTGAAGCCCGCGATGGGGATGGGTGTGGGCAGGTGATAGGTATAGCGGCCGACCCAATGGTTCTTTTTTTCCGGCCCCTCAACATGGTAGGCCAGTGCAACGCGGAAATTACCATCGTCGCACTCCTGAATGAACGCGAACGGCCTCAATATGTACGCACCCTCTTTTGGTCCCATACCGATGCCAATGCGCTGCAGAGATTGCACAGCGAGCGCCGCTATGTCCGTACTGAGATATTGTCCCGAGGATTGCTGCGCCAACTTCTTCGTCGTCGCCCGAACATTCAGGCTGCTAAGGATGGGACCGAGTAAGAGGCTGCCACCTTTGCTCTGGAGCATCACGAAATCCGACGCCGGTACGGCTACCGATTGTTCAGGCAGCATGTCGCTCGCCGGAAGCGCCCCGTCAATGACAATGGCGGCGTTTTCTCCACCAGGAAAGGGGGTGCTGTCGTAGCCGCGGGCGTCGGTCGTCGAGGAAGTCATTAGCACAAGCAGAGAGATTGTCGTTAGCTTCATTTTGTTATCACGCATCCCAAGGCTTTCGATGTGAATCGCCCTAATCATCGCAATTACAGAAAAGTACTTGCCCCCCCCAAGACGGGCACCGTTCAACGTCGCAAGCCCAAATATGTAACTCGCCCTTTGCGACCCCGCAATCATGACATGGGCCCAAGTCCGCCTCCCAATCATCAGCCTCGCCACAGTACCTGATCCGCGCAAAAGACTCGCAGCTATCTCAATATGCGTTCGACGCTGCCCAGCCAATTTGTCGGTATGGCCGGTCGTCTCACATTAGCGTTGGCTGCTCAAGCGGCAGCGGGTGAAACTTCTCGCGCAATGCGCTTGGCGTTGCTGATTTCGGCTACCCGCAGATCGTAGGCGCTCTGGAGATTCAGCCACGAACGCGCATCGCCACCGAAATATCGCGCCAACCGCATGGCCGTATCAGCAGAGATGCCGCGCCGCTCACGAACCACATCATTGATCCTCGGTGCGGGTACGCTGAGTGCCTTTGCCAACGCATTGGCGCTCATGCGAAGCGGCTTCAGATAATCCTCCCGAAGCACCTCGCCCGGGTGAACCGGTCGCATTCCATTCTTAAACATCTTTGCTGCCCTCAGTGATAGTCCACGATCTCCGCGTCCGTCGGCCCCTCATTGGTCCAGCGAAAGCAAAGACGGTATTGGTCATTAATCCGAATACTGAATTGCCCTTTTCGCTCACCTTTCAGCGCTTCCAACCGGTTGCCCGGTGGCGAGCGCAAGAATTCAAGGGTTTGCGCCGCATCGAGTTGCGCCAACTTCCGAGTCGCAACTTTGACAATCGCCGAAAATCTCGTGCACTTGCCAGTCTCAAACAGCGCCTTCGTCTCTTCGCAACGGAAGCCTTTAATCATTGGAACATGATATAACGATTAACGTTAAACGACAAGAATTGCACTCTACGATTGGACCCTAGCCGATTTCCAGGGCTCCCCATCTTGGCGCGATCCCAAGCCTTGGTGCCGACGTGCGCGTGGATATTGATGCTCTCGCCAGCGCGCCGGGCCTGTTCGATCTTCTGGACGTACGCGGGCTTTACCAACCGTGCGGTCACGGTTCGCACCGACGCGCCTCGTACAGATTGAAGGGTTCGATCTATTTCAGGCTTGATCGCGAACTCGTGAGAAGGTGGGAGAAATGGTGCCGGCTGAGGGATTCGAACCCCCGACCTACGGTTTACAAAACCGTTGCACTACCACTGTGCTAAGCCGGCATTGGCGGGCAGACCGGGCCCCGGTTGGCCATTGTACCGTGAGTCACGCGGCGAACCGAGCCGGCTGAAGCGGGCGCAATCTCCGGGGGATCAGTGCCAGTTGCCGACGGCGTTGCGGGCGGCCTCGTTGAGCGGGCGGGCCAGCAAGCCGCTCGGAGACGCCTTGATGTCGTACAGAGCCCCGTCGGCCATGGGTAGGTAGGTGGCGCTGCCATAGAGCGCGTCGAACCAGGGCAGCCAGCGGTGGTAGTCGTGCACCAGCTGCCACAGGTCGATCTGACCCGGAGGATGGAGCTCGTACACGGTACGCGGCCGGGAGCGCTCGTCCTCGATGCTGGCGTAACGGCCGCTGATTCTTTCCAGCCTGAACGCCGTATCGAATCCCACGAGGTTGGCGATGGCGGTCCATTTGAGGATGCGCGCATCGATCTGCCATTCGTCGCCGCTCAACGGAAAGTAGGCGACCTCGCCGTTGGGGTAGGTGAGCACGCCGTTGTACTGATGCGCGCCGACCTTGGCGAATTGAATTTCGCCCGCCGGCGCCTCAGCGGTGAGTTGCTGATAGGTCCGCAGATTGACGCTGATCAGAAAGATGATTGCGGCGATCAGGAACAGTACCAGGGCGGAGATACCGTGGAAAACGCCCCCAGACATGTGGCGCAGCCGGAATCGGCGAATCGCCGTGATCAGAAAGAGAAAGCCGGCGAGCCCTAGGACCGCGATCAGTGCATTGAGTGTCATGGGCGATATGAGCGTAACGGGAACCGGAACCGAACCTCATGGGACTAACAAAACACTTAGCCCGGTTCCGGTGTCTCGTTGCAGACTAGTGTAGTTTGCTGAGTTTCTTAGGTTTTGCAAGTACTTGCATCATGGCCCGGACGAATCCGGCATTAACCGCCGTTAATGATGCGAGCGGGGCGCCGCGGGCAGGCGTCGATCGTCAAACCGATTTCCGGGTCTTCGACAGCGTCTCGATCGCGGCGGGCGGCGACATCGCATGCGACTGGACGAAGTCCACTCCGAGCGCAGTGAGCCATTCCTGCTCCGCCGCCGTTTCGGTGCGCTTCGCCACCGTGTGCATGCCGAGCACCCGTGCCATCTGGACGACCGCGGTGATCGCAGCCTGCGAGATCTTGTCGGTGCGCATCTTGGCGGTGATTTCCGGAGCGAGCTTCACGTAGCGGATTCCCGGCAGGCGCAGCAAGTCGAAGCATTCGGTCCTGAGCGCGAAGTCATCGAGCACCAGCGGACAGCCGAGCCGGTGCAAGGCCGCGGAGACCTCCGCGACCCGGGCCGACAGCTTGATCGCCGTCACCACATCGACCTCGAAGGCGATCATCGCCTTCGGCAGGGAGGATTTCGCGAGGCACAGTCCCACGAATTTGATGAAGTGTTCGTCGTGCAGGGCGGTCGCGGTCAGGTTCACCGAGAACATCACGGCGTTCGATTGCCAGACGTCCGGATGGTGCACGAGCCAACCCACGAGCTCCGTGATGACGCGCCGATCAATCATGGAGCCGAGACCGTTGTCGACGGCCGCCTTGAGCATCGCCTGGGGCGCGGCATTCGGCGCATCGTCGGATTTGGAGCGCAACAGCACTTCGTAGCGTTTGAGCTGGCTGCCCTTGGTCAAAGGCACCAGCCGCTGAACGTGCAGGGCGATCGGGCTGCGGCGCAGGGCAGCATGCAGGCGATCGATTTCCGGCGAGATCTCGGGCGTCCGCTTCTCCGAGGGTGTCTGCGGACCAGGGTGTCCGGGCATGGACGGAGGTGCCGGAGCCGGGCGTGCCGGGACCTGGGCTGCGGCGGATGGCCTGGGGCTCGTGGCCGTGGCGCGGAGCGGCCTCGCGCCCGCGGGGGCGGGGGCCGACACCTTGACGCTCGCCGGTCCCGCGGCGGCAAGCGCTCGGACCCTGGCCGTCGACGAGGTGCCGGATGACTTGCTGCCGATGGGTTCAGGGGAGGATTTGACGGCCGCGGAGCCCTTGACGGGGGGAGCGTGGATCGCCGCGGGACCCCTGGCCACGGCGGGACCCTTGACGACGGGGGAGCCGTTGACGGCGGGGGCGGGTTCGGGGCTCGGTTCTACGTCCGGCCGCATCCCCGCGAAGTCGGTGAGCGCCCGTTGCAGCTTCGGCGTCAGGAGCTTGGTGAGGCCGTGGGCATCGGATTTGATGGCGCGCGTATCCATGATCACCATGACCGCGCCCACCAGCGCTCGGCGTGCATTGACGGCGCGCAGCAGCAGGGCCGATCGAGCATCTCCCAGATCGTAGGCCAGCACCGGCGAGGATTCGCTGCGGGTAAAGGATTCCAGGGCCTCCCGAACCGCATTATGTTCGTCCGGTCCCATGGAGCTCTCGCTCAGCCAGAGCACGTCCCCGTTTTCATCGTGCAAGGAAACGGCATGGGCGCGCGCCGGCTCGACCGCCGCGCGCACTTTCTGGCAGACGGCATCGAAATCGACGAGCGGACTTTCCGTTGCGCTAAAGGGTTTGCCCTGCTCCATAGATGCGATGACCGGTTGGATTCCGCTACATATCTACAGGACGGCCCGTCCGAGTGATGTGATGGTTTTCGCCAAACCGTCGCGGAATGTCTCGAGTATGCGACGGTTCGAGAAACCGCCGAGCGGGCGCACGGTATGACATATCATCGGGCCGATGAGAACCACGTCGCCAATCCCTGAGAACACCGGGTTCCGGGAGAACCGTCAATTCCGGTACTACGATTTCGTGATGGCCGCCTACGTGTGCGTCCTGCTGTGTTCCAACCTGATCGGACCCGCGAAGGAGACTTCCTTTCACCTGCCCATCATCGGTACCGTGACCTTCCTGGCCGGGGTACTGTTCTTTCCGATTTCCTATATTTTCGGCGACATCCTCACGGAGGTTTACGGTTACGCCCGAGATCGGCGCGTGGTGTGGGCTGGGTTCGGCGCCCTCGCGTTCGCCTCCGTCATGGCGGCGGTGGTCGTGCATCTCCCGCCGTCGGAGAGCTCGCGCGCGGCTCAGCCGGCGGTGGAGGCCATCTTCGGCAACACGCCGCGCATCGTGGCCGCATCGATCACCGCGTTTCTCTGCGGAACCTTCGTCAACAGCTACGTCCTCGCCAAGATGAAGATCTGGACTCGAGGACGCTGGCTCTGGACCCGGATCGTGGGCTCGACGCTTTGCGGCGAGCTGGTCGATTCGGTGATCTTCTACTTCGTCGCGTTCTACGGCCGCATGCCCGAAGGCCATCTGGTCGCGATCATGTTCACGCAATATGTCCTCAAAAGCGGCTGGGAGATCTGCGCCGCTCCGCTCACCTACCGGGTCGTCGCTTTCCTGAAGCGGGCCGAGCAGGAGGACTATTACGATATCGGAACCAGCTTCACGCCCTTCTCGCTGAAGACCTGACAGTACCTCGACCCTGAGGCGCCGCGGCCCGTGCTTCATTGGCCGGCGATCCGCCACAATTTGCCATCGGGTCTCGATGGCTCCGCCCGAATCGCCGCGCGAAATAGCGGCTAACGGACGGCGGTCGCCGTCCGACATGGCGATCTGGTACTCGAGGAGCTCGATATGAAAGCGGCATATTCGAAGGTGGTTTGGACGATCGGATTGATGGGACTCAGCGCGGGGGCTTTGGCGGATGCGCCGAAGACGAAGCCGCCCCCGCAGGAGCCGGTGGGATTCGTCACCGGCGCAGTCATCGGCGGCTTCGCCGCGGGTCCGGTGGGGGCGGTGGTGGGCGCCGGCCTCGGCACCTGGCTCGGCAATCGGGTGCACCGCGCCGGGGAGGCCCGTAAAGCCGAGGCGCAGGTGGCCTCGCTCAAGAGCGACAAGTCGGAGCTCGAGGCCATGACGACGGAGCTCAAGGCCAAGACGGCGGAGCTCGAAACGGCACGGAGCGATCTGGAGGAGACCAATCGGGCCCTGACGGCGCGGCTGGACCAGCTCGCGCACAGCGTGGAGGCAGCTCAGGAGGGCAAGGACGCCGATGCGCGCGTGGAAGCGGCGAAAGTGCTGGACGGCCTGCAGGGCGATATCTTGTTCCGTACCGGTACCGCGGATATCCCGGAGGAGACCTCGCATGAGATCGAGACCCTGGCCGGGGTGCTGGCCAAGTCGCCGGCTCTCACGGTACGGCTCGACGGCTATGCGGATCCGCGGGGAACGGTGGAGGGCAACATGAAACTGTCCGAGGAGCGCGCCAATGCAGTGCGTGATCTGTTTCTGGCGGCGGGAGTTCGAGAGGATGCCCTCGAGGTCAATGCCTACGGTAAGAGCCAGAGTACCGCCGACGATAGCGACGGCTATGCGCTCGAACGGCGTGTTCGGTTGACGCTGCAGGCGGCCGCCCCGGTGTCGGCGGCGGTGCCGGTGGTGGCGGTGCCGGTGGCGGCGGTGCCGGTGACGCAAGCCGGCAGTCCCGCCAAGGACGGGGCGCCGTTGCCGGCGACGCTGCCTACGGCGGCAGCGCAGAGAAGCGATGACAAGTGACGCGGCGCGGCTCGGCGCGGTAAGGCGCCGAGCCGCCCTTGTTTCCGTCCGGCTCCCGCGCCTACGATAGCGCATGGCCGACCACCCCAAGATCGTGATGCTGGACCGTTATCAAACCGGCGAATCGGTCAATCCCTCGCCCGAGAAGATCCTGGCCGGCATACCTCGGACGCGTGTTTCCAATCAATTCACCGACGGCACGCAACAGTTCTTCTGCGGCCTTTGGACCAGCACCGCGGGCAAGTGGCGGGTTCGATATACCGAGATCGAGTTTTGCGTGCTGATCGAGGGCCGTGTGCGCCTGGAATCGATCAGCGGCGAGAAAAACGAGATGCGGGCCGGCGACGCTTTCGTCGTGCCGGCCGGTTATGAAGGCATCTGGGAGGTCGCCGAGCCCTGCAAGAAGTGGTACGCGATCTTCGAGGCCAAAACGTGAGGCCGGCCCGTCGAGAATAGGCCGGCCCTCGGGTCGGAGGTCAGGCCGTCTCGCGAATCGCCTCGGCCAGCGTTTCGATGAGTCTCGAAATTTGCTTGGATTCGATGATCAGCGGAGGCGACAGCGCCACGGTGTCTCCGGTGACCCGAATCAATACGCCTTTCTCGAAGCACTTCAGGAACACCTCGAAGGCGCGCGCGCCGGGCTTGCCGGCGCGCGGCTCCAGATCCACCGCGCCGATCAACCCGTAGTTGCGGATATCGACCACGTGCGGTGCGCTGCGAATCGAGTGCAGGGTCTCCTCCCATTCGTGGCTGAGCGTCGCCGCCCGGGTGAGCAGCCCCTCGCGCTCGTAGATATCGAGGCTCGCGAGAGCCGCGGCGCAGGCGACCGGATGCGCGGAATAGGTATAGCCGTGGAAGAGCTCGATCGCGTTCTCGGGCCCTTGCATGAACGCATCGTAGATCTTGCGCTGGGCGAACACGGCACCCATGGGAATCGCTCCGTTGGTGAGCCCCTTGGCGGTGGTCATGATGTCGGGGGTCACCTCGAACGCCAGCGCGGCGAAAGGCTTTCCGGTGCGGCCGAAGCCGGTGATCACCTCGTCGAAGATCAACAGGATGTCGTGCTTGTCGCAGATCTCGCGCAGGCGCTTCAAATAGCCGACGGGCGGCAAGAGCACGCCGGCCGATCCGCCGATGGGCTCGACGATGACGGCTGCGATGGTCGATGCGTCATGAAGCGCAATCAGCCGCTCCAAGTCATTGGCGAGATGCATACCCCAGTGCGGCAGGCCGCGCGAGAAGGCGTTGTGCCCGATGTCGAGCGTATGCGGAAGGTGATCCACGCTCGGCAGCAGGGCGGAGGCGAAATACTTGCGGTTGTTGACCATGCCCCCGACCGACATGCCGCCGAAGCCGACGCCGTGATATCCCTTCTCCCGGCCGATCAGGCGGGTTCGCTGTCCCTGACCGCGCGCCCGGTGGTACGCGATGGCGATCTTGAGCGCCGTGTCGACCGACTCGGAGCCGGAATTGGTGAAGAACACGCGGTCCATGCCCGGAGGGGCGATCGCTGCGAGGCGGTTTGCGAGCTCGAATGCAATGGGATGACCCATCTGGAAGGTGGGTGCGAAATCCATGGCGCCGATCTGTCGGGTCACCGCCTCGGTGATTTCCCGGCGGCCGTGACCCGCGTTCACGCACCACAGGCCCGCAACGCCGTCCAGCACTTCCCGGCCCTCGGGAGTCCAGTAGTGCATGCCTTCGGCCCGGGCCAGCATCCGAGGGTGGCCTTTGAACTGGCGGTTGGCGGTAAACGGCATCCAGAAAGCGTCGAGATCGGTCTTTGCGGGAGCAGGAGTGATTCGGGCGTTCATGCGAGTCCTTGTGGGTCCAGGGGGTGACGCGGGCGGCCGCAGACAGTGCGAATGATAAAGAAATTCAACACAATCCTCAATTTTGGCCGCGCATTGGCGGAAAGTGTTTAATATAATGCACAGTATGAGCATGGATATAGGTACGCACCTCAAGGCCGTCCGGCAGATGTACGGACTCTCGCAGCGCGAGCTCGCCAAGCGTGCCGGCGTGACCAACGGGCTGATATCGCTCATCGAACAGAACCGCGTGAGCCCGTCCGTCTCCTCGCTCAAGAAAGTGCTCGACGGCATACCGATGGCCCTGGCCGAGTTCTTCACCCTCGATCTGGCCGGCAAGCCCGAGGTGTTCTTTCCGCGCTCGGAGCTTGCCGACATCGGTACGGGGGCCGTTGAGCTGCGGCTGGTCGGCGGGCGCCTGGCCAATCGCAGCATGTCGATCCTGCACGAGCGCTACGCGCCCAACGCGGACACCGGCGAGGAGATGCTGGCGCATGCGGGCGAGGAGGGCGGGGTGATCGTCAAGGGCAAGATCGAGCTGTCGGTGGGCGGCGAATCGCGCATCCTGTCCGCCGGCGACGCATACTACTTCAAGAGCTCGATTCCGCACCGGTTCGTGAATCCCGGACGTGAAGATTGCGAGATCGTGAGCGCGAGCTCGCCGCCCACGTTCTAGCCGGGCATTTTTCAGGCCGGCGATTTCGCCGGCCGATCGGGTAGCATACGTCCCATGAGCAAGATAACCGTGGCAGCCGCGCAGATGGCCTGCAGCTGGGACCGCGACGCCAACCTGGCGCGCGCCGAGAAATTGATCCGCGAGGCGGCCCGCCGCGGCGCCAACGTGGTGCTGATCCAGGAGCTCTTCGAGACTCCTTATTTCTGCAAGGACCACGATTCGAATTATTTCGATCTCGCCAAGCCCCTGGAGGGGCATCCCGCCGTCGAGCATTTTCGAGGGCTCGCGCGCGAGCTCGACGTGGTATTGCCGGTGAGCGTGTTCGAGCACGCCAACAACGCCTTCTACAACTCGGTGGTGATGGTGGACGCGGGCGGAGCCGTGCTCGGGAGCTACCGTAAGTCGCACATTCCGGAGGGCACGGGCTATCACGAGAAGTTCTATTTCTCACCGGGGGATACGGGATTCAAGGTGTTCGAGACTCGATTCGCGAAGCTGGGGGTTGCCATCTGCTGGGATCAATGGTTTCCGGAGGCGGCCCGCTCGATGGCGCTCATGGGCGCCGAGATCTTGATGTATCCCACCGCGATCGGCTCCGAACCGCAGGACCCGACGCTCGACTCCAGCGGGCATTGGCAGAGGACCATGCAAGGCCACGCGGCCGCCAACGTCATGCCGCTTCTCGCGTCCAACCGGATCGGCGTGGAAGAGGGCAAGAAATACTCGATGACTTTCTACGGTTCGTCGTTCATCGCCTCTCATACCGGAGAAAAAGTGACGGAGGCCGACCGCACGAGCGAGACCGTGCTCACCGCCACGTTCGACCTGGACGATATTCGCCGCTATCGCCAGGCGTGGGGCATCTTCCGCGACCGGCGCCCCGATCTGTACTACCCGCTCCTGTCGCTCGATGGACGCGCCTGAGGCCGGCGACCTTCCGCGCGATCTGGTTTTTGTCGATCTGGAGACGACCGGAGGTCATGCGGCCCGTCACCGCATCACCGAGATCGGCATCGTCCGAGTCCACGGCGATGCCGTGGTCGAGGAATGGAGCACGCTGGTCAATCCCGAGTGCGTGATTCCCTCCTACATCGAGGGCTTCACCGGCATCACCAACGAAATGGTCGAGGCCGCGCCGCGCTTCGCCGAGATCTCGGGAATCGTTCTCGAGAAATTGTGCGCGAGCTTTTGCGCGCCGGCTCTGGGCGCGACGCCTTGCGCGTCTGCCCTCCGCGCGCCGACCCTCGAGGCGCCGACCCTCGAGGCGACGCCCCTCGAGGCGACGCCCCTCCGCGCGACGGCCGATTCCACCGCACGGGTGCCGCCGGTGTTCGCGGCTCACAACGCGCGCTTCGATTATTCCTTCCTGCGGGCTGAATTCCGCCGTGCCGGCATTCATTTCTCGGCCCCCGTGTTGTGCACGGTCAAGCTGTCGCGGCGCCTCTTTCCCGAACATCCACGGCACAGCCTGGACGCGGTGATGGAGCGGCACGGCCTGACCTGCAGCGCGCGGCATCGGGCGCTCGGCGATGCGCGGGTGCTCAGCGACTTCTGGTCGACGCTCCGCGCCTCGATTCCCGAGCCGGCTCTCGCGGCGGCCGCCCGGTCCGCGCGCAGCGCGGTCAGGCTGCCGCCGCATCTGCCGGAGGGACTGGCGGAGGAGCTGCCCGAAGGTCCCGGCGTCTACCGCTTCCGGGGGCCGGAGGACAAGCTTCTGTTCGTGGGCAAGAGCGGGTGCCTGCGCGGCGCCATTCTCGGGCACTTCTCGGACGCGCGCGCCGGCCGCCGCGAGCGCAAGCTCAGGGAGGACGTGCGGAGCATCGAGTGGGTGGAGACCGCCGGCGAGCTCGGCGCGCTGCTGCGCGAGCTCGACGATATCAAGGGCCTCGAGCCCTTGTACAACCGGCACCCGAATTCCTCCGCGGCGGGCTGCACGCTGAGAATCGGCGGCGACTCAGGCGCCGTCGAGGTCCTTGCGATCGAGGAGATGGATCTCGCGGAGCTCGAGAACTGCTTCGGCGTGTTTCACTCGCGAAAAGACGCACACAAGGCGTTGGCCGACATCGCCAAGGCGAAGCGGCTCTGTCTGAAGGTACTCGGGTTGGAAGAGGCTCAAGGGTCGTGTCTCGCGCATCAGTTGGGCCATTGCAAGGGAGCGTGCGTCGGCAAGGAGCCGCTGGTCCTGCATGCGGTGCGCGTTCAGATGGCCCTCTCGTCGCTGAAATTCAAGTCCTGGCCGTTCCCGGGACGGGTGGCGCTCATCGAGCGCGGCCCCATGGGGTCGGTCGATTCGCACGTCCTCGATCACTGGACCTATCTCGGTACGGCGCATTGCGAGGAAGAGCTGGCCTCGTTGACGAGCAGCGCGGCTCCCGCCGCCTTCGACGCGCAGGTTTACCGGATTCTCGTGCGATACTTCAAAATCCACACCAAGCTCGAATGGCAGGATCTGGAAGCCGCCCCGCGCCCCGGCGGCGTCGATGTCCATTGACGGAGGCGCGTGAACGACAGCGTCCGATATTGGATCGCGACGGCGCCGATAGGGGCGTCGTCGGTACTCGCCGAGGAGCTCGGGGCATTCGGCGGTCTCGACATTCGAGAGCGCAGCCACGACGTGAAGTTCCAAGGCACCCTCGAGGCGGGTTACCGCGCGTGCCTCTGGTCGCGCACCGCGACCCGGGTCCTTCTCAGCCTGGGCTCGGTCGAGGCCGGGACCACCGAGGCTTTGTTCGAAGGTCTCAAGCGCTTCGATTGGCGCGAGCATCTCGCGCCGGGGGCGACGCTGGCCTGCGAATGCAGCGGCGGCAATGCCGCGATCCGGCACACGATATACGGCTCGCAACTCCTGAAAGACGCGGTATGCGACAACCTGCGCGAGTCGACGGGCGAGCGGCCGGTCATCCGGCCCGATCGGCCCGACGTGCTCCTGCACCTGCACGTCGAAGGGCCGACCGCCCTGGTGTCGGTGGACTTCTCGGGAGAAAGCCTGCATCGGCGCGGCTACCGGACCGAGGGCGGCCGCGCGCCGCTGAAGGAAAACGTCGCGGCCGCGGTGCTGCTGCGCGCCGGTTGGCCTCACATCGCGGCCGAGGGCGGGGCGCTGGTCGATCCGATGTGCGGCTCCGGAACTTTCCTCACCGAGGCCGCGCTGATCGCGAGCGATGCCGCGCCCGCGCTCGACCGGGACTATTTCGGATTCCTGGGCTGGCGCGGACATGACAGCGAGCTGTGGCGGCGTCTGCGCGAAGAGGCCTCGATACGCCGCGCGGCGCGGACGCCCGGACGCTGCATCGTCGGTTCCGACATCGATGCGGAAGCCGTGCGCATGGCCATCGCGAACGCGGGAGAGGCCGGCGTCGCGGAATGGGTGCACGTCGAGAAACGTCCGCTCGACTCGGTCGTGCCGCCGCACGGTCCCGCGGGACTCCTGGTGGCGAATCCCCCGTACGGGGAGCGCATCGGGGCAGAGTCGGCGCTGCCCGACCTCTATGCGGAGCTTGGGCGTCTGCTGCGCGAGCGGTTTCACGGATGGCAGGCCGCGATACTGACCGGCGACCCGCCGTTGGCGCGCCATCTCGGCGTCTATGCCAAGCGCACGCACCGCGTCTTCAACGGCGCCATCGAATGCCGGCTCTTGCGGTTCGATCTGACCGGAGAGAACGAGCGTCCGTCACCGGGCGAAACACGCGCGAAATGGTCCGCTCGGCCCGGCGCGCAGATGTTCGCCAACCGCGTGCGCAAGAACCTCGACCGCTTGGAGCCCTGGGCGGCGAAGGAGGGCATCGAGTGCTTCCGGCTCTACGACGCCGACATGCCGGAGTATGCCTTCGCCATCGACATCTATGGGCGCGACCCGCGGCACGTGTACGTTCAGGAGTATGCGCCGCCCAAGACCGTCGATCAGGAGAGCGCCCGGCAGCGCCGCCGCGAGGTGCTGACCGTTCTGCCCGAGGCCCTTGGCGTGCCGCTCGAGCGCGTTCACTCCCGAATCCGCAAGGCGCAGAAGGGAGCCGAGCAATACCAACGGCGCTCCGGCCGGCCTCAGCCGCGGTCGGAGCGGTCGCCGGCTGCCGCAGGCGCAAGCGCGACCACGGCCCGGAGAGTGAAGGTATCCGAGGGAGGCCTCGAGTTCTGGGTGAATTTTCGGGATTATCTGGACACCGGGCTCTTCCTCGATCACCGTATCACCCGTCAGCTGCTGCGCGAATGGGCGAGGGGTGGGAATTTCCTCAATCTGTTCTGCTACACGGGAAGCGCCACGGTGTACGCCGCCGCCGGCGGCGCGCGCTCGAGCGTGAGCGTCGATCTGTCGAGCACGTACCTCGACTGGGCGCACGACAACCTGGTGTTGAACGGGTTCGGGGGCCGCGAGCACGCGATGCATCGCGCCGATTGCCTCGAGTGGGTGGCGAGTCAGGAGGCGGACGGCGCCCGCTTCGATTTGATCTTCGTCGATCCGCCGACGTTCTCGAACTCCAAACGCATGGAAGGCGTGCTCGACGTGCAGCGGGATCACGTCGGAATGATTCGACGCTCCCTGAACCTTCTTCGGCCGGCGGGCCGACTCGTGTTCTCGACCAACTACACGCGATTCAAGCTCGACGCGGACGCGCTCGCGGATGTGGAGGTGGACGACATCAGCGCCCGTACCCTCCCGAAGGACTTCGAGCGCAATCCCCACATCCACCGCTGCTTCGTGATCCGCCCGCGGGGCGCGCGGTGATTCTCAAATTCCTGGCGCGCCGAGCGCTCTTGTCGCTGATCACGCTCGCGATCCTGTCGGTGGTCGTCTTTCTGGGCGGGCAGCTCCTCCCGGGCGATGTGGGACGCGCCGTGCTCGGACCCCTCGCCGATGCACGCGCCGTGGCTCTGTTCAACCATCAGGTGGGCGTCGATCGGCCGCTGGTCATCCAGTATTGGGATTGGATCAGGCACTTCGTCGTGGGCGACATGGGCCGCTCGTTCACGTTCCGGGCGCCTGTGGCGCCATTCGTCGGCGCGGCGCTGGTCAATTCCCTGAAGCTCGCTGCGCTGGCCTTCGTCCTCGTCGTGCCGCTCGGCATCGCCGGCGGGGTGTGGGCGGCGCTTCGGGTCGGTCGATGGAGCGATCGGGGGCTGGTGCTGCTCGGCCAGTCTCTGGGCGTCGTGCCTGAATTCATCTCCTCGATCGTGCTCATCCTGATCTTCGGCGTCTGGCTGCATTGGCTGCCGATGTCCGCGGATTGGCCCGAGGGGGCGGGACCGCTGACCCAGCTCAAGTATCTGATCCTGCCGGCGCTGCCGCTGGTGCTGGTATTTTTCGGCTACATCGCCCGCGTGGCGCGCGCGGGCACGGTCGAGGCGCTGGACGCCGACTACACGCGCACGGCCATCTTGAAGGGCCTGCCGATGTCGACGGTGATGCGCCGGCACGTGCTGCGCAATGCGCTGCTGCCGACGATCACGGTGGTCGCGAGTCTCCTGGGGTATCTTGCCGGGGGCCTGGTGGTCATCGAGACATTGTTCCACTATCGGGGAATCGGCGCGCTGATCTATTCGGCCGCCCGCGCCAAGGATTTCCCCATGCTCGAGGCCGGCGTGCTGACGGTGGGCGCGGTCTACGCGATCGCCTCGGTGCTCGCGGATCTTTTGTCCGCCGCGCTCAATCCGCGGCTGCGGGCGGAGCGCGCGTGAGCGCGGCCGCCGATACGGTCCCACGCCCGGCGGAGCCGGCACCGGCTCGAAGCCTGGCACGCGAACGATGGCACGCTGCCTGCCGTTCGCCCACGCTCATCGTAGGTCTCCTCATCCTGGCATTCTGGATCGTGTGTGCGCTGTTCGGGACCGGGATCACGCCTCGCGACCCCTACGCGGACGATCTGCTCGCGACCCTCGCCCCGCCGTCGGCGGCGCATTGGTTCGGCACCGATCAGCTGGGGCGCGACATCTTCTCGCGGGTCATCGTGGGCGCGCGCGATATCCTGATCGTCGCGCCGCTCGCGACGCTCCTCGGCACGGTGCTCGGAACGGCTCTCGGGCTGTCAATCGGCTACTTCAGGGGTGCGCTCGACGATGTCGTCGGCCGGATCATCGAGGCGCTGCAGGCCCTGCCGCTGGTCATCGTCGCGCTGATGGCATTGGCGGCCGTCGGCACCTCGAATGCGACGGTGGTGCTCGTGATCGGCTTCGTATTCACTCCTCTGATCGCGCGCACCGTCCGCTCGGCGGTGTTGAACGAGACCGATCTGGACTACGTCGCGGCGGCGCGCTTGCGGGGCGACGGCGCCCTCGCCATCATGTTCATCGAGATTCTCCCCAACGTGCTGCCGATCGCAATCGTGGAAATGACCGTGCGCCTGGGCTACGCGATTTTCTTCGTGGCATCTTTGAGCTTCATCGGCTTCGGGATCCAGCCGCCGTCCGCGGACTGGGGCATCGCCATCGCGGAAAACTACAGTTTGATCGGCAGCTACTGGTGGACGGTGCTGTTCGACGCGGCAGCCACGGCGTCGCTGGTGATCGGCGTCAACCTGGTCACGGATGGACTCGCCGGGGTGTTCGACGCATGAAGGACGCTCCCGCCGATGCGCTGCGCTTCGAGGACGTGAGCGTCACCTATCGGACCGGCCGCCGCGAACGGCGAGTGCTCAGCGGGGTGAGCCTGGCGATCGGTCGAGGCGAGTCGTATGGTCTGGTGGGCGAGTCGGGCTGCGGCAAATCGACGGCGGCATT
>DASYAC010000314.1:0-14346 GCA_036501585.1 Steroidobacteraceae bacterium
GCCATGCAGCGCGTCGCGAGCACACCGTCGAATCCTCTCGACCAGGCAAAATAAGCGTTGAGACCAACGTCCTGCAAGGACCGACAATCCGGGTTGAGCTCACACCGGAGCCTTCTTTCTCCCTCTGTATCAATGTACCCGCAATAGGCCAGCAACACCTGTATTGCCCGCGTCGATGCGCCTGGTGTCGGCGTCCAGCAAAAAAGGCAAAAGCATATTCATTGCCGTCGATTTACCCGACCCGTTCACTTCGCGCAACAGCAGGCGACCGCCACCGAAATCCAGCGTTTCGTTTCCGTACTGATACCGCGCGTGATCCGCGCCTGCAATCGAGATCGCTTGATCATCGGCCGAAAGCGTACGACGAAAATCCACCATTAAGTGGTGGAATTTCCTGACACGAAAGACATCCATACGATGGCTGTTAGCCGTTGATTTAATTGTATTTTTTCATAAATGGTAGGGCCGCGTAGGGATCGAACCTACGACCAATCGATTAAGAGTCGCGTGCCCGCCCCCGCCCCTACTTCATCTTGGGCTTCGCCGCGACGGACTCCGGCTCGGTCAACGGAAAGAAACTCCACGCCGGATGGCTCTTCAGAAAGGTGAGCGCCGTCAGTCCCGCCGCGCCCGGTCCCGGCGGCGGCGCGGCCTGATCGGGCTGCAACGGCATGACCTTTCTGAACGCCTGCCACGCCGCCGTCGGACCCGGCCCGAATTCACGGCTCGGGTCCTGCTTCTTGCGCACATCCAGCCAGCGCGTACCGGTGGAGAGGTCGGTCGCCAGCAGGCGGAAGGTATCGTCCACCGCGGCTTGAGCGCGGACTGCCTTGAGCAGCGACTGCGCCTCGAGCTCCTCGACGCCCGAGCTGCCGCCATAGCCCTCCGGCGGCACGGGCACGATCTGCGCCTGTACATGCTGCCAGGTCTCGTGACTGCCGAAGCTGCCGGAGAAAACGCCGCCCCCGAGGCTTGCCAGGATCTTCTGCGAGCCCTCGCCAGTGAAGAATTCGCTGCCGAAGCGTTCTGCGCGCAGCATGATCGCGATATCCATGTTGGCGAGCGCGATCGTGAAGGCTTCGAGATCGTTGGACAGCGGGTAAGGGTCCCAATTCGCGTTCGAGAAGATGAACCCGTGCTGCCCGTGGCTGTTCTTTCCGCCCTTCACGTAGTATTTGAGCATTTCGGGCGTGTCGAGGTCCCAGGAATCGCGGGGCGAGATGCCGACGCGGATCGCCGGGTTGTGATCCGACGAGTTGAGCTGCGTCACCACATCGTCGCGCAGCATCGCCCACATTTGCCAGGCGGACGCTTGACGGATCGACGAGGCGCGCAGACTTTCCGGGTCCTGAATGATCCGGCCTGCATCATCGCCGAACAGGTAGCTCCCCTTGATCATTTCCTTGACGCGGTTGGCGTCCCAGTTCAGCCATTTGAAAGGCCGGTCGCTCTGCACCAGATAATTGAGCGGCGTGACGGAACTGTTCATCGCATTCAAATCGATCGCGTAGGTGAGGTCCGCCCACGCCAGCGCCTGCTTCGCATCGGCCACGACGAACGCGGCCCGCGCGGTGGCATAGGCGTCGCTGCTGGTGAGCGCGTTGTTGTCGGCGGCGAAAGGCTGGAGCGGCGTCAGCGCCGCCGCCTTCAAAGCGTCCGACGCCGACATGCGCGTCCCCCGATAATAAGCGTCCCCGACACCGACCATGGTTGCGCCGATGTTGTTCAGTACCGACAGATCGCCCTCTCCGACCGTACCGCGCGATTGCATCACCGGCGTCACGCGCTTGTTCAACAGGTCGATCAGCATCCTCGAGAGCTGCGGGCTCGGCGCGTTGAAGGTCATGGCGTTGGCGCGAACCACCATCACGGCGCGCACCAGCGCTTCGTCGGCGATCTCCGGGCCCTCCAGCGGATTGGCGGCGCCACGACGGAAATACGCCAGCATCTTCTTCTCGAGCAGGGCCTTGTTCTCTGGCGACAGCGGATCGCCCTCGAATATCCTGACCTCGCGGCCGGCGCCCGCGCCGCGGGTGAACCAGTAGACCGATACGCCTTCGGCCGGCGCTTCGAGCAGAAGGCCGTAATTGTCCGCTTCGCGCTGCCTGGCCTCGGCGCTCAGCTGAACCTGGGCGCCGCCGCGCGCCACCTCCATCACCTGGTCGATGGTCAGATCGTGTCCGGTCAGGATGACGGTTCTGCCGGCATCGGTCGGATCGATCGGGTGGTAGCCGAGATCCGTCTGCGCCTGCGCCGGACATGCCTGCATCGTTGCGCACGCGATGATCGCGGAACAGAGTGCCGCCCGGTCGCGCCGTAGCCATCGGTAATTCATGGCATCGTCTCGCCGCCGGTATAGAACTTGCCGGCAGGCGTGCTCTTGAGGAACGCCGCGGCGGCCATCGGTCGCGGCTGTGACGGGCTCGCGCCCAGGGCCGGCAGCACCGGCATGATCTTGCGGAATGCCGTCCATGCCGCCGTCGGGCCGGCTCCGAAATTCCTCGATGGGTCCTGCGCTTTGCGCACATCCAGCCAGAAAGTCGCGGTCAACAGATCATGTCCCAGCAGATCGAAGGTCGTGCTCACGGCTTGGCGCACGCGATAAGCTTTGATGCGCGTTTGCGCCTGCAGGTCCTCCACCGTCGCGACGATCGCCGCCCCGGAAGGCGCGACCGGATTCGTCAGGCTCTGCATCTCCTGCTGCAAGTCCACCGGCGTATAGCCCCCGCCGCCGGCCAGAAAGATCGCGAAACCGCTGCCGGCCGGCAGATGCAGCACCTGCGCGGGATCGGCCAGCGTGAAGAAGGAATTGCTGAACCGGTCGATGCGCAAAGACACCGCGATGTCCATGTTCGCCAGCGCGATGACGAAGTCCTCGAGCTTGTTCGCCATCGGATAGGGGTCCCAGTTGGCGTTCGACACGATGTAGCCGTGCTTGCCGTTGCTGTACTTGCCGCCCTTGATGAAGAATTTCATCATCTGCGGGGTGGACAGCTCCCAGGAATCCCCCGGAGACAGATCGGTGCGGACCGCGGGGTTGTGGTCCGAAGAATTCATCTGCAGAACCACCGCATCCCGCAAGGCGCCCCAATCCTCCCACGCCGAACCCTGGCGGATGGCAGAAGCCCGCAGACTCTCCGGGTCCTGGATGATCCGGTGCGGGTCGTCGCCGAACAGATAGCTGCCCTTGAGCATGTCGCGCACGCGGGCTGCTTCCCAGTTCAGCCACTTGAACGGCCGTTCCCGCTGTACCACGGTGCTCAACGGCGTGATGCTGGAATTCATGCCGTCGAGATCCATGGCATAAATGAGATCGGCCCAATCGAGCGCCTGCTCTCCATCGAAAACCGCCAGCGCCGCGATGCCCGTGGCGTAGGCGTTGCTGCTGGTCAGCGCATTGATGTCGGCGGCAAACGGCTGGATCGGCTTGAGTCCCGCCCGGGCGAGCGCCGCGGCCGCCGTCATGCGCGCGCCTCGATAATAAACGTCGCCCGCTCCCACCATCGCCGCCCCGACATTGGTCAACGGCGCCAGATCGCCTTCGCCAAGGGTGCCGCGCGACTGAACCACCGGGGTGATTCGCTGATTCAGGAGCGCGATCAGCATTTGCGAGAGCTGGGGGCTGGGGGCGTTATAGGTCATTGCATTGGCGCGAACGACCATCATCGCGCGCACGATCTCTTCGTCCGTGACTTCCGGACCGTAGCCCATGATGGTGCCGAGGCGGAACTCCTCCAGCTGGCTCTTCTCCAGGTACGCCCTGTTCTTGGGCGACATCGGATCGCCCGAGAACATGACCGTCTCGCGCTGATCGCCGGCCCCGCGATTGAACCAGTAGACTGGAATTCCCTCCGCCGCCGCCTCGAGCAGCAAGCCGTAGTTGTCGGCTTCACGCTGCTTCGCCTCCGGGCTGAGCTCCACCTTCGCGCCGTAGCGGGCGACTTCGACCACCTGCTCGACGGTCAAATCGTGACCGGTCAACATAATGGTCTTGTCGAGCACGGCGGCGGGGTCGAGCGGCCGATAATTAGACTGTGCAAGAGCGGGCGAGCTTGCGATCAACCCGCCAATCATGATCGGAGCGAAAAAGTTCGCGCCTCGACATCGCCGCATCGTAGGTGTCACGTCATCGTCCCCTTGAAGAACTCGCCAACGCTCTTGTATAGATATTTTTGGCTCACAGCAAGAACTCGGCGCAGGCCATGCGCACCTCGGCGCTCCGAGGTGGGCGGTGATCCCTGCGCATTGCAAACCACTTCGAGAAGTGAGCGGACGCACGCCAGTCCTTGAAGGCAATGTGCATGCTGCTAAAGACAAGGCAATACCGGTCGACGGTCCGGTCGATCCGCGCGCGCCCGGCCCGGGAGGTGGGTGGCCGCTGTTGCGCGCCGCAGACCACTTCGACCAATCACGCGCTCGAGGCGTCCGCAACGTCGCGCGGAAGGCGTTCGATCCGCTGCGGATGAATAGGACTGGTCAGGGCTAGCGGTTCGCGAATATGATAGTTTTTACGAATACCGCAGCTAGAGGGGACCAAGGGTATGGCGCGAGATCCAAAACACGACATTTTGTTCCAACCCATCAAGATCGGCCCGAAGACGCTGCGCAACCGGTTCTACCAGGTGCCGCATTGCATCGGCGCCGGTTCCGATCGGCCCGGTTTTCAGGCAGCACACCGCTCGCTGAAGGCCGAGGGCGGCTGGGCCGGGATCAACACCGAGTACTGCTCCATTCATCCGGAATCGGACGACACGCATCGTCTGTCGGCGCGCATCTGGGACGAGGGCGACGTCCGGAATCTGCGCGCGATGTGCGACCACATTCACCACTTCGGCGCGCTCGCCGGGGTCGAGCTCTGGTATGGGGCATCGCATGCGCCTTGCATGGAATCGCGCGCGACGCCGCGCGGCCCGAGTCAATACGCCTCCGAGTTCGAGACCCTGACGTACTGCAAGGAAATGGACTTCGACGACATCGCCACGGTGCAGCAGTACTACGTGGACGCGGCGCTGCGCTCGCGCGACGCCGGCTTCGACATCATCTACGTCTACGGCGCGCACTCCTACCTCCCGGTGCAATTCCTGTCCCCTTATTACAACAAGCGCAAGGACAAGTACGGCGGAAGCCTCGAGAACCGCGCGCGCTTCTGGCTCGAGACGCTCGAGAAAGTGCGCCGCGCGGTCGGGCACGATTGCTCCATTGCGACCCGCTTCGCCGTGGACACCCTGTACGGCGACTCGGGCGTCGAGATCGAGAACGACGGCATGAAGTTCATCGGGCTGGCCGACCCCCTGGTCGATCTCTGGGACGTGGACGTGGGCGACATCGCCGAGTGGGGCGAGGATGCCGGCCCGTCCCGCTTCTACAGCCAAGGCCACCAGGTACCCTGGACCCGCTTCGTGAAACAGGTTGCCAAGAAGCCGGTGCTCGGAGTCGGCCGGTTCACCGACCCGGAGAAGATGACCGAGATCGTGACCAAGGGAATCGCCGACATCATCGGCGCGGCGCGTCCGTCGATCTCCGACCCCTGGCTGCCGAAGAAGATCGAGGAAGGCCGTTACGACGACATCCGCGTATGCATCGGCTGCAACGTGTGCATCTCGCGCTGGGAGATCGGCGGCCCGCCGATGATCTGCACGCAGAACGCCACCGCGGGCGAGGAGTACCGGCGCGGCTGGCATCCCGAGAAATTCCCCAAGAAGGGCTCGGATGATTCCGTGCTCGTGGTCGGCGCCGGCCCTTCGGGCGCGGAATGCGCGCGCGTGCTCATGGAGCGGGGATACACGGTGCACCTCTACGACACCGCCGCCAAGATCGGCGGACATCTGAACGCCGTCGCGACGCTCCCCGGTCTCGGCGAGTGGGGCTATCACCGCGACTACCGTGAGCTGCAGATCGGCAAGCTCGCGAAGAAGAACAAGCAGAGCCAGGTGGCGCTCAATCAAAAGCCGATGACCGCGGAAGCGGCGATCACCTACGGCGCGGAAAAGATAGTGATCGCCACGGGTTCGGCGTGGAACACGGACGGCACGAACTGCCTGACGCACGATCCCATTCCCGGGGCCGATGCCTCGCAGCCGGATCAGCTCACGCCGGACCAGGTCCTCGAGGGCAAGAAGAAGATCGGCAAGCGCGTCGTCATCTTGAACGCCGACACGTATTTCATGGCGCCGAGTCTCGCCGAGAAGCTGGCGGTGGCCGGCCACGAGGTCACCATCGTCACGGGCGTGCATCTCGCCAACTACATGCACTTCACGCTCGAGTATCCGAACATGATGCGCCGGCTCCATGAGCTGCACATCCACGAGACGCACAACGCCTTCGCCAGCAAGATCGAGAAGGGGAGACTCCAGGTGTACGACATCTGGGGCGACGGTTCCAAGCGCACCTATCGCGGCGTCGGCCACCTCCCGCGGGAGCCCAACAAGACCCACCGCTGGGTGGATTTCGACTCCCTGATTCTGGTCACCGGACGTCACTCCAACGACCGCTTGTTCCGCGAGATCAAGCAGCGCCAGGGCGACTGGGACAAGAACGGCGTGAAGAACGTCTATCTCATCGGCGACGCCGAGGCGCCGCGGTTGATCGCGGATGCGACGTTCTCGGGGCACAGGCTCGCGCGCGAGATCGAGGAACCCAACGCACAGCTGCCGCTCGCGTACAAGCGCGAGGTGGCGGTTTGGGGCACGGCACATCTGCCCGGCGGCCGCTTCGAGATCGAGTACAAGACCTAGGAGCGTTCCGGTACGTGAGCCGCACCGACGCTGTCACTCGAATTCTATTCGAGGCATTTCCGACGGCCGAGGTGCGGCTTTTCTATGCATTGGGGTATGCCGCCATTGGCATTTTCTGCTGGGGCGTGTATGTCCAGATCCGCAAATACCGTCGCGGCGCCGCCCTCACCCTCGAGGGGAGCCTCTGGTCCCGTGCCGGCGACATGGTCGGAAAGGTCTTGAGCCATCGCACCGTCGATCGCCGGGATCACGCGGCCGGCGGCGCGCATCGCCTGATCTTCTACGGTTTCGGGTTGCTGTTCCTGGGCACCGCCACCATCACCCTCCAATACGACATCCTCGAGCCCTTGTTCGGAATCCGCTTCTGGCAGGGCGATTTCTATCTGATCTTCTCCCTGGTGCTCGACATCGCCGGCGTCGCGCTGCTCGGCGGGCTGCTCTATATGATGTATCGGCGCGGCTGGATGAAGCTGCCCAAGCTCGACTATGCGCGGCCCGACCGCTCGCCCGGCGATCCGGATTTCCTCCGCCCCGAGTACCGGCGCGAGGACTGGGCCTTCCTCTGGACGCTGGTCGTCATCGGCTTCACCGGTTATCTCCTGGAAGCCGCGCGGCTGGTGTGGCTTCAGGCGCGGCCGGACGTGTGGGACACGCGCTGGTGGTCGCCCGTGGGCGCGGCCATCGCCGAAGGCCTCGCCGCGGCGGGCCTGACGGCGCACGGGGGCGGCATTCTGCGGCTCTCGCTCTGGTGGTTTCATGGCGTGCTCGCGCTCATTTTCATCGCGCTCATCCCCTTCACCAAGGTCAAGCACATCTTTACCGCGTCCGCGTCCTTGCTGGTGCGCGATCCGAAGGCGGCGCAGAGGCTGCCGCGCATTCCCGAGGCTCAAAAGGAGCCGGGGGTCGCCAAGATCACCGATTTCACCTGGAAGCAGCTGTTGAACCTCGATGCCTGCACCAAGTGCGGCCGCTGCCACGAAGCGTGCCCGGCGCGGGCCGTCGGTGCGCCCTTGTCGCCCCGGGACGTCATTCTGAGCTTGCGCGAGTTCGCGAATGCCACGCTCGAGTCGGGGACCCTTCCCCCCGCGGCCGAGCTCGACGTGCACGGAAAGTCGCCGGGCCAGGTGGCGATGGAGACCCTCTGGTCCTGCCGCACCTGCATGGCCTGCGTCGAGATCTGCCCGGTGGCCGTGGAGCACGTCCCCATCATCGTGCAAATGCGCCGCAAGCTGGTCGAGGACGGCGCCATGGACCCGTTGCTCACCAAGACGCTGCAGACCATTCACAAGACCGGCAACTCGTTCGGCGAATCGAAGCGCAAGCGCGGCTCGTGGACCAAGGCGCTGCCCTTCAAGGTCAAGGACGCGCGCAAGGAGCCGGTCGATGTACTCTGGTTCGTCGGCGACTACGCCTCGTTCGATCCGCGCAATCAGAGAGTGACGCAGACCTTTGCCGCGCTGCTGCATGAGGCAGGCGTGGATTTCGGCATTCTCTACGACGGCGAATCGAACGCCGGCAACGACGTGCGCCGCGTCGGCGAGGAAGGGCTTTACGAGGTGCTGGCCGAATCCAATATCGCCGCGCTCGCGGGCGCGACCTTCAAATCCATCGTCACCACCGATCCGCACTCCTACAATACGATTCTCAACGAGTATCCCGACTTCGGCGGGAAGTTCGAGATTCAGCACTACACCAGTTACCTCAAGCAGCTGTTCACGGACGGCAAACTCGCGGTGACGCGGCCGCTGAAGCTCCGGACGACCTTCCACGACCCGTGCCACCTCGGGCGCTTCAACAAGGGGTACGAGGCGCCGCGCGATTTGCTGAGGCTTCTGGGGTGCGAGCTCATCGACATGAAGCGCTGCCGCGACAACTCTTTCTGTTGCGGCGCGGGCGGCGGCAGGATTTGGATTCCCGACCCCGTGGGGTCGGAGAAGCCGGCCCAGAATCGCATCCGCGAGGCCGCGGCGATTCCGGGCCTGGAAGTGTACGTCGTGAGCTGTCCGAAGGACCTGACCATGTTCGAGGACGCGCTCAAGACCACCGGTAATGAGGGGAAATTCGTGGTGAAGGAATTGATAGAGCTCATCCGGGAAGCGATTCCGGTCCGGCAGACCGAGGCGGTGCCCGCATGAAGATTCTCATAACGGTGAAGCAAGTCGCCGCGCTCGACGAGGACTTCGAGATCCGCGCGGACGGGCGGGACGTGGAGGAGGAATTCCTCATCCGCGATCTGAACGAGTGGGACGATTACTCCCTGGAAGAGGCCGTCAAGATCAAGGAAGCATCGAGCGATCCGGTCGAAGTCGTCGTCATGTCCGTTGCGCCCGGGGAAGCCGACGAAGCGCTGCGCAAATGCCTCGCCAAGGGGGCGGATCGCGCGATCCGTATCTGGGACGACGGCCTGGAGGGATCCGATCCCATGGCCATCGCCCGCGTCCTGGCAGCGGCGGCCAGATCCGAGGCGCCGGACATGCTGTTCGCCGGCGTGCAATCTTCCGACCAGAGCTTCGCCGCCACCGGCATCGCCACCGCCGCATTCCTCGGCTGGCCGCACGCCGCTGTGGTGAGCTCGCTCGACTATGCGCCGGGGGCGAAGCGCGCCGTGTTTCGCCGCGAGCTCGAGGGCGGATTGCTGCACGAGGTCGAGATTCAATGCCCCGCCGTGCTCACCATCCAGCTCGGCATCAACACGCCGCGCTACGCCTCGCTACGCAGCATCAAGCAGGCGGCGGCGAAACCCATCGAGGTCAAGACGCTCGCCGACCTCGGCCTCTCCGCCGGCGACGCCGGCGAATCGGGCTCTCACTCGCGCATCCGGCGCATGTATATTCCGGACAAGGGCCGGGCGCAGCTCATCGAGGGCGATGCGGCGGCGCAGGCGGCGCGCCTGGCGGAGATCATCCGTGAATTCAAAGGAGATGCAGCTTGAGCGGCGTATTGGTGATCGCGGAGCAGCGGCGCGGAGAACTGCGTCCGGTGTCCCTGGAACTGATCGGCGCCGCCCAAGCGCTGCGCGGTGCCGGCGATACCGTCGCCGTGGCCGTGCTAGCTCCGTCCCCTGAACGCCTGGTCGATTCCTTGAAACTCGCCGGCGTCGACGAAATCGTCGCCGTCAAAGTCGCCGCCGCGGAATTCGATCCCGACACCTTCGAGGCCGCGATCGGCGCGCTGATCGAGGCGCGCAAGCCCGGCGTCGTCCTGGTCGCGCACAGTGTGGACTCGTTCGGCTGCGCGGCGGCGCTCGCCGCCAAGCTCAACCTGGGATTCGCCACCGACGTGTTCAAGGCGGAACGCATCGACGGTGAGCTGGTCGCGACGCGCGGCGGATACGGACAAAAAGTGAACGTGGAGGTCGACTTCCCCGGCCGCGCCACGGTGTTGCTTGCGATCCGCGCCGGCGTATTCAAGCCTCCCGAGCAGCCGGGGGCGCCGCGAGTCACCGAGTTCGCCGCGCCCGCAACCGCGAGCCGCTCGACCGGCCGCGATTTCATCGAGCTTTCCTCCAACGACGATGTCGACATGACGGCCGCGGAATTCATCCTGACCATCGGCCGCGGCATCGGCGAGGAAGCCAATGTGGCGCAGTTCAAGGAGCTCGCGGACGCGGTCGGCGCGACGCTCGGATGTTCCCGGCCCATCGCCGATGCGGGCTGGCTTCCCAAAAGCCGCCAGGTGGGTCAGTCCGGCAAGACGGCGAGCGCCTGCAAGCTCTACATCGCCATGGGCGTGTCGGGGGCCATTCAGCATCTTGCCGGCATGAAGCACGTGGCCACCATCGTTGCCGTGAACTCGGATGCCGGCGCGTCCATATTCGGCGTCGCCAAGTACGGAGTCGTGGGAGATATCTTTGAAATCGCTGAGGAGTTACGCCGTCATTTTTAAGTATTCGCAGGCGACCCGGCTTTACGGCATCGTCGGACGAGGAACCGCATCATGAGCGCCGCAACGGATGAAGCGGTGGTGGTGGTGCCGGTCGAAGCCACGGGTCTCGAGCGCGGCATCGACTGGACCGGAGCGTTCTGGGTGGCGAGCGGCGTGCCGCCGCTGGTGCTGTTTTCCATCGGAGCGGTGGCGGCGACCGTCGGCAAGCTCTCCTGGGTCATTTGGGCGGCCTCGATCGCGCTGGGTTTCATCCAGTCGTTCACCTACGCCGAAATCGCCGGACTGTTTCCCAACAAATCGGGCGGCACCTCGGTCTACGGAGCGATTGCGTGGGTCAGATACAGCAAGATCATTGCGCCTATCTCGGTGTGGTGCAATTGGTTCGCCTGGTCGCCCGTGCAGGCCACGGGCTCGGCGCTCGCCGCCGGATATATCCTCACCGGTCTGTTCGCGCCGGATTCGGTGGTCAATACCTGGCAGATCACCCTGCTCGATCTGGGCTTTGTCAGAACCGGCTTGAGCCTGCGCGTCAACGCCGTGTTCCTGCTCGGCGCCGTCATCCTGTTCTCGGTCAAGGCGATTCAGGACGGCGGCATCCTGCGCTCGGCCAACGCCACCAAGATCTTGGGCATATCGGCCATGATTCCGCTGATTCTGATCGGCGTGGTTCCCATTCTCACCGGCGACATGGTCAAGGCCAATTTTTTTCCGCTGGTGCCGCTGGCTCGCGACACGGTCGGCCACGTCATCAACGGCACGTGGAACATGACCGGGATCACGGTGTTTGCCGGAGGCATGTTCCTCGCCGCCTGGTCGACGTACGGCTTCGAAACCGCGGTCTGCTACACCTCCGAATTGAAGAATCCCAAGACCGACACGTTCAAGGCCATCTTTTATTCCGGCCTGCTGTGCGTCGTGGTGTACACGCTGGTCCCCTTTGCCTTCCAGGGGTTCCTGGGTCTCGGCACGCTTCTGCACCCGGCCGTGGTGGATGTCGCCGGCCATGTCACGACGCCCGCGGTGTACTCAGGCATGCTCGCCCCCGATATCTACAGCGGCATGGGAGTCGCCTCGGTGATGGCGCAAATGGTCCATGCCGGCCGGCTCGCCGGCGCCGTCGTGGTGATCATGCTCGTTCTGGCGCTCGTTTTATCCTTGATCACCTCCATGGCCGGTTCCTCGCGCACCCTGTACCAGGCTTCGGTGGACGGCTGGCTGCCGAAGTACTTGTCCAAGGTCAACGAGCATCACGCCCCGTCGAACGCCATGCTCACGGACCTGTGCTTCAACCTCGTGCTGCTCCTGATGTCCGACTCGGTATTCGTCATCGGCGCCGCCAACGTGGGCTACATGATATTCAATTTCCTCAACTTGAATGCCGGCTGGATCCATCGACTCGACCGGCCCCTGCAGGAACGGCCCTGGCGCGCGCCGACCTGGGTGCTGACCGTGGGCGCCTGCCTGTCCTTCGTGAATCTCGCGTTCATGGGCTTCGGCGCGGATGTGTACGGTGTGGGGACGTTGAGCTTCGGTCTGGCGTTCTGCTCGCTGATCATTCCGGTCTTCATCTATCGGCACTACATCATGGACAAGGGGATCTTCCCCGCCAACATGGCCGAGGATCTGGGCCATACCACGGGCGAATCGGCGATCAAGCGCGCCGGCATCTGGCCGTTCGTGGTGCTCGCGCTCGGCGTCGCCGTGGTCGCCGTGACGCACCACCTGGCCGTGTACTAGCTCAGGGCTCACGCGGCCTCTCAATAGGAGACATTAATGGCACTCACTTGGCGTCACTCGGTTTTGGAGGATCGGCACCGCGCCCTCGGCTCGAAGCTCGAGGATTGGAACGGCATGGGCACGGCCTGGACGTATTCGAAGCCTGTCGCGGAGGACCACGTTGCGATCCGCACCAAGGCGGCGCTCATGGACGTGTCGGGACTCAAGAAGCTGTACCTCGTGGGTCCGCACGCCTCCGCGATCCTGAACTATGTGACCACGCGCGATGTGACCAAGATCTACCCCGGCAAGTGCGCCTACGCCTGCATGCTGGACGAGGCCGGCCACTTCATCGAGGACTGCGTCCTGTACCGCCTGGCGCCGAACGCCTGGATGGTGGTTCACGGAAGCGGCGCCGGACACGAGACCTTGACGGGCTACGCGGTGGGGCGAAACGCCGCGATGATCGTCGACGACGACCTGCACGATTTGTCGCTGCAGGGACCGCTGGCGATCGATTTCCTGGCGAAGCACGTGCCGGGAATCCGCAGCCTCAAGTATTTTCATCACACGCCCGCGACGCTGTTCGGAAAGCCCGTGACCCTCTCCCGCACCGGTTACACCGGCGAGCGCGGCTATGAGATTTTCTGCAAGGGCGAGGACGCCGGGCTCATCTGGGACACGATTCTGGGCGAAGGCAAGCCCATGGGCATCATCCCCGCCTGCTTCACCACGCTCGATTGGGTGCGTGTCGAGAGCTATCTGTTGTTCTACCCCTACGACATGTCCGAGATGTACCCCTTCGAGCACGATCCGCCGGGCGACAGCTTGTGGGAGCTCGGGCTCGATTTCACCGTGAGTCCCGGCAAGAACGATTTCCGGGGCGCGGATGCGCACGCCCGTCTCAAGGGCAAGGAGCGCTTCAAGATCTTCGGGCTGCTGGTGGAGGGCAAGGTCCCCGCGGACATGGGCGATGCGGTCTACTCGGGCGACAAGAAGGTCGGCGTCGTGACCTGTGCGATGGTGTCGAGCCTCACCGGCAAATCGATGGCGATCGCGCGCCTCGATGTCCCGGTCGCGGTTCACGGCACCAAGCTCGAGGTTCGAGGCAGGAACGTCAAGGGTCCTGCGACCGCCCACACATTGCCGTTCGACGATCCTGAGAAGAAGAAGCGCACTGCCGTGGACTGAGCACACGGCGGCGGGCTCAGGAGATCTGTCGGGACGAGAGAACGAGCGCGATGAGCGGCGGCTGAAAGCCGAAGGTCAGTCCGACGCCCAGGCTGCTCGAGCGTACGGCGGCCAACGTCAAGCGTCTTGAATCCTGTCTCGGATGCCCCGCTCCCGCGCGTGGGTCGCTGCGGGCGCCCCGTCATCGTGCGAATGACCACCCACTATCGCCCACTGTTGCGGCTTCGTCACACAGTCGGGCAACTCAAGCAAACCCAGCGCCTCCTTCGTTGGCTACCTGTTGCGCAAAAGCCTTGCTTGACCCCAAACGCTATGTTACGAATTGGGCGTGGGGACCACAAGGGGATCCTAATCGCGCCGCCGAATGAAGCAGCGCGCGGCGAGAGATGAAAGTTCTCTACAAACGCCGCGCGACCATGGGGTGTTTTTTTCAGGGAGAACAACGAATGAACAAACAGATGAACCTTGCGTGCGCCGCGCTCTCGCTGCTCTGCGCGGCTGCTATTACTCCTGCCGCATTCGGAACGGACGCTGTGGGGCCCGATACCGCGGCACCGCCCGCGGCGTCTCAGGATACGTTGAATGACATCGTCGTCACGGCCCAACGCAGGGCGGAACGGCTGCAGGACGTCGGCATCTCGGTTACCGCCCTGGGCTCCGACCAGTTGCAGCAAATGGACATCAACAATGCGACCGATCTGGTACGCGCCGTTCCAAGCCTGAAGCTCAACGCATTTTCCTCATCCGCGGTCGTATGGAACATCCGCGGCGTCTCGCAGAACGATTACGGCGACCAGCAGGAGCCGCCGGTGGCCGTTTA
>DASYAC010000315.1:0-3469 GCA_036501585.1 Steroidobacteraceae bacterium
CTCCGGCTGAAGCTTCCCGGTCATGACATTGCAGTCCGTGATCGTGAGCGGTCCTCCCCGTCGGTAGCTGGCGGGCCCCGGATTGGCTCCCGCGGATTCGGGTCCCACCCGGAACTTCGCGCCATCGAACCGGCAAATGGAGCCGCCCCCCGCCGCCACGGTGTAGATGTTCATCATGGGCGCGCGCAGCCGTACCCCCGCAACCACGGTTTCGAAGCTGCGCTCGTAGCTGCCGGCGAAATGGGAGACGTCCGTCGAGGTCCCGCCCATGTCGAAGCCGATCACCCGGTCGAAGCCGGCCGCCTGAGCGGTACGCGCCATTCCGACGATGCCGCCGGCGGGTCCCGACAGGATCGCGTCCTTGCCTTGGAAACGGTCCGCCGTGATCAACCCGCCGGTCGACTGCATGAACGACAACGGCACACCGGCGCCGAGCTCGCGGGACACTTCATCGACATAGCGACGCAGGATGGGCGAGAGATAGGCGTCGGCCACGGTCGTATCTCCGCGGCCGACCAGCTTCATGAGCGCCGAGGTCTCGGCGCTGGTGGACACCTGCGGGAAGCCGATCTCGCGGGCGAGCGCGGCAACCCGCTGCTCGTGAGCCGGATAGCGGTAGCCGTGCATGAACACGATGGCGACCGATCGAATGCCTGCGGCGAATGCACTGCGGAGCGCATCTCGAACCGGGGGCTCCTCCAGGCTGTTCAGCACGTCGCCCTGCGCGGTCACGCGCTCGTCCGCCTCGACGACACGTTCGTAGAGCTCGGTGGGCAGGACAATCTTGCGATCGAACAGCCGCGGGCGGTTTTGGTAGCCGATGCGCAGCGCATCGCGAAAGCCGCGAGTGATCACGAGCAGCGTACGATCGCCCTTGCGCTCCAACAGGGCATTGGTCGCCACCGTGGTCCCCATCTTGACCTCGGCGATGAGCCCCGCGGGAATCGGCCCGACGGGACGCTGAAGGAGCTCGCGGATTCCCTGGACGGCGGCATCCCCGTAGTGCCCGGGATTCTCGGAAAGCAGCTTGTGCAGCACCAGACGGCCGTCCGGCCGTTGTGCCACCACATCGGTGAACGTGCCGCCGCGGTCGATCCAGAAACGCCACCCGACTTGAGAGGCACCCATGCTCAACGCTCCCGTTCGCCGGTCAATTTGTGAGAATATCAGCTGCGCGGTGCCCACACTCGCATGCCCCGGATTATTGAAGCTCAAGTCTCGTGCAACTTCGTAAAAGCAACCTCGCAAAACTCCGGCAGCATCACTTCGATGTGCTGGTCATCGGCGGCGGCATCAACGGCGCGGTCAGCGCGGCGGCGCTCGCCGGCAAGGGTGCGCAAGTCGCACTGATCGATCGTGGCGATTTCGCCGGCCTGACCAGCATGAACTCGTCCAATCTCGCCTGGGGTGGAATCAAGTACATGGAGACCTGGGACTTCGCGCTGGTGCGCAAGCTCTGCATGAGCCGCAACCACCTGATGCGCAGCTACCCATCGACGGTGCAGGAGATCCGCTTCTTCACGACGTTGACGCGGGGGTTCCGCTATCCACCGTGGTTTCTGCTCATGGGGGCGTGGCTATACTGGCTGATCGGCAATGGGTTCACCCGCACGCCGCGTTTCCTTGCGCGGGCGCGCATCGCCGAGGAGGAGCCGATCGTCGACACCGGCGACGCAGTCGGCGGCTTCGAGTATTCCGATGCCTATCTGCACGACAATGATGCGCGTTTCGTCTTCAACTTCGTGCGAGCCGCGCTGAATCGCGGCTGCGTCGCTGCCAATTATGTCGAGTCGCTCGGTGCGCGGCGCGAGGGAAAGTGGTGGATCGTGCGGACCCGCGACGTCATCGACGGGTCCGAATTCGAGATCCGCGCCCTGGCATTGGTGAACGCCGCCGGCCCCTACGTGGATGCGCACAATTTGCTGACCGGCGAGAAGACGGAGCACCGCCACCAGCTCTCGAAGGGCATCCATCTGATCGTCGACCGCCTGGTCAGGGAGCGCCGTGTGCTCGCGTTCTTCGCCGACGACGGGCGCCTGTTCTTCGTGATCCCGATGGGCAGCCGTACCTGCATCGGCACCACCGACACCCCTGTGAGCGACCCGACGACAGGCATCACGGATGAAGATGTTGCCTTCGTACTCGACAACATCAACAAGCGCCTGAAGCTGGTTCGACCGCTCACGACGGCGGACGTCATCGCCACACGCTGCGGCGTGCGCCCCTTGGCGGTGAAGGATGGGGCCGGAAAGGGCCGCGATTTTCTGCACCTCTCCCGCAAACACGTGGTGGAGATGCGGCGCGAGCATGCGCATATCAGCATCTTCGGGGGCAAATTGACCGATTGCCTGAACGTCGGCAACGAGGTCAGCGAATTGGTGCACTCGCTCGGCATCACCCTGCCATACCCCCACTACAAATGGTACGGCGAGCCGCCCGACGCGGTCCGCGAGGAATTCTTCCATCAGGCGCGATTGCTCCGTCTCGACGACTACACCGCGCCTGAATCGTCCGAGCCTCTGAGCACGCGGCTATGGCGCCGCTATGCCGGTGAGGCTCTCGGTCTCCTCGAGAACATCCGCGAGGATGCCCGCCAGGCCGAAGTACTCATCAAGGGCACCGAGTATCTACGTTGCGAAGTGGCGCAGGCGGCTCGGCGGGAGATGATCACCAAGCTCGAGGATTTTTTGCGGCGCCGCTCGAAGATCGCCCTCGTCGTGCGCAAGGAGGACATTCGACGCTCGCCCGGGCTCTCGGAGGCTTGCGAATTGCTGTTCGGCGATCAGGCTTCAGCCAAGCTTGCCGAGTACTTCGATGCACCGGAACGGAAGCAAGGGTCAATGACCGGCGATGTTCCGGTGCGGATGGCTTCGGAATAGGCTCCTGCCATGCGAAGGTGCCAACGGCTGGCCGCCAGAATACAGCGCAGTGCTGTGCTCGCTCGCGAGCGACAGCCTTCTTACAGGGAATTCACCCTGCCCCGGGAACCCACCGGGCGGCACCGCTTCGTCGACGCAAGAGCTGCCTCAGCCACGGGCTCAAATGGAAGGCGGTCATCAACAGATACATCGGCACCATCCCACTCAGCGGCCATGCCTCCTGCCCGGCCGGGCAGAGCATGTCCGGCATGCTGCCGCCATGGATCCTCGTGAGGAGCGCCATCATCGCGAAGGTCGGCGCGGCCGCGAGGGATAGCCAGTGGTCCGGGGCTGCCATGCTCTTCAACGGACTAGCCCTCGCCTTTGCGAAAGGCGGCCTCTCCCGCGTCCGACACCTCGACCCATTTGGGGTCGGGCGCGGCGCCGGGGACGTAACAATCGTGCCAGTTCCACCACTTGTACGGCCGGCTCTTCGGGTAGCCCTGCGGCGAGTCCTCCCACGTCTCCTGGCGCCCGAGTGCCGTCATGTCGAGGTAGCTCCAGACGGTGCCCATTGCCTCGTCGCCTCGGCCGTTGATGAAATAGGTGCG
>DASYAC010000316.1:0-20698 GCA_036501585.1 Steroidobacteraceae bacterium
CATTTCACGCGACGCGTACGAGAGGGCAACCGGCGACCGCGATGCGAACGAGGGCTCGGTCTGGCTCGACGCCCACGCCGACACCGCCTCCGTCGTCGCGGCGCTCCGCGCAGTCCTCGCGCAGGGAAGCAGCACAGCCCCCGGGGCGCTCGAGATATTGACCACGCCGGCGCTGCGCGAGCGGTCGCTCTCCATCTTCGACCGCGCCTTCGCCATCACCTACGCGCTGGAGGCGATCGCCGTGATCATCGGCCTCATCGGAGTGAGCTTCGCGGCGAGCTCCACGGTGCTCGCACGCCGTTCGGAATTCGGCATGCTGAGGTACATCGGCATGCGCCGCGGGCAGGTGCTCGGGATGCTGGCGAGCGAGGGGATCCTGATGAGCGCCTGTGCGGTCGCCTACGGTCTGGTGCTCGGCGGGGTCCTGAGCCTCGTCCTGGTCTTCGTCGTGAACCGCCAGTCCTTCAACTGGAGCATCGAGCTCGCGCTCCCGATGCGGCAGCTCGCGCTTTTGTCGCTCACGCTGATCGCAGCCGCCGCCCTGACCGCGGTGTGGAGCGGCCGCGCGGCCACGAATCGAGAGGCCGTGGGCGCGGTGCGGGAGGACTGGTGATCGGCCGTCTGCGCCGCCCGGCCGCGACGGTGGCGGCGGCGGCGGCCGTGGTCGCGGCCATGGCGGCAGTGGCGATCCGGGTGGTCGCGGTGGCCGCAACCACCGCGGTGTTCGCCTCTGCGCACGCGGCGCGGGCCGCACCGGATTACCCGGCGTATGCACCGGTGCTCCCCGGAGTGCCGTTGCGATTTCCCGGCGACTTCGGCAGTCATCCGAGCTTTCGCACCGAATGGTGGTACGTCACGGGCTGGCTGACCACGGCGCGCGGCCAGCCGCTCGGCTTCCAAGTCACGTTCTTTCGCAGCAAGCCTGCGATCGACGAAGACAATCCGAGCGCCTTTGCCCCGCGCCAATTGCTGATCGCGCATTGCGCGATCAGCGACCCGGAGCGCGGACGGCTCTGGCACGATCAACGGATTCGCCGTGAGGGGTTCGGGCTCGCCGAGGCCGAGGCCGGCGACACGAATGTCTGGATCGACCGCTGGGCGCTGCGCCGCGCGGCGGGCGACGGCGACCGCGGCGCCTACACGGTGGAGGTCGACGCGGACGAGCTCGCGCTGCAGTTGCATCTCGCCGTGACGCAGCCTCCGCTGCTCAACGGAGACTCCGGCTTCAGCCGCAAAGGGCCCGCCGAGGAATCGGCAAGCTATTACTACAGCGTGCCGCACTTGAAAGTCAGCGGCAGCGTGCGCCGGGGCGCACGCTCCGCGGAGCCGGTGAGCGGAGAAGCCTGGCTGGATCACGAATGGTCGAGCGAGTACCTCGATTCCCAGGCGGTGGGCTGGGATTGGACCGGCATCAATCTCGACGACGGCGGCGCGCTCATGGTGTTCCGGATCCGTGCCGCCGGCGGCGCGACGCGCTTCGCCGGCGGCACGCTGCGCGATGCCGACGGGAGGACCCAGGCTCTCTCGCCGGCGGACATTCTCCTGACGCCGATCCGCCGCTGGACATCCCCCCGCACCGGCGTTGTCTATCCGGTGGCATGGCGTTTGCGCGCGGGCGGGCGGGAATTCGAGCTCGAGCCCCTGATGGACGATCAGGAAAACGATGCGCGCCTGTCGACCGGAACGATCTACTGGGAAGGTGCGATCCGGGCGTTCGAGTCCCGCCGGCCCGTCGGTCGAGGGTACCTGGAACTGACCGGTTACGCGGATCGGTTGCGGCTCCGGTGATGGCCTCGAAGCCGGACGGCGTCCGGCGGCTCTCGGCCTCAGGTGATTTCGGGCCGAGAAGCCGCTACCCTTGCCGGACGACCGTTGTGCCCTCCAATCGGCGTCGCGCGGCTTGACGTCGCGAGAGGGTCCTCAAGCCGAACCGCAAGGCTGTCCGCGCCGCATGTCCGCCGCATTCGTAGCTCGTCTCAAGAACTCGCGCATCGTACGCGGCATCAGCGCGAACGTGTATTCGCAGCTGGTGCAGACGGCTCTGCAGCTTCTCTCCGTGCCGATATACGCGACGCATTGGGGCCTCGCGACCTACGGCGCATGGCTCGTCATTTTCACGGTCCCGAACTATCTCGCGTTCGCCGACTTCGGCTTCGCCGCCGCCGCGGCGAACGACATGACCGTCAGCGTCGCCCGCGGAGACCGGGCCGCCGCCATCGAGACGTTTCACGCGGTCCGGGCGGCGATGGCGGGCATCTGCTCGGTGCTTCTCCTCCTCTGCGTGGCGGCGGTGTATTGCATTCCGGACCGATCGCTCGCGTTCGTGTCGGGCCTGTCGCACGTACAGGCGCGGCACGCGATCCTGATGCTGGCCGCATACGGTGTGCTGTCGATCCAGAACAGCGTCAGTCTCGCGGCCTTCCGTTCGATCGGCAAATACGCCACCGGCACGTACCTGCACACCTCCATCCATTTCGCCGAGAACCTCGGCGCCTTGATCGTGGTCTCCCTGGGTGGAAACATCGAAACGGCGGCGGCCACCTACTTGACCGTCGGTCTCGTCGGCACCGCCGTACGCATGGTTTGGCTGCGCGCTCAGGCAGGCTGGCTGGTGTATTTCTCCTGGCGGGTCTCCTTCGGGCAGGTACGAAGACTCATGAATCCGGCGCTGGCCGTGCTGGCGCTGCCGGTGGCGCAGGCGCTGTTCCTGCAGGGCACCGTCGCCGTGGTGGGCCTCGCCGCGGGGTCCGCGGCCGTCCCCGCCTTCACGACGGTGCGTACGCTCTCGCGCATCGGACTGCAGCTCACGATGATCGTCAACAACGCGGTCGTCCCCGAATTCACCATGGCCGCGCTCGATCACACACGCCGCGCGAGACTCGCGTTCATGAGCATCGCATCAAGCGCCGTCATCCTCGTGCCCATGTTCCTGGTCGTGGTGGCGGGGGGTCCCCTGGTGCTGAAGCTCTGGACTCACGGGGCCATCCATGCGCCCTATGCCCTGATCGTCCTCATGGCCTTGACGATGGTCGTCAACGGCGGCTGGATGCCGATATCCAATTTGATCTTCGCGCTCAACCGTCATTCCCAATACTCGTACTACTACCTGGCCGCCGCCGCCGGATCGGTGACGCTAAGCTATCCGCTGGTGAAATGGCTGGGCTCGCCCGGAGCGGCGCTTTCGCTCTTGGCGCTGGACTGCGTGATGTTCGCCCGCGTATGGATGGGAGCCATGGCGCTGAAGGTGTTCGACCCCGAAGAGGTCTGGGAAACCGCTCTCGCCGAAGCTGCAAGGCTGCGCCGGGCATGCTCCAAATTCGCCGCGCGGATGGGTCTCGTCAAGCCGCCCCCGCGCGAGCCCCCTCTGCCCCGATAGCGCGGCGCGCCATTGAAGAATTTACAGCACCAGCCGGAGCCAAATTCACGGCTTCGCCGCCGATCGGATAAAGTATCGCGATGATCGAAGCCATGATCGTAGCGGCCGGGTATGTGGCCTACTTTTCCAGCGCTCCCGGAGCGGAATCCGTCGCGCGGCCGCTGATCTTCGTATTGCTGCTGCTCGCCGCCCTGATGGCGATCATGGGCAGGAGGGTGAAACCCATAATGCCGACCGCGAGCGAGTTGCTGCTCTACGCGATCGGGATAGTTTCATGCGCGGTCGCCCTCGTCCGCTCCGTCGACTACTCGATCTATTACTCGATGTACTTCCTCACCGCGATCATCTGTATCTCGGTGATCGCAAGGACGCTGTCTCTCGAGCGATTGATGGACCTGGCCGCGCTCTGCATGCTGGCCTGCGCGGTCACGACCGTTGTCGTGTACTGGAGGGAACTCTTGACCTGCCTCTCCATATCCGTCGGCAAGAACGGCCTGATCCGCTTCATGCCCTTCTCGAGTCATCCGCTGCTGGTCGGATATGTTTTCGGCTCGGGTTCCATACTCATGGCTCGGCGGGCCTATCTTGCGCGCCGCAAATGGGAACGCTATGCGATGGCGGCCGCCACGGTACTCGCTTGGGCCATGGTCCTCGCCGCATCCGCCCGGTCCGCGGTCGCCGGTCTCGTGGCCGCGGCGCTGTTTGCATATGTCGCGGAATTCCGCTTCTTCAAGGGCAGTGCACTCGGCCGCGCCGGCATGATCGCGATCATCGCCGGCATGGTGGTGGTCGCGTACTTCGCCGTGACCAGCCCTTATCTGCAACAGATTTTGGAGGTGAATTCCGACACGCGCGGCGTCGGCTCCGGCGTCACCGGCAGAACCGACCTTTGGGAGAAAGGTCTGACGTCCTTGACCTCGGATCCCGCGCTGGTCGCCTTCGGCGGCGGCCTCCGCTCCTCCGAGTATTCCGTCATCGGATTTCTCACCGAGAATTCATATATCACCATTCTGCTCGACAGCGGCGCCCTCCTTGGCTCGGCCCTGATTTTGTTCCTGATGCTCGCCCCGTTCGGCGCCTTGCGCCAATCTCGCGTCGCGACCGGTACGCCCGGCGGACTCGTCCTGCTGCCGTCGTTCTTCGTATTTCTGCTGGTGCAGTGCTTCTTCGTTCGATATCTCGTGGGCCTCGGCAACCCCACGGCGCTGTACACGCTGATCCTCTTCACGGGTTTGTCGATGCGCCCCGGATTCGAGCAAATGCTCGCCACTCGAGCCCCCGCCCCCGGATCGATGGCCCCGCCGCTCGAGCGGGCGTCGAGCTAGCATCGTCCATGCCCTCGCTCGGCGTGTTGTGGTCCCAGTATGGTCCTTACCATTTCGCCCGTATCTCAGCGCTCAAATCGCACGCCGAGTCTCAGACGATCCATGCGCTGGAGATCGCCAGCCGTACGCGTGATTATGAATGGAGCCGATCCGGTGCCACGGTCAATTTGATCACTTTGTTCCCGGGCGATGTGGCCGAACGGCTGTCCTTCTGGCGCGTGTTCTTTCGAACTCGAAAGAGCTTCGCCCAGCTCAAGCTCGATGTGTGCTTCATTCCGAGCTACTCGCCTAAACAGCCGCTCGCGGCGCTCCTCGCCGCAAGATCATTGGGCATTCGCACCGTGCTCATGATCGACAGCCACAAGGGCACCATGAGGACCCGTACGCTTGGAACCTGGCTCAAACGACGCCTGGTGCGGCTTTTCGATGCCGCCCTGGTCGGCGGCAGCCCTCAAATGGCGTACGTCGAGTCTCTCGGGATGCGCCGCGACAGCATATTCGTGGGCTACGACACCGTCGACAATGAATACTTCGCGCGGCGGGCGGCGGAAACCCGATCGCGGGCTGCCGAGTTCAGACTTCGATACGATCTGCCGAACCGATATTTCCTGAGCTTGGGCCGATTTCTTCCCAAGAAGAACCTGAGCACCCTGATCCGTGCCTACCGGCGCTTTCTCGATTCCGGCGGCGGCACGAAGACTCATCTGGTGATGGTCGGCTCGGGAGAAGAGGAGAGGAACCTGCGCATGCTGTGCGACGAGCTGCGGCTGCCCGTGTACAACAAGATGGCCTCGAAGATCGACGTACGGGAATCGAGCACGGCGGCCTCTCCTCCCGGCGTGCATTTCTACGGCTTTCGCCAGATAGAGGAGAATCCGGTTTTCTATGCCCTCTCCGACGCCTTCATTCTGCCGAGCATGGTCGAGGAGTGGGGTTTGGTGCTCAACGAGGCCCTGAGCTGCAGCTTGCCCGTGGTGGTGAGCGAGACGGTGGGATCGGCGGAGGATCTGCTGCGGGCGGACGCGTCGCCGGACGCCGGACGGAGCATGGCCGGGAAGCCGCGGCTCGCCGCATGCGTCCGCCAGAACGGATTCGTGTTCGATCCCAAATCGGCCGCATCGCTCACGGATGCGCTGCTGGCGCTGGATACGGATCCGTCGCTGAGGCAAACCATGGGCCAGGCGGGGCGGCTGATCGTCGAGGATTTTTCGTGCGAGAGGTTCGCGCGCAGCGCGCTCAATGCGGCAAAGACGGCCCTCAACCGCGGGCCCCCGATGTCGCAGGACTCGTCCGTTCCGGGCGAGCGCTGATTTTCTCCCCCAAGAACAATGCCCTGTAGAAGTCCGCGCACACCTCCTGGTAGTTGTTCCAGTCGAGCGATTGCGCGGTGGCCATGGCCGCGGCGCCCATGGCGATCCCGCGATCGCGGTGTTCATAGAGCAGGGTGATTCTTTCCGCGATGGCCGCGCTGTCGCGGATCGGGACCACGTAACCCTCGCATCCGTCGGTGATCATGTCGGCCATACCGGTATTTTCGGATACGATCACGGGCAGTCCCGTCGACATCGCTTCCGATACGACCAGGCCGTAGGAATCAGCCAGGGATGGCATGACGAAGACATCGGCGTCGAGATAGCGTTCTCGAACCAGAGACCGCGGAACGGCGCCGGTTTCCTCGAACGAACCCCGGTATCGATCGAGAACGCCGCGGAATGCGGGATCGACCGGGCCGGCCAGGATGAGCCGCGCGTCGGGGAGCGCCGCCTGCCGAAAACCCTCGAGCAGATAATGGACGCCTTTCCTCATGCAGATCTGGCCGAGAAACAATATGCGGAACGTCTTCCCCGCCGCCGGCCGCGCACTCGCATCGAACGCCGCCAAGTCGACACCGTAGGGGCACACCACCAGCCGATCGGCCGGTATCCCCTGATCGAGGAAGGTGCGCCTGGCGTAGCGCGAGGGACAAAAGATGAAATCCGCGAGCCCGATCTCCTCGAGGACGCGGTGCCGGAAACTCGCGCCCGGGACCCTGAAGGGGATCCCGAGATGGCTTGCCTCCTCGGACAGAATCCGCTCTTGAAAGCCCGGGTGCTCCTCGCGCATGTCGCACACCACTTTGATTCCGGACCGCTTCGCTCTTCTGGCGGCCTTCCAGCCGACGCTGTGCACAAAATGCACCACGTCGCATTCCTGCATCATCATCGCGGCCCTGCGCGCGAACCAGTCGTTGTGAACATAGTTGGCGCGTTCGGCGGATCCGCCCAATCGCGGAATTGCCCGGCGCATCAATTCGGGCACCCACGTCCGCCTTACCTTCCGGGACGGCAGACCGTCGAGCCGCCGCTCCGTCCATAATCTCTCCAAGGGGCCGCCCAATCGAGCGAGGCCGCCCTCGTCGCTCAACAGACTGGGACCGGTGATGTAATGCCCCAGGAGCCCTTGGCGATGAAGGGCCAGAGCGGTGTAGTAATAGTGGAAGACATCGGAGATCAGCTCGACTCTAGGCATCGCAGAGGGGTCCAAAGTTGAGCACCCAATTCCGGGCAGTGAATTATCGGACGGTCGAGATGTCCTTACCTCGAGAGCACTACTCTATCACGCAAGATCGGCAGCACGCGGAACGCCCACCTTGAAAAAATTACTCACCTTTTGCATGTTCCTCGCGGCCGCGCTTGCGTACGGCCCGTGCATGGCGGACCAATCCGCACCGGATACCTCGGGCACCGTGCCGCCCGGTGCCGCGGCGCTCGGCTACACGCGACGTGCGATTTATCTGACACCGACCGTGGACGATATCTCGTACGACGGTACGGTCAAGAATCTGTACAGCGGCGATTGGTACGATCCGGTGAAGCCCCCCTCCACGTACTTCATGACCGGCGGCGTGCTCACCATGAATCAAGGCGGCGTGCTCACCACCGAGAGCCGCAAATCCAAGCCGGGCGCTTTGCCGCTCCTGCTGGGATCGCGGGGATTCTACGTCGAGTTCGCCGTCAGGCTTTCCGACAACCATACCGATCATTTTCCGGCGGTCTGGGTCATGCCTCAGGAACACAATGCGTCGCAATCGGATCGTCAAGCCGGCGACCCTCCCCATTACGAACGGTGGATGGAGGTGGATGTGAATGAGGGAGGACTGGGAACCAATCTTGGGGGAGCCTATCGCGGCGCCGTCATCGACTGGCGGGGTGTCTACCCGCATTACGAAAGGAAGGTCTTCAACAATATCGACAAGGATCCGATCGACATGACGGCCGAACACATTTTCGGCGCCAGTTACGATCCGGCCGGACGACAGGTCACCTGGTGGCTGGACGGGGTCAAGATGGGCAGTCAAAGCACGGCCTCTTTTCCCTCCGTGATCAACAGCTATCACTACTATCTGATCATCGACGCCGCCTCCCGCGGCGAGAAGGTCCCGTACCAGATGCAGGTTCGCTATCTCGCCGCCTGGGCTCCGTAGGCGTACCGGCGCATCGTATCCGCGAGCTTCGCTTCGCGCTCGATGGACCACGCGCCGCGTATTTCGTCATGAACCCCCTCGGCCGCTGCGAGCACCCGCCGAAGCCGGGTGACGGAACTGGTCGACCACAAGAGCCGCTCGACCCGGGAACCGAGGAGCGCACAATTCATCAGGAGCGCGCTCGGGCCCGCCTCGCTCCGCAAAAGTCTCCGGAGGGAGGGAATGCTGTCGAGCAGCCCCGCCTCGGCGGCGCACCGCTCGATATCCTGTTCTCTGAACCCGCGAAACAGCCCGTGGACGATCAACGCGCGCGAATCCTCTCCATTCAATAGCGAAGGTGTGAGGACGGCTTGCGCCACATCGCCGTAGCGCGGGAGCATCTCGATCGCCGATCCGGTACCGACGCCGATCCGCACGGCGGTCCCCGCGGTCACGAGTCCTCGCAAGGCCGCCGAGAGATCCGGCGTGGGGTCGGTCAATCGGGGTTCGTGAAGCATGAGGCAGTCCACGCGATCGGTCTGCAGTGCCTCCAGGCTCGCCTGCACATCGGCATGGAGACTGGCGGCATCGAAGCGTCCGTGTACAGCCGGACCGGCGGGAGCCTTGCCCGCGGCAGCCTGGGCCGCCCGGCCGCGTCGCACGAGTCGCCGCTGAATCGGCTTGACGGCCGCTCGCAGCAGAGCGCGCGCCGCGGCGACGGCCGCGTTCGCGTTCGATCGCGGAAATCCGATCTTGGTGCAAATAGCGACCTGCGCCCACATCTGCCGCAGGCAGAGTCCGAGGACTCTTTCCGAGGCTCCGTCCCCGTAGGAGGGCGCAGTATCGAAATAGCGGATTCCGCAGTCGAGCGCGGCGTCGATCAAACGCCGGGAGTTCCGCTCTTCCAGGCCCGCTCGCAAGCGGCCGCAGCCGAAGCCCATCCGATCGGTCAGCCGCGCGCTAATGGCCGCTCTCCCGTCAAGCGATCGCACAGCCGCCGTGCAAGCGCCATCGCGGTGTAGGTAGGGTTCGCAAAACTTGCGCATGGAAACACGGCGGCGCCGGCGACATACAGGTTTTCGGTCCCGAACACCTTGCAATCGGAATCCACGACTCCGTCCCCGGCGCTCTTGCCCATTCGCGCCCCGCCGCACTGATGGTACGAATCGGCCGCCCCCGTCAGCAATCCGGCATCTCCGGCCGTGAGCGCCGGCTCGACGACGAGCTCGGCGTCGGCGGTGATCCCGAGGAAGCGTTGAAGATGCGCCGCAAACGACTGCAGACTCTTCATCTGCAGCTCTTCGTCGAGCACCCAGTGCAGCTCCGCAACGGGATCGCCGAACCGATCGACTCGGGCCGCATCGAGGCTTATCCGGCTCTCCTTCATGGGTCTTTGCTCGCAATGTGCGATGACGCTGATGCCCCGGTCCGCGATGGCGAGAACCCGCCGATGCCTCAGGTAGCGCCAGATCAGCGGGAACCACACCCGGTTCAAGGCGGCGATTCTCTTCAGGGTTTCGATCGGCCGGGTCACCGTCGTCCCGTTTCGAAGCGCCTTGACGAATTGCTTGAGCGCCTGCAGGTCCTCGGTGACGCGCGAGTCGAATCGCATCGAACAGGCAATATTCAGAAGTCCCTCTTTCTTCAAGGTCGACCCCAGCATTCTGATCTTGGGCTGGTATTTGAGGCCGCGCACGATGAGGTTCTCGAAACGGTCGGCGAAGCGCCGTTTGTCGTTCACCTGGATCTTGCCGATGATCAGGTCCAGATGGTCCTGAAAATAAGCGCCGATGTGGGGGTTGCTGCACCATGTCCAGCCCGGATTCTTTCTGCCGGTGAGCAGCAGAAGCCGGGAAATCTCGATCGTGCCGCACGCCAGCACGACTTGGCGGCCCCGAAAATCCAGAGGCAAGCCCCTTCTATCGCGAACTCGTACGCCCGTAATCGCCGAGGCATCGTTCCCGCACAGGAGCTCAGAGGCATGGCACAGAGGAGCCGCACAGAGGTTAGGACGATTCTCGAGATCATCCGCGAACCAGCGGGCCAGATTGGATTCGCGCAGCCAGCGGGTGAGGAAGAATTCGCAGCCGGATTCTTCCGCGCCGACCTGCGGGGGCAGAAGACTCGAGTCGCTCAAGTGGGCGAGGTCCAACCCCAGCAGACTCGCCACATCGCCGTAATGGCTTGCCACGTCGGCGAAGGAGATCGGCCACGCCGCATCGGGCATGATCGAGCGCGACTCGAAATCGTAGGGAACGAATTGGGTCAGCTGGCCACCCCAGAGCGTGGTCGTGCCCCCGACGACTCGCGCGCGGCCGTGGAGCGCGCCGAGATGCGGCCGTCCGGTCATGACCACTTCATTGAGATCTTGCGCGGCCCCGGGGTCGGCGGAGCCCGTCTCCAGCAAGAGCACCCGCAGGCCCGCGCGCGCCAGGGAAGCGGCAGTCACCAGGCCGACCGCGCCCGCACCGACGACGATCACTTCCCAGTCGGTGCCAACGCCGTCGGCCAGGTTGTTGTCCGCCAGATACATACGTGTCTCTTGGAAGGCGGGGATGAAAGACAGTCCCGCCGGGCATCGTAACATTCTGCTCGGCGGGGGGGCGGCGGGAAGAGCCGGATCAGCGGCTCAGAATTGCGTGCTGTAGCCTTGGGGCGCCCGCGCCTGCGTCTGCAACACGGAGACGTTCGAGGACATCACGTAAATCGGCATTTCCGAGAGCGTCACCTGAATTGCGCCGTTCGTGTATTGAACGCTCTTCGGATTTCCCATCGCGTCGAACACGATCGCGGTCCCCGAGGCACCGGCGGAATCGACCTGAAGCTGGTAGGGGATGCTGGCATCGAACGAGCCGTCATGCGCCCAGAGCGCCGTCATGGCGTGCGAATTGTCGGGCAGCAGGAAGGAATATCCGTATCCCCCCGACGGCAGGCTGGTCAATGCACCGAGGCTCCGCGAACCGTCGACGAGTCTCGTGGCCGCCGCGACCGCCAACGCCGCCGGCTTGGGGGCGATGTTGGGGGAGTTGAAGTCGTTTTGCGCCATGCTCAGATTGAAATACATGCCGAATCCCACGTTCTGGGTGAAATCCGCCGAGTAGAACAGGAACGAGGTATCGACGCCCTCGCCGAGCATGATGAGGTGGGTGCGAACGACCGCTTCGGCATGCTCGGCGAGCACCGCCGTGGTCGGGTAGCTCGCCGAATACTGGGACCCCATGGGATAGGAAATCCCGGTCTCGGTGACGAAAAGCTTCGTCCCCGCGGGGAGGAGGTTCGCCACGACCTTGCGCAATCCCTGGACCTGGGCGGGAAGGCCCGCGGGCTCCGGCGGGTTGGAGGAGCTCGCGGAGATCGTGTAGTAGCCGTGGCAGGCGACGGCGTCCAGGTACTTGGTGAGCCCGAGCGGCGCGAGGCGGGTGATCCAGTCGCCGCAGGTCACGAGGCCTTGCGTGGTAGGACCCATCACGGCCGCATCCGGATCGCTGGAATGCACGCCGTTCCACGCCGCCTGGTAGAGCGAGACGAACTGCGCGTCGGTGCCCATCCATTGGGTCGACGGACCCGGATCCGGCTCCCAGGTCACCTGGTAGTAGTTCTTCTGCTGATTCGGGATGTATTGGGCGTGAATGCGCGCGCTCTCCTCGCCCACCAGTGCCGAGTAGCTCTGGAAGGCGCTGAAGGATCTGGGAGGATACGAACCGACGGCGCTCGCGGAGGGTGCCGTGCTCGCCCAGGCCGGCAGACCGTTCATGGTGACGATTCGAGCCAGCGTGCCCTGCGTGAGGCCCGGGTCGATCGCATAGGTCGCCGGGTTGTATTGGCCGGCGTTGTTCGGCTCGGTCATCGCCTGAGAGCGCTGATCCAGCACCCAGGTGCTGCCGAGGTTCTCGTTGACCGGCTGGAGACCGGTGCCGCTGCAGCAAACACCGGATTCCACGTAGTTTGCCCCCTGCAGACCGATCCGATGCGCATCGAGCGCCCCGGTAGCCGCGGGGACGAGATCTGCGACGTTGGGCAGCACGCCGAAGGACGCATATCCCGCGGGCCGGCTGCCGAGCTGCGGCTGAGTGGCGCCGGAGCCCTGAAGCTTCGCCGCCGCGGCGAAGTAGCCCGCGAGGGTGGACGAGCACGTGACGGTCGCGGTCGTCGAACCCTGCGGCACATTGATCGAGCCGGAGGCAAGAGCCGTCCCGGTGTAATCGACGATCTGCCAGGCAATCACGTCGGCATTCGCGGCGACGGCGGCAAATTTCACCGTGAATGTCGAGCCGGATGTGAACGTTTGAGTGAGGTCGTTGCCGTTCACGGAGATGCCGAGCGATGCCGACCCCGACGTCGCGGCCGAGCTCTCGCTTTGCTGGGGAGCTGCACAACTCAAGCTTCCGGCCTGCACGCTCGCGTTTGCGGACGGCGGGGAGGCCACCGGCGCGGCAGTACCGCCCGAGGTGGTTCCACCGCTCGACGAAGAGGAGGTGGCTCCGGTGGTGGTCGTGCCGGAGGCTGAACTGGAGGTTGAATTCGACGGCTGATTTCCGTCGGAGCATCCCGTGAGGGCCAGGGCGGCGGCGATGGCAGCCGCGTAAGCGACTCGTGTCGTCATCGGTTTGGCTGCATCTCGAAACAAGCCTCTCGTGCGTGAGTTGGATGTTAGGTGTACGAATTTTGATCAAGGCGGAAGCAATTCACGGTTGCGATAATATTTACAAAAGTTTTTTTTGATAGGTGTCGGCCACGGGAGACCCTGTCGCCATGAACAGACATTTGATCGTTTCGGATTTTTGTCGGCGGCTCGGGAGAATGCCGCGAGAGACAAGGGGGGCGCGGTGCCGGCCGGGGGCGCGCGCCGTCGGCGTCAGGCCGGCTGCACGATGAATTGCCTTATTTTATAGGGCTTCTTTCGGTCATCGACGAGACAGGCCGCGCCTCGTTCCAGCGCGGTCCAATCGGAATGCAGGGATTCCCGGCGCAGCGCATCTGTCTCGGCTGATCTTGGGTCACGACGCTGCCGGCCGCGATCACCGCTTCGCTGCCGATGGCGACGCCGGGGCCGACGAACACCTGAGCTCCCACCCACGCACCATCCTCGACGAGGATCGGGCGGTTTCGATACGGCATGTCGGGTCGCCTGAAATCATGGTTGCCGGTACAGAGGAACGTGCGCTGAGATATGCAGCAATGAGATCCGATCACGATGGGCTCCAGGTTGAGGAGGAAGACTTCCTCGCCTATCCAGCTGTGATCGCCGATCTCGAGCTTCCAGGGGAAATGGATGTTCACGCGCGGCTTGATGTACACCCCAGAGCCTATTTTCGCGCCGAACCGCCGGAGCAGTCCGCACTTCAAACCGGCGGGCCACGGCAGCGCCGAGAGAAAGAAGGCGCACTTGACGAGGTACCAGAGCGCTTCGACCCGGGCGGAACGGCCGCGATCGAGATCCGGGCGCCCGTCGAACAGATCGTTGCGGACGCGAGTCATGCGCTCAGCAGTACGCCACGCATGCGCGTTCCAGCTCCTTCACGACCGATGGCCAGCCATAGCGCGCCTCGATGGCGCGGCGGCCCGTCGATCCGCGCTCCGCTCTCTCCGACTCGGTCGCCGCCAGAGCCTGCCCGAGCGCCTCGGCGAGCGAGTCCACGGCCGCGCTGCACTCCCATCCCGCACCGTCCGACATCAGGTCGCGGACGTTGCTCTCGCGAGTGGCGACCACGGGCACCCCGCAGGCGAGCGCCTCGAGCACGCTCATGGGCAACCCTTCCGAGAAGGACGGCAGTACGAAGAGATCCGCCGTGTGCAGCAGGCGCACTTTCTCCTCCCCCTGGGTGAGGCCGGTGAAGATCACGCGGTCGGCGATGCCGAGCTCGGCTGCGCGGGCGCGAACCTCCTGAAGGTGCCCTCCTTCATCGGGACCCGCGATGACGAGTTCCCAATCCGCCGCCCGGACCTTGGCCCAGGCCGCAAGCAGGAGCATCAGGCCCTTCTTGGGATGAATGCGGCCGAGGAACAACAGCCGCCGGGAGCGCTTGGTGAGGCGTTCCACGAGCGGCGTTTGGATGGGCCGATCCAGATCGGCAGGCCTCGTGAAATCGGCGACGTCCAGGCCGTTCGGAATGACCGCGATCGGTTGCCGGGCACCGGTCGCGGCGATCTGGGCCGCCTCGGTCGTGGTGAGCGCCCGCCAGAAACGCACATCGCGGATATTTCGATTCTCGAACAGCCAGTGCACCAGCCGCTTCTTCCATCGCGAGCGCTCGAGAATGTAAGGCTCGAACATGCCGTGCACATGGTACACCAGCGCCTTGCGCTGCCGCCGCGCCTCGCCGCCGAAGAGAAAATTGGTGCCGACGTACAGTCCATGCCCGTGCAGCACATCGCTGTCGCGGACGAGTGAGCTGGCGTCCCGGCGCAGGGCCGGCGAATAGTAGAGAAAGTCAGGACTCGAGCGGCGATACTCCGCAATACCCGACTCGTTGTGCTGGGGAGCGGTTCCGTAGGTGGAACAAAGCACGGAGCGCAGTCCCGCCTTGACCATGTGCGAATGCAGAGCGACGGCGCTCGACCCGAGTCCCCCGCCCTGCAAGGGCTCGAGCGACTGGGTGAAGTGCAGATGGGCTGCCGTCAAAACTTGAACTTCGCGCCGACGTTGAAGATGCTGTCGTTGTACGAGAACTCGGCCTCATTGGGATTGTTGGATTGACCGGAAATGCGCATCTCGTGACGATAGGTGAACGTGAGCAAGAGCGCGCGGATGGGTGTGTACTGAAGGCCCGCCTGCTCGGAGGTGACGGTGTCGTGCCGCGGGCCCAAGGGAACAGGGCCCGACACCGTAGTGATGTAACCGGTGCTCGCATCGATGTAGTTTTGGTCGTACCAGGCCGCGACCAGCACCCAGGTCAACTTGTCCGTCTGCGCCCAGATCGGGGACACCGAGACACCGGTCTGCACGAAGTAATCGGCCTGCGCGAACGCGTACGCCAGGAGATCGCGGCTCGCCGTCACCTGCAGCGTGGTCTTATCGGTGGGCTGCCACTGCGCCTTCACGTGCCAGATGTCACCGGAGAATTGGCCGACGTGTGGGTGATTGGGATTGTTCGGGTAGTCGCGGACCAGATAGCCCACGTCAACGCTCACCGTGGTCTTGTCGGTCGGCGCATACTTGCCGAGCAGCGACAGCGTGTCCTGATTGAAGTCCGGGTTGTACAGTACACCTTGGATTTCCGCGTTCGGTTCCGGGTTGGGATAGTGTCCGTGCGCGTAGTCGTACTCAACACCAAGGGTGTTGAGCTGCGAGGTTGCAAACTCCGCTCCTACTTTGCCGGTCGCGTAGTTCAGATCGTTGTAGCGCTCGACATAAACCCCGTTCACATTGGCCCCGTTCTTGGTATCCGTGTAATCGACGCCGCCGTAGATGGCGAGATGCGGCCCCACCTGATAGCGGCCATTGCCGAAATATTCCTGGCGGTCGATGATGTCGCGCTGAAAGTACAACGAGTCGACATACCCGGTCAGGTTTCGTGAATAGCTGCCCCCGAGCTGGCCGGTGAAGTCGGTCGCGAGGTTCCAGTTCCAAAGCGCCTTCGCGAGTCCCGAGGTGTTGTTGAGGTCGGAGTTGCGGACGTACCCATTCTCATCCGCCTCGAAGTCGTAGTCGATCGACTGCTGACTGACGACCCAGTGGCCGTCGAATCCGACGGTACCCGTGTTGATGTGGTCGGCGACGGAGACGCCCGGAGGAATCAAGCCCTTGATGGCGGGATACTGCTGCTCGGTCGGCACCCTGAACAGATCGTTGTCGTACGTGTATTGATACTGGACGTACGGGACGAACCGGCTCACCGTGTTGTCCGGCAGGTTGTCGGGTGAGACCGGAATGGGCGGAAAATACTGCGTCTGCGCCTCGGCGCGCGTTGTCGAAAAACAAGCGGCAAGACACGCCGCCAAGATTCCCGCGATGCGCACGGCGCGTCTCGTCATCATGGCCTTGTGCTCAGAGCTCTTGGATGACACTGCCGAGCACATTGACGCCGGCCTCCGAGAGATTCTGCATGGCCGTCAAGAGCCTCTTCTGGCGCGTATGATTCCTCCGGGCCACCATGAGAGCGTTTCCGGCGCGCGCCGCCAGGATCTGCGCGTCCGCGGTCTCGGCCATGGGCGGCGTGTCGATCACGATGACGTCGAATTGCTCGGTGAACTGCTCGAGGACCACGTCGAAAACGGGGCCCGACAGGAGTTCCTGCGGGTTCGGCGGGAGCCTGCCGCTGGTCAGCACGAACAGGCGCAGCTGGGGATGAATGCGGCGAGCGATCTCACGGGTGGCGCGGCCCGTGACCAACGCCGACAAACCGACCTCGTTGTTGAGATTGAACAGCAGGTGTTGCCTCGGGTGACGCATGTCGGCGTCGATCAGCAACGTCCGCTCGCCGATTTGCGCGAACACCGTGGCCAAATTCGCCGCGAGCCAGCTCCGGCCGTCGCCCCGCTCGGCGCTGGTGACCGCAATGACCTTGCGCGTGGTATCGCGCGGCCAACGGAACAAGATCTGGCTTCGCAGCGCGCGCAACGGCTCGACCAGGGGGCTCTCCGGCCTGTATCCCGCAATGACCTCCTCGCCCACTCCATGCTGGCCGCCGCAGGCCAGAATGGGATAGTTGAACTGCCGGGCGATCGCGAACTCCACATCCTCCTTGGCGAGCAGCTGGAGCTGAACTGCGGCATCGCCGAAACGAAGCCCCTGTTCGCGCGCGAAGCGCTCGATCTTGTCCACGTCGCTGGGACTCAAGCGTCCTTCGCCGACGAGAATCGCTCCGATCGATCGACTACCCTCGGGCGATGCGCCTGGGTTGATCATGGGTTTGTTCTTCAGGGTTACTTTCATATTCGACCCGCTGCGCGAGCCTGGTATGCGACGAGGCCGCGGCCCGGTGCCGTCTTGGCGTAGGGAATGCGTCCGAGGACCGGAACGCCGAGCAACTGCAGCAGCTCGTCGCCCTCGCGCACCCGGCGGTCGGTCATCTCGCGGAGCAGCGCCGCGCCGACGCCGCAGACGGACCCGACGAACAGGCCGAAGAGCAGGTTCAGCATCAATTTCGGACTGGCGGCCTCGATGGGCACGGCCGCCGGGGCCAGCAACTCGATGTTCGTCTGTTGCGCCTGACTCTCGAGGCTGCTTTGAGCCAATCGCTCGGAAACCGCGTCGAGATTCTTCTGCGCCATGGTGACATCGTTCTGAAGATCCGCCACCTGATCATGCTGCTGCTTCAAATCGAGGATCCGCTTTTTCTGAGCTTCGAGGGCAGCTTTCAGATCCTCTTCCCGGCGCACGTCGACCTGGGCGGTACCGCCGATCGAGGCGGCGATCCGCTCGCTCTCCTGCGCGATGCGTGCGCGCAAGCCGGCGATCTCCGCCTCCCCATCCTTGTAGTCGGGATAGTTCTTTCCGTAATTCGTGGCCATGTCGCGCTGTTTGGCCTCGGCGGTCGCGAGGCTCGCCTTGAGATTCGCGATCACCGGGCTCTGCAGCACTTCAGGCAGCGACTCGGTGTCGCCCCTCGCCTGCCGCTGTCTCGACTGGCTTTGCTGGCGCTCGCTCTGAACCGCCACGAGCTGCGTCGAGAGCTCCTGCAGCCGGGCATTCTCCACGTCGAGCTTGTCGTCCGTCGCGACGATGCCGGCGGCGTTCTGGAAATCCGATAAACGCTTCTCCTTGGCCTCGAGATCGGCGCGGAGCGTGCGCGACTGCTCGTTGAACCACGCCGCGTATTGCTTGGCGGAATCGACCTTCAGATCGATGTTCGTGTCGATGTACGCATCGGCCCAGGCGTTCGCGAGGGCGGCGGCGAATTTCGCATCGGGCCACTTCGCGGAAATGCCGATGACGTCGCTCTCCTTGGAGGGAACCACGGTCACTTTCTTCTGCAGCTCGTCCGCAATCCATCCGACCAGATCGCCCGTGCCGTCGCGCTGCCACTTTTCCTTGTACTCGGGGGATTCATCGAGCTTCAGCAGCTTGACGGCGCGTTGCGCGACGCGATGGCTCTCGATGATGTCGACCTGGGTCGCGATGTCGCTCGGCAGGAGCTGCGCCGCAGGATAGGCCCCGTTGTTCGACAGCGGGTCCGTTTTGCTCTGGACGACAACGGAGGCCGTCGCCAAATACTGCTTCGGCAATATCAGCGTAACCAGCGCGACCAGGATGAGGACGCCCAAGAACACGCGAAAGGCGAACTTCCAGCGCGCCCGCAAGACCAGAAACAACTGCTGAGAACCCATCGATGCCTGCCCTCGTCGTCAGAACAAACTCTCTTTCACGTAGATGACATCCGAATCCTTCACGTCATCGTCGAGCGAGACCTCAATCTCGTTCACCTTGCCGTGAGCGTCGCGCCGATGCAGGACGATGCCGCGCCGGGTTCCCTTCGTGGTGATTCCGCCGCCGACCGCGAGCGCCTGCATGACGGTCATGTTCCGCTCCAGGCGATATTGACCGGCCTTCTGCACCTGCCCGTAGATATAGAACATCGGCTGGTGATTCACGAACACCGTGTCGCCGCCGGACAGGAGGACGTCGTCGGCGGTGTTGCCCTCCACGGCGGCCTTGACCACATCGATCTCGCGCCGGAACGGCTTGCCGTTGCGGGTTCCGCTGACGATCACCGTGTCCGACCCCGTCGGCATGATGCCGCCCGCGGTCGCCAGCATACCGGAGAGGTGGCCGCCGGCGGCATCCAGCGCGTAGCGTCCCGGCTTGTTGACTTCCCCGAGTACCGACACCAGATTGCCGAAAGCGGTCTCGAGCAGGATGTTCACCTGGGGATTGACGACGAAGCCTCCATCCTTGAGGAGCTCCGCGATCTTCTTTTCCGCCGCCGGCAAAGTCAGATCGCTCACCTGCACCAAGCCCACCAACGGAAAGCTGATCGCCCCGACTTCCGACACCCGCGCCTCGAGAGTCAGATCGGGATTCTTGAACACCGAGATCTTCAGGATGTCGCCGGCGCCGATGCGGTATTCGAGCTGCGCGGTGGACGCCTGCTCGGCGTGGCTCGGCGCGGCCAGGATCGTGACCAGGGCCGTGAAGATCACCAGTGCCGCGAGTGCCATGGGAGTCGTCAGCCGGTGCGCCAGACGCGCCATGTCGAACCGGGAATTGGTTTCAGGGATTGGCAATGTCGAACTTCCTGGAGAAATGAACCTGTGATGCGCAGACACAAAAAAGACCAACCACAAAGTCGACACTGGCCAACGGTCCCGATGATACTCAAAATTGCCCGGCCGTATGAGAATTATGCACTGCTAAGATCTTGAACATAGCCGCTTTTTTTGTAAGTTCAATCCTACAGCGACATGGGCCTTCACGGCTCCCGCGACGGCGCTGCACGGCTCAAATGAGCCGCCAGGCGTAGCGCAAGCGCAACGATGGTGAGTGTAGGAGGCGCCGTGCCTCCGGTCGGGAAAACCGAACCGCCCACAACGTATAAATTGGACATGCCGTGTACCCGCGCGTCGGCATCCACCACCCCGCGTCTCTCGCTCGAGTGCATCCGGGTGGTCCCCAGCTGATGCCAGCCGCTCTCCAGATTCTCGGGCCAACCTTCGACATCTTCGCGCGGCAGAGGCGCCAAGGCGCCGATGCCGAGACGCCGCAACTCCGCGTCGACGATCTCCTCGCCGCGCACCGCGGTGCGCCGATCGATCGGCAGCATTCTCCAATCGACCTTGATCCGCCGAAGTCCGAAGGCATCCAATTCGTCGTCGAGCGTGAGGCGGCTCGCGGGATTCGGCGCCTGCTCGGGCTTGCTCTCGAGGGTGAAACCGCTGATGAAGCGGTTGGGTTTGAGGACCCGCAGCAGCCCGGCGGCCGCAGTGCGTGCCGGATAGCGCGCCATGTCGATCCACTGATTAACGGTCACGCCCTTGCGTGCGTAAGGAGGCAGTCGATGGAAGGGATCGGAGCGCCGGGATCGCGACAGCGACAGGGCCGTATCCCGCAGCGCCGCCCACCCGGGCGAGTCGTGCCCGAAATAGAGCGGATGCAGATTGGCGGAATAGCCGAGAAGGCTTTCGCGTCTCTGCATCTCGTCGGGCAAGGCGATCCTCGCCATGATGCGGCGCCCGCGAAAGAATTCGCCGTAAAGTCCGCTTTTCATCCGGCCGGAAGGCACGATGAGGCGCCGCTTGGTGTGCGGATGATCCATGTAGAAACGCCCGACCAGATCGTGCCGATTGCCGAGACCTTCGGCCGCAACATCGTTGGACAGCAGCAAGAGCCTGGCATTCTCGATGCCTCCGGCCGCGAGCACATAGCTTCTGGCCGCGACTTCGAAACGCGCGCCGCCGAGGGTACCGGCTAGCAATCGAACGACCGTGCGTGCCGTGGCATCGGCTTTGATGCTGAGCACGTTGGCATGCAGCAGACAGCGGAGCGACCGTTCACTCTTGAGCCGGAGCCGGTACTCCTCTCCGAATCGTGTCGGCGGGCTGAAGCGATAGATCACGGTCTCGAGTTTCGACGGATCGAAAGCCAGCGGCTCGGCGCGAGGATGCCGAAGCTCGGCG
>DASYAC010000317.1:0-2346 GCA_036501585.1 Steroidobacteraceae bacterium
CTGCGCGATCTGAATTTCTTCCTGCACCGGCGCGCGGCGCAGGAGGGTGTGTCGCAGATTCGCGTTCATCATCCCGACGGAGCACATTCCATTGCGTGCGGACTCGATGCGGAGCTGGACGTGCACATTCACGGGCACGTGGGCTACTACGTGGCGGGCATGAACAAGCATGCCGCGGTCACCGTTCATGGCAATGCGGGCCCGGGGGCTGCCGAAAACATGATGTCGGGCCGCGTACACGTGAAGGGGTTCGCCTCCACGGCCGCCGGCGCCTCCGCGCACGGCGGACTCCTCGTCGTCGACGGCGATGCATCGCTTCGATGTGGGATTTCGCTGAAGGGCGCGGACATCGTGGTCGGCGGCAGCGTCGGAAGCTTTTCGGCGTTCATGGCGCAGGCGGGCCGGTTGATCATCTGCGGCGACGCCGGTGATGGCCTGGGCGATTCCCTGTACGAAGCGGTGATCTACGTGCGCGGCAAGGTTCGTTCGCTCGGTGCCGATGCGCGGTTCGAACCGATGTCGGACGCGGACCGCGCCGACGTCGAGAGCCTGTTGGCCGCCGCGGGCCTCACCCATGATCCCGGCGAATTCAAGCGGGTGGGGTCTGCCAAGAGCTTGTATCACTGGCATGCCGATGCCAATCAGGAGTACTGAGCGATGAGCGCGGAGCGGCCCGTCAGCGATACCCCTCGGCCGGACGGCGACCCGTCCAGTACCCCGCGAGAAGAGTCCGCCGGCTTCGACCGGGCGACCATCGACTACATCCAGCGGGCCGCCGCCACGGGCCTCTATGAAATTCGCGGCCTGGGCGCGAAGCGGCGGGTGCCGAACTTCGACGATCTGTTGTTCCTGGCCGCCTCGCTGTCGCGCTATCCGCTCGAAGGGTACCGCGAGCGCTGCGCGACCAAGACGGTGCTCGGCACGCGCTTTGCCACCAAACCGATCGAGCTCGGTATTCCCATCACCGTCGCCGGCATGAGCTTCGGTGCTCTCTCGGCGCGGGTCAAAGAGGCGCTGGGGCGGGCGGCGACGGAGATGGGAAGCTCGACCACGACGGGCGACGGCGGAATGACCGCGGAGGAGCGCGCTTCCTCGAAGACTCTGGTGTACCAATGCCTGCCGTCGCGCTACGGATTCGACCCCGACGACGTGCGGCGCGCAGACGCCATTGAAATCGTCATCGGGCAGGGCGCGAAGCCGGGCGGCGGCGGAATGCTCCTGGGTCAGAAGGTCAATCCGCGGGTGGCGCGCATGCGCACCCTGCCCGAGGGAGTGGATCAGCGCTCCGCTTCGCGCCACCCGGATTGGACCGGGCCGGACGATCTGGTGATCAAGGTCAAGGAGCTGCGCGAGATCACCGATTGGGAGAAGCCGATTTACGTGAAGGTAGGCGCCACGCGCGTATTCAACGACGTGAAGCTCGCCGTGCACGCGGGCGCCGACGTGATCGTCGTGGACGGCATGCAAGGCGGGACCGCCGCGACTCAGACGGTCTTCATCGAACACGTCGGCATACCGACCCTCGCGGCGCTGCGCCAGGCCGTGGATGCGCTCGACGACCTCAACATGCGCGGCAAGGTGCAGCTGGTGATTTCCGGCGGCATCCGCAGCGGGGCGGACGTCGCCAAGGCGCTCGCCATGGGCGCGGATGCGGTCGCGATCGGCCAGGGTTTACTGATGGCACTCGGCTGCAACAGCGACAGCTACGTGGTGCATGGAGAGCACCGCTCCGCGACGAAGGACTATGCGCGTCTCGGCACGGCGCCCGGATTTTGTCACCATTGCCACACGGGCAAATGCCCGGTCGGCATCACCACCCAGGACGCTGAGTTGGAACTCCGGCTCGAGCCGGCGGTGGGTGCCAAGCGCCTCAAGAATTATCTAAAAACGCTGAACATGGAGTTGACCACCATCGCGCGCGCTTGCGGCAAGCAGGACGTCCATCATCTCGAAAAGGAGGATCTGGTGGCGTTGACCGTGGAAGCCGCTGCGATGGCGGGGGTACCATTAGCGGGGACTTCATGGATTCCCGGTGCTAAGACGTCCCGGCCGTAGCCGAGCGGTGCTCCAGCGGGCGAAGCGCCAGAGCATATACCCGAGATTCCTGCACTTGGTGCGTGTCTGGCAGCGGTGACGTGGAAAAGACTCACATTATCCATCGCTGGCATCCATCGGGTTTATCGGTCGAATCTAGGGCTGCCCGCCACGGCATGACCCCGAGGGAGAGTGCCGCTTCGCCGAAGAGCCACTAGCGCTGCAGCAGCTCGATCGCTTGATCAACGCGATCACAATATCTGCCGAGCGCCTGGGCTGTGATCGCCAAGTATTCGTTAGCGTCGGCCCAGC
>DASYAC010000318.1:0-4507 GCA_036501585.1 Steroidobacteraceae bacterium
GAACATGCGCACCTGCCGCGCCGCGCGGCGCGTGACGGCGACCGGAGAGTCTTCCGCCTGCCCGAGGTTGTGCCAGAGGCCGCGCTCGATTTCGCGGATGCGCGCGGGATCGGCGATCACCGCGCCGTTGTCCTCGAGCACCACGTAGGTCTCCAGACTGAAGCCGTTGGCGTTCCTGATCAGGCGGGCGTCCACCACGTTGAGCCCCATCTGGTCGAGAACCGCCGTGGTGCGAGCGAAGCTGTGTACGCCGTGCGGCGTGTAGGTCAGCACCGCCGTGCCGCCGCGTTCCGTCAATTGCCGGATCGCCACCAGGGGAGCATCGCCGGGACGGTGGTCCGCGAGGAGCGTCGTATGCCAGCCGATCTCCTCGGGCGTGAAGCGCAGGAAATACGCCTCGGTCCACTGCGACCACACCTCGGCGACCCGCTGCTCGGGAATGGCGGGGATTTTCGCCCGGGCATTGGCCTGGGTCTCGCGTATCAGCTCGTCCTGATCGACCGGTGTTTCCAGGCCGCGGCGCAAGGCGCGCTTGGTGCGCTCGTAGAACTCCTCGAAGAGCCGCGCTTTCCACGCGTTCCAGAGCTTGGGGTTGGTACCGCGCACGTCGGCGACCGTGAGCACATAGAGATAATCGAGGTGCGCCTGATCGCCGACGCGGCGCGCGAAGTCATGAATGATGTCCGGGTCGCTGATGTCCTTCTTCTGCGAGGTGATGGACAGGATCAGGTGGTTCTTGACCAGCCAGGCGACGAGGCGCGCCTCGTAGCGCCCGAGCCCCTGCTCCAGACAGAATGCCTCGGCGTCGACCGCGCCGAGCTCGGAATGATCGCCGCCCCGTCCCTTGGCGATGTCGTGGAAGAGTGCGGCGAGGTAGGCCAGCTCCTGGCGCGGCAGGGACTGCATGATCTGGCTCAACGCCGGGAACTCGTGGTTGTACTTCGGCATCGCGAAGCGCCGCAGGTTGCTCACCACGAACAGGGTATGCGCATCCACGGTATACGCGTGGAACAGATCGTACTGCATGCGCCCGACGATGCGCCCGAATGCGGGAATGTAGCGGCCGAGCACGCCGTACAGGTTCATGCGCCGGAGCTCGTGCGTGACGCCGACCGGCGCGCACAGGATCTCCATGAACAGACGATGATGGCGCGGATTCTGGCGGAACTCCTCGTCGATCAGCGATACGTGGGTGCCGATCAGACGGATCGTCTCGGCCCGCACTCCGCGCAGCTCCGGGTGCTGCTGCAGGAGGACGAAGAGCTCGAGGAGCGCCGAGGGGTTGCGCGCGAACACCTCGGGATGCGTGACTTCGAGGTAGTCGTTCCTGATCTGAAAGCGCGGATTGATGGGAATGGGCGGTCCGCTCTGCGTCAGGATCGCCTCGCGAAACAGCTGCAGCAGCATCTCGTTCAGCAGGCTCACATCCATGACCGTGCGGTAGTACTTCTGCATCAGCTGCTCGACCGCGAGCGTGAAGCTCGCATCCTCGTAGCCGAACAGCTTCGCGAGCTTGATCTGATAATCGAACAGCAGCCGGTCCTCGCGCCGTCCGGTGAGCACATGAAGCCCGAAGCGCACCTTCCACAGGAATGCCTGACCGGCCTTGAGCTTGCGCAGCTCCTCACGGGTCAGGAATCCGTGCGGCACCAGCTCATCGAGGGTCTCCGTTCCGAAATGCCGCTTGGCCACCCAGCCGATGGTCTGGATGTCGCGGAGCCCTCCCGGGCTCGATTTGACGTTGGGCTCGAGGTTGTAGGCGGTGTCGTAGTAGCGATGATGGCGTTCGGTCTGCTCGCGGACCTTGGCCTCGAAGAAATCCTGGGACGACCACAGACGGTCGGGCGCCAGCGCACGGCGCATCCCGGCGAACAGCGACTCCGGTCCGGCGAGCAGGCGCGCCTCGAACAGGGTCGTGGCGACGCTGATGTCGGCAAGGCTCTCGCGCTGGCAGTCATCGATCGAGCGCACGCTGTGGCCCACTTCGAGGCCGATGTCCCAGAGGAACGTCAGGAATCGTTCGATGTCGGACTGCCAGTCGGCCGAGTCGCTCTTCGGCAGGAGCACCATGACGTCGATGTCGGAGCTCGGGTGCAGCTCGCCCCGGCCGTAGCCGCCGACCGCCACCAGCGCCAGGTCGTGCGCGAAACGGCCGGCGTGCTGTACCCAGGCGGCGCGCAACGCCAGATCGACGAGCAGGGCCCGGTCGCGCACCAAGTCCTCGACCGGATCGTCCGCCTGGAAGCGCTCCCGCAAAAGGTCCGCGCCGCCGTCGAGTACCTGGCGAAATGCGACCGGAGAATACTGGCCGCTCTTCAGGGCCTCCGGCACGAGAGCCAAATAGGCCCAATCAGCGTTGTGTAGGAATGCCGCGCCGGCGTTCAAGTAGCCGCCGCGGCCCGGGACAGCGCCGCTTCGGCGCCGAGGGTGAGCACTTCGTACCCCGCCTCGGTCACCAGGATGGTGTGTTCCCATTGAGCCGAGAGCGACTGGTCCTTGGTCACGACCGTCCAGCCGTCGTTCAACAGCCGCACGTCGCGGCGCCCCGCATTGATCATGGGCTCGATGGTGAAGGTCATGCCGGCCGCGAGCTCGAGACCCGTGCCGGGTTTGCCGTAGTGAAGGACCTGCGGATCCTCGTGATACACGCGGCCGATCCCGTGTCCGCAGTACTCCCTAACCACCGAGAAGCCGTTGCTCTCGGCGAAAGTCTGGATGGCGTGACCGATGTCGCCCAGCCGGGCTCCCGGCTTGACCACCTCGATGCCCTTCCACATCGCCTCGTGGCAGGCGGAGGTGAGACGGCGTGCGGCGACGCTCGCCGTGCCGACCAGATACATGCGGCTGGTGTCGCCGTGAAAGCCGTCGCGGATCACGGTCACGTCGATGTTGATGATGTCGCCGCTCTTCAGGCGCTTATCCCCCGGGATTCCGTGGCAGACCACGTGATTCACCGAGGTGCAGATGGTCTTCGGAAACCCGCGGTAGTTCAAGTTCGCGGGGATCGATTTGAGCTCGTCGACGATGAAGTCGTGACAGCGCTTGTCGAGCTCCTCCGTGCTCACCCCGGGCTGGACGAACGGCTCGATCATGTCGAGTACGCTCGCCGCCAAACGCCCGGCGGCGCGCATTTTGTCCTGTTCGGCCGGTGTCTTGACGGTTACGTTCATAGGGCCTACTCGATCCATTTCCGCGGTTTGTTTCGCGGTAGGGTTCATGGTATAAAGCGCGGCTATTTTTAACAACCCCGCACGCGGGTCGACACAGTCGGCTGGGTGCCCGGGAACCTCGGATCTGAAGGCGTTGCCTACCGATTCAAGGCCCGGGTTGCCGATTGGGACTCGCGGAGGCTCAACCCAACCAAGGAGCTCACCATGCCCGGCGTGTCGATGCGACAAATGCTGGAAGCGGGTGTCCATTTCGGACATCAGACCCGTTTCTGGAATCCGAAAATGGCCCCGTTCATTTTCGGCGAGCGTAACAAGATCCACATCATCAACCTGGAGCGTACCCAACCCCTCTACGTTCAGGCGGCAGCCTTCATCAAAGGTGTGGCGGCCCGAGGGGGCAAGATATTGTTCGTCGGCACCAAGCGCTCCGCCCGGGATGCCGTGCAAAAGGAGGCGCTGCGGTGCAGCATGCCCTATGTCAACCAGCGCTGGCTGGGAGGGATGCTGACCAATTTCAAGACCATCCGTCAGTCCATCAAGCGACTCAACGAGCTCGACGAAATGGCGCAGAACGGCTCGCTCGAGCGCCGCGGCAAGAAAGAGGCCCAGATGCTTCGCCGGGAAATGGACAAGCTCCTGCGCAGCCTCGGCGGCATCCGCGACATGACCGCGTTGCCGGATGCGCTGTTCGTGATCGATGTGGGGCACGAGGAGATCGCGATCCATGAGGCGCGCAAGCTCGGCATCCCGGTGGTTGCGGTGGTCGACACGAATTGCTCGCCGGACGGGATCGATTACGTCATTCCGGGCAACGACGACGCCATGCGCGCCATCCTTCTTTATGCGGGCGGAGTCGCTGATTCCGTACTCGAGGGCAAGGCATCGCTCCCGGAAGTGCCGGTGGGCGAGGATGAGTTCGTGGAATTGGACGAGGAAGGCAACCCGAAGAAGCGGGCTGCCGCCGGACGGCGTCCGCCGGCCCCGGCCGGCCGCGGTAGAAAGCCGGCGCCGCGCCGCAAGGTACCCGTGACCGTGATTCCGGGGGTGGCAGTCGCCGCGGCTCAGGTCGAGGACGCCGAGGTGGAAGCCGACGAAGTCGATGCGGTCGATGCGCCTCCTGCCGAGAACCGTCCGGCGAGCGCGCCGCGGCGCAGGCCCGTCGGCCGCCGTACGCCGACACGCGGCGCCTGAGTCCCGGAGGGGGTCCCCATATCCCGGGACTCCCTCTGCGATAGCTCGGTCCGGATCGGTCGATGCTTTATTGATCAACGCGAGGAAACGGCCGTCTGCGGCCGTCTGTAATAACCATGAATATCACAGCAGACCAAGTCAAACAG
>DASYAC010000319.1:0-28667 GCA_036501585.1 Steroidobacteraceae bacterium
CTTTTGCCATTTGCTGTCCTTCATACAGTTTGCTTGAGGATTCGCGCGCTGCAGCGTTCGTTTCGCCGCTTGCCCTAGTGTGTAACGGGCACGGTCGCGCGGCAATCCCGCTTGACGCACCGCTGAGTCTCCTGGGAGGATCTGGCATAGAGGAAACCGTCATGAGCCGCACTGCACGTGTCCCGGGCATACCTACATGATCGACTTGACCGACTTGCGAAATCCGGTGCTGACGGCAGTGCAGAAGGGTGCGCTCGAGGCTGCGCAGGCGCATTCCGTGACCCTCACCGTCGAGGCCGTACTCGATGCAGCCTGCGCCAATACGGGGCTGTCCGATTTCGGCGCGCAGGATTTCCGTGCACGCCTGGCGGTTTGGCTGCAGGCCATCGACGAGGATTCGAACGCCTCGTCGCTGACGCGCTCCAGCCTGTTTGGGATGACCTTGCGCTATGCCGAAACGCGCCTGCGCTTGGAGGATTTCATCCGGCGACATCCGGAGGTGCTGCACATTCGGATCGAGCGGCCCATTATCGTGGCCGGCTTGCCGCGGTCCGGCACCACCCACCTGCTGGGATTGCTGAGCGCCGACTCGCGACTACGCTCACTGCCGTGGTGGGAGGCCATCGCGCCGGTGCCCACTGCCGCCGATGAGTCCACCGCGGCGGATCCAAACCCGCGCTGGACGCGTGCCAATGCCGGTTGGGAGGGCTATGAGGCCCTCCTGCCGCACATGAAGATCATGCATGAATTCTCGGCCGATCATATCAGCGAGGATATCGAATTGCAGGCGCTGGATTTCTCCTCGTATCTGATCGAGTGGCTGGCTTACGTGCCTCGCTGGCGCGATTTCTATCTGTCCCAGGATCAACGAGGCACCTATGCCTATCTGAAGAAGGCGCTGCAGGTGCTGACGTTCTTGCGTGGACCGGATCGCTGGGTGCTGAAATGCCCGCAGCACCTGGAGCAATTGCCGGTGCTTTACAAGACGTTTCCCGATGCGACCTTCGTTCTCACGCATCGCGACCCGGTCGGCTCCATCCGTTCGGCCATGACCATGGCGCTCTATGCCGCGCGGGTCTTCCGCAAGCGCGTCGACCCCGGGGAGCCCGCCGGCTACTGGCCCGACCGCTACCAACGGCTGTTGCGCGCATGCGTGCGCGATCGCGATGTGTTGCCTCCGGCGCAGACCATCGACGTCTATTTTCACGAATGGATCAAAGATCCGGATACGGTGCTGCGCGAAATCTACCGGCGCGCCGAATTGCCGCTCACCGACGCCGCTCTGGCCGACCTGCATGCCTATCTGGCGGCGCATGAGACCAAGAGCACGGACAAGCTGGCCTATAATCTGAAACGCGATTTCGGACTCGAGGCCGAGGACATCAGGAAGCCTTTCGGCTTCTACTTTGGGCGCTTTCCAGTGCAGGTCGAGGTGAAATGAGGTTGCGGCGATGTCGGATCAGCCATCGGGTTTGCGGTTGAGGCCGGGCTGTACGCCTACTGAAAGCCCCGGGGCTTATCGGCAGGGCGGCAATAAGCGCTGGCCGCGCCATCGGTCCAGCCACTTGACGACGCTCTCGGCGGTGTCGATGCAACCGGCGAAACCGGCGCGGCGGATCTTGATCGTGCTGGTGAGGACGGCGCGTGCACAGTGGTTGAGCGCGAAGTCCGCCAGCGCGGCCGATTCACCCAGAAAGAGGCGCGGGTCCGTCGGCGCGGCGAGCCCGTGCTCCCGAACGATGTCGCTCCACTGTGCCGCGCGACTCATGATGGCGGACGCGACGCTGCAAGGTTCCGGCGCGCCGACCGGCATGCCGAAATCAGCCGCGATGACGGGCCATAGGTCCGGCCAAATATAGGTGTCGCCATTGGCGATATTGAAGACTTGGTCGGCCGCATTGGGCGACGCCGCCGCCCATGCAAGCCCTTGCGCCAATAGTTCGACGTCCACCATCTCCATCACGCCGCCGGCGTCTCCGGCCCCTGGAAAGCACAGGTGCTTTCTCTCCTCTTTCAAGAGCGCCGCGAACACGCCGATGGCGAGCAATGCATTGAGATTGCTGCCGTAGCCTCCGCCTGCGATCATCGGCGCGCGCAGAATGGTCCAGCTCCAGTCCGCGCCGTTGCGCCTCGACCGCAGCAGATCCTCCTGTCTAAAATAGAAATCATCGTGGCTTGGACGCGCAGACCGTTCGAGCAGCGGCACGTGGGGTCGGTCGGTCAGGTGCACGCCGTACGCTTTGGTTCCATGAACGAGCAAAATGCGTTGTAGATTACAGGCAACCGGCAGCAACGCATCCAGCAGATTCTCCAGCATCGACGCATTGCGCGCTGCATGGTGCGGGTCAGTCCAACTGGCGACCAAATCGCCCGGTGTCTCATTGACCGCCGCGTAGATGAGATGGGTTGTCTCTCCGAGATCGCTCAAGGCCCGTCGCGAATCGTCGCGATCCAACAAATTCACCGAGCGATACGTCGCACCCTGGACCGGATTGACGGGCGGCCGGCGAGACAGACCCATGACTTTGCAACCATCGCCGATGAAGCGGTTGACGGCTGCACTGCCGACGAAGCCGGAAGCACCGGCGATGAGTACGTGCTTGTCCATGGACTTTTAGTCGAGAGGTCGGCTGCACCACGCATCCTATCCCTTTTCCCGCGACGACAATAGCAGGCCTTTCACGAGCGCATGAGCGATCGTGGCGTGATCGAGAACAAGCGGATCATCGAACGCTTCATGAAGGATCTCGGTAACAACATCGAGGGCGTGCGCGAGCGACCCGGCCGCGCGTCAATGCGGCGGCGGACCCCGGACCACTTGGACCAGATCGCCGGTTCGGACGTGCTTGGCGAACGCCTCTCGAATCTCCGGCGCCGTGATCGCATAATACTTCTTGGACGCGATGACCGGCTCGTCGAGGGGCAGATCGATCTCGGCCCGCCCCAGGAGGCCGTGAGCCACGGCTTCCTCGCTCGACTCGTTGAGCACGATCTGCCGCAGGATCAGCGCCTTCGCCTGATGCAATTCTTCCCCGGACACGTCGCGCGTGCGCATCTCTCCGAGATCGCGCTCGATCAGCGACCGCGCCTTGGATACGTTGCTCGGGTCGCATCCATAGGCAACCGCGTAGCTCGCGCGTGTCTTGGAGGCGTCCAGGCGCACGTCGACGGTGTAGACGTAGCCCGCGACCTGCCGCAGGTCGTGATAGAGCCGCGTGGCGTAGAAGCCGCCTCCGAGCACGTGATTGCCGAGCTGCAGGGGATAGTAATCCGGATCGAAACGGTTGAGGTTCAATTGCTCGGCGAGGAACACCGAGTCCTGCACGGCCTGCGGATCCGCCACGGAAACCGACGACGGCTTGTTGAGAATCACCGGCGGAAGCGTCGTGTCGGGCTTCGGGCCGCTCGCGTGCCATCCCCCGAACCACTTCTCGACCACGGACTTCGCATCCTCCGCCGACACATCGCCGATCACCACGATGGTGGTGAGGTCGGGCCGGATGGTGGCCGCATAGAAGGAGCGCACGTCGCCGAGCGTGACGTTGGCGACAGTGGCGGGAGTTGCCTGCCGCAAAATCGGGTCCCCGGCGGGCAGGAGCGCCGTGTCGAGCGCGCGAAAAGTACGGTACTCGGGACTCTTGAGATTGCCGGCGAGGAACTCGGAGGTCTGGCGTTTCACCACGGCGAAGGCCTTCTCGGGGAGCGCGGGATGAAGCTCGTTCTCGGCGAGCAGCTCGACGCCTCGCGAGAAGTCGGCGGTGAGCACGGACAGGGAGAATTCGAATCCCGCCGTCTCGTTGGCGGCGATGTCGTCGAGCGCTTTGTGATACGCCAGCCGGTCGTGGGTTTCGCTGCCGTAGGGGAAAAGAGCGTTGAGTACGTCGGATATGCCCTCTTGCCCGGTCCGGGTCTCGAGCCCGAAATCGTGCTTCACGGCGCCGAGCACCGATACGGTAGGCGTGGTGCGATCGGTCTTCACGACGAGGCGAATGCCGTTCGCGAGCGTCACGTCGGAGACCTTGATGTAATCGGCCGGAATCTTGAGCTGCGCCAGGTCGGCCGCCGCCCAGGCAGGTAATTGCACCGGCTTGGTGGGAGCGGCGGTCACCTCTTCCGCGCCCCCGAAGCCCTTGGTGGCGACGGGTTGACCCGTGGGCACCGGCTTCAGGACGGCCGTGATCGAGTTCTGATCGGCCAGGTAGGACTTGGCCACGCGATTCACGTCCGCGGCAGTGACTCGTTTGATGGCCTCGATGTCCTCGTCGGGACTCGTCCTGCCTTCGGCGGCGAGCGCGTTCGACCACACGTTGGCGAGACCCGGGATGGAATTGCGCTCGAATTCGGCATCCGCCAATTCATGCCGCTTCGCCGCCTCGACGAGCTCCTCCGGAACGCCCGTCCCGGCGTAGTGGGTCAAGATACCGCGCATTTCCTTGATGGCCGCCTCGGCGTCCGCGCCGGCCGGCAGCGCCACGACCCCGTAGCCCACGCTCGCCTGGGTGTATGGCTCGGCGACGCCGAATTCTGCGGCGAGCGCCTTGCCGGCCGGCACCATCCCATACAGATCCGCTCGCTGGCTGTTCAGAACGTCCCCGAGGATTTCTGCGGCGGCGAAGTCCGTCGAGCTCGTTCCCGGAAATCGATAGGCGATGAAACCGAGGAGATAGGGAAGATTGCTGTCCAGCGTGAAGGTCTCGGACTTCACGGGCTCGAAGTTCACCGATGGGTGCGCCGGAACCGAGCGATTCGGGATGGCGCCGAACAGGCGCCGCACCTTCGCCAGGGCATCGGCCGGATCGATGTCGCCCACGACGATGAGAATGGCGTTTCCAGGCGCGTACCAGCTGCGGTAGAACGATCTCAGCATCTCGCCCGTGGTCGCATCGAAGGACGGCTTGGTCCCGAGAGGGTCGTGCGCGTAAGGCGTGCCCGCGAACATGTCCTGGTTCAGCCGGTTGATGAATTTGTAGGTGGGATTGGACAGGTCGCGCGCGACCTCCTGTTCGATGGCGCCGCGTTCCTTCGCCCATTCGGCCGGCGAATCATCGACGCCCCGGAGACAGGCCGCCTGAGCCTCGAGCGCCACACTCAAATCGGATGCGGGCACCGTGGCGAAATACTGGGTGATGTTCTGCTGGGTGTCCGCGTTGTTGCGGCCGCCGAGCTCGGCGTAGATGGCGGCGGTCTGATCGGCGTTCATTCCGGCGCAGCCGCGAAAGGCCATGTGCTCCTGGGCGTGGGCCATGCCCGGAAAACCCGCCGGAGTCTCGTTGCCGCCCACCCTGAAGTTCATCTCGACGGTAACCACCGGGGCGAGCGAATTTCGGACGACGACCACGCGTAATCCATTGTCGAGCGTCGCTTCGAGAGCCGCTCCGCCCGCGGCCGCCGGCCCGTGTTCCGGATCCGCCGCGCGAGCGCCGCCCACGAGCAGCGAAAGCCCCGCCGCCGCGCCGATGAATAGGGTCTTTGCGCGCCGAAGCGCGCGCTCGATGTCGTTCTTCATCCGATCGATTCTAGCGCGTCGGACCGCTCAGCGCTTGCCGCCCCCCAAGGCGCCGAACCGGCGCTGCCGCCCCGCAAACGCCTCCAGCGCCTGGCGAAATCGCCGCTCGTCGAAATCCGGCCACAGACAGTCGGCGAAATAAAGCTCCGCGTAGGCGCATTCCCACAGGAGAAAATCGCTCAGGCGCTGCTCCGAGCCCGTGCGGATCAGAAGATCCACATCGCCCGCCGGATAAGCGCAATGATCGACTTCATGCAGCAGACGCTTGAAGCCTTCCGAGGTGAAATCCGAATCGCGGGAGGCGCGCCGGGCAGCCTCGACGATGCTGTATTGAGATGAATAGTCCACCGCGATGCGAAGATGCATGCCGGTGCCGGCTGCGCTCAAGCGCTCGCTCTGCTCGATGGAGCGAAGCAGACTTTCGTTCAAGCGGTCGCGGCGTCCGATGATGTTGATGCGTATGGATTCGTCCACGCAGCGGCGCGTCTCGGTGAACAGATATTGGCCGAACAGACGCATCAGCGCCGACACCTCGCTCGATGGGCGCGCCCAGTTGGCGGCGGAGAAGGCGTAGATGGTCAGCGTCTCGACCCGCGAGCTCGCGGCGACCTCGACCGCCTTGCGCACCGCCTTCGCGCCTTCGACGTGTCCGGCGGTGCGCGGCAGGCCGCGCTCGGTGGCCCAGCGGCCGTTTCCGTCCATGATGATGGCGACGTGCATGAATAGGGATGCCTATCAGACGCGCCGCGTTGCCTTGATCACCGCCTCGATGTGTTCGAGATAGCGAAGAAGCGCTTTGCGGCCGGCTGCCGTGATTCGGTAGATCGATTTCGGGCGCCGTGCCTCGAAGGATTTGCTGCAGGCCACGTAGCCCGCCTCCTCGAGCTTGCGGGCGTGTGCGCCCAGATTCCCGTCGCTCGCGTTGAACAGCGACTTGAGCTCGTTGAAGGTCAACTCATCGTTCGTGGCGAGCGCGCTCATGATCCCGAGCCGCACCCGCTCGTAGATCAGCCGGTCGAAGCCCGAATGACCGCCGGCAGCCGTGCCATGGAGAACGGGCGCCGGTCTCGCCGAGCTCTTGGCGGAGGGCGTCCCGTGCGCCTCGTGGCGTTTCGCCGTGGCTCCTCTGGTGGGCACGGCCGCCGTGGCTCCTCTAGTAGGCACGGCCGAGGCGTCCCACCAGAATGCCGAAGAGGATGTGCAGGGCGCCGAAGCCGGTGCCCAGAATCAATGTGTGCGTCTGCGCCGGCAATGCAAAGGCGAGGGAGCCCAGCACCACGAAGAGCGTGCCCATGATGGCGATGAGCCGCATCGTGCTCGGGATGGTCACCGTGCTCGCCGAGAGTACCGCGCAACCGTACAGCAGCAGCCACGTGCCCGGCAGGAGGTTCACCATGCCGGCATGCCACAACACGGCGGTCAGCACGGCTCCGGCGAACAGGGTGGGGCAAAGGCAAAGCAAGAACTTGCGTACCGGGCCGAGATAGCGGGCATGCCCGGACAGCGCCGTCTCGCGCGCCATCAACGCGCCTCCGACCAGGAACGCCGTGGCGCCGGCAAGCATCCAGATCGAAGGCCAGAGCGGCGCCCATTGGGGGGCCGATGCGGCCAGAGCGGCGAGCAGGCCGATGCATCCCATGACCACTCCTGCCATTCCCGGCACGGCCAGTGAACCGGATGTGTCGATCGACCTGCGGATGTAGGCCAGCGTGCCGAGTGCATGCGTTTCGATCGGGATGGGAATCTCGGATTGCATTGGCACCCACGCGAATTTCTTGAAGGAGGCCGCGAATTTAAGACCTCGATGCTGTATCGTCAAGTACTCTGCGGCATAGAGCAAAGCGGCATAGAGCTAAAGCGTCGCAGCGAACGGCCGCAGCGGGCGCTCAGTTCTGCCACATGACGACGAGAACGTACACCAGGGCGATTATTGTCAAACCTAGATGTCCCAGCACGGGATTGACGTGGTTCGGACCTTGGTCGGTCTCGAGCGCACGGACGGGAGTCAGGTGCGCAATGGCGGCGAGCAACAGCATTCGACGAACCTCGTTACGGCGTGGGCAGCATTACGATAGACGTACTGCAAGGTAAAAGCGTGACCGGCTTCACAGTCGTCAAAAGGTGAATTCCAGGTCTACCGGCAGGCGGCCCTCGGCGTCCCGCGCGTGAAGCTGAGCGAGATTGTCGAGCTGGCTGCGCAGCGCGGGCGAGGCGTCCGGACGCTCCTTGACGGTGCCCGAGAAAAGGCCGGTTCGCGTCTTCATCGAGAGCTGGATGGTGGCGTTGACGGCCAGCGGTCCCCCGGTATCGGCCAAAGCGGCGCTCATGTCGGCGCCGGCAGCCGACGCGGGATCGTTGAAGCGCAGATCGTAGCCGCCCAGATTCGCCCCGGAAGCGACCTGCGCGGACGATACGTCGGACACCGTGATATCTCCGATCGCCGAGGTGAGCGCGGCGCCGGTCGTCGAAAGATCCGCCGTCAATTGCGCGATGTGCACGCCGGCGCTGCCGTGCCAGCCCGCTCCGAGGCCGAAATCCCGCATATCTGCCACGGGACCGCCGCCGGAAATGCCCGATGCAGCGAGGTGTCCGCGCGCAAGGTCGGCCGAGCCATCCAGCACGAAGCCGCCCTTGACCCAATGCAAGTCCGCCACGAGGTGAAGCCTCAGCAATGCGAGCGGGTGAACGTCCCATTCGAGCGCCCCCGCCGGCCGGCCGTTCGCCGTAATGCGGCCGGCGGAGCCGTGCCAGATACTTCCGGAAAAGTCCTCCGCCTGCACCGACGGCGGGAGAAAACGCGTGATCATGGAGGCGGGCAGTACGCACACGACGATGGCGACGACCGCGGCTACGCCGATCAAGGTGAGCCGAGGCCAGAGAGAGCGGGGTTGGGCCGGCCGCGCGGCCGGTGGTTGCGCCTTAGCGCCGCGTCGCGGCGAAGGTGATGTTGGCATTCACCACTCCGGGACGTGCGGCCCGATCGACGCTGATCGAGTCGATCGACAATCCGTAGCGCTGGTCGAGCGTGGCGATCCAGGTCACCAGCGTGTCGAAGGGCGCGGCCTCGAGCTGAACCCGAACTCCCGTGGGGCTCGGCTGTGTGCCGCGCAGCGCCGTACCGAGTCCCGACTCGCGGCCGACCCGGTCCACGACGACCACGGGCGCTTCGCCGGTATCGTTGAACTGGGCGGTCCCCGCCGAGGCGACCTCCGGGGCGTTTTGGTGCATCCACGCCAAATCCTCGCGGCGCGACTCGGTCCTCTTCTCTGCTGCCGACACCGCGGACTGCAGCGGCAACAGGATGCCTCCCACGAGTATCAAGACGGCCAGCGCCACGGAACCGATGAGCACCACGCGCCGGTCCCGTTCCTGAAGACCGGCGTACCAGGCTTTGAGCTTCAGAAGGTACGGATTCATCGTTGCGCCTTGGCGCCCGGGGCGCGCACCTGCATCTGAGCCTCGACGCCGGCGTCGACCGGTTTGGAGGACTGGATTTCCGCCTGCAGCCCTTGTTTGGCAACCAGCTGCGACAGCGACGAAAGAGCCGCAAGGCTCGGTGCCGACACCTTCATGTCGAGCGACTGCTCACGATAGCTGAGCGCATCGATGGTGGTCCTGGGCGTCGCCGAGACCGCGCCGCTCAGCGCCTCGAGCGTTCGCAGGAAATATTGCGGTCCCGCTGCGGAACGACGGATCCGATCGAGGCGCGATTGCATCTGGCGCCTGGGGTCCTGCAGCGTCTCGGTCGGCATGGTCTGAGAGAAGACCTGCGCGATTTCCCCATCCAACGCCTTGGTCTCGTGATTGGCCTGATGGATCTTGAGCGCCGCGGCGGCGACGTGAGCGACCAGCAGTCCGCCGGCCAGCAGGGCGGCGGTGCGCCATCGATGCCAGCGGGCGCCGTAGTCGGTGGTGCGGGCAAATTCACCTTGCAGGAGATTCACGGAATCGGCGGCGGTGAGATGCCTCGAGAGCCATGGCAACGGTCCATCGGTGAGGATCTGAACCTTGAGGGAGGCGAACTTGCCGGCGAGGCCCTCGAAATCGTCTCGAACCAGCGCCCAGTCCTCCCGGGTGACATACAAAACCGCGCTTTCGAGCGGCGGGGGCTCCGCGCCTCCCTCGGCGGGCTCCGCGAGCGGATCCGGAAGGACCCCGGCGACCACCAGCGCCTCCGCGACCGGTGTGAGCTCCACCGCGAACGGCAAGCTGCCCGGGCGCCGGACGGCCAACCGGGACCTCTCCAGCCAGAGGATGGTTTGACCGGGATTGTCGGGCACCAGAGAAATATCGGCGTAAATCGCGCTGGGCTCGATGCCCGCTGCGGCGAGCTCCGACAGCCACCCTTGGAGCACGCTGCGCGACACCACGGCGACCGGCGTGCGCCCGCTCGATTGGCGGTGGCCGATGGCGAAGGACAGCGCATCGACGTCCTCGGTGAGCTGTTCCTCCAGGGCGAAGGGCACGGCGCGGGCGAGCCTGACCCCGCTCCCGGGCGGCAGTTCCGGCTCAGCCAGCAGAATTTGCGTCGCCGGCGCGAGCGCCACGACCTTTGCCGTCCGCGCGAGCACCGCGGCCAGATTCAACGGCCCGCGCTGCCTCGCGGTGATCGCCGATCCCGCCTCATCGATGCTCAGCCACTCGGTCTCTTCCTGACCGGGTGCGGGTATGCGTAGCAGCAGCGTTTGAGGCATGTCGTTAGAGTGTTCCGAAAGAGCGCAGCAACGGCGTCACCTTGCCGCCGGGGCCTCGATACAAAAGACTGTACAAGGTGAATTCGGTAGTGCCAAGCGTGACTCTCGTAGTGAGGCGGAAAAACTGGCTGGTGTCCGCGAATTGAGTCTGAGTTTGAGCAGCGACATTGGGTCCGAGCACCGCGGTGAGCGTCGCCACGTCCGGAAAGCAGCCGCTCTTGCGGCCGTTGGCCAGAACCTGATCGTTGTATTCGCCGCTCAGACTGTCGGCGAGGCTTTCCAGCACCGGCGCCGGAGCCGTACAGACATTGATTTTGGCGGTAGCCGAGGGCAGGGCAGTGACGTACGGCGCGAGCTTGCGGTAGCGATCCGCGCCGAAGCCGGGCAGGTTCATGAGCTCCGCCGGACTCATCATCGGCCAATTGCCGGTCCGGTATGGCGGATTTTGCATGGTGTAGACGCTGTCCTCCGCGCCGTCCGGCTGTCCCGGCTGATCGTCCTGATCGATCCAGTCGCGTGCGATGCCGGCCCACTTGGGCTCGAGGCCGACGGAGCTCAAGAGCCGCTGAAATTGCGCGAACGGCACGGGGTCCTCGACCCACTGGCCGTTCTGCTGGACCATGTGCGCCAGATTGTTCAAATTGAACCGGCCCTGCATGTCCTGGATGGCTGCTTGCAAGGTGCCGATCGGCTCCGCCTCCGGGTCGTCCGGTGACTGGATCGGCAAGGGCTGAGTGGGCTGCGCCCAGGGCTGGGTCAGGTTCACCTGCTGGGCGCTCTGGCCGGGGGTGATGGGCTGCTGGCTCGAGCCGCCATTTGCGCCGCCGCCGTTCGGCGAAGCCGGCGTGCTCTGCCCGATCTGATTGAGTGCATCCGCCGCCAAGGCCTCCGCGCCCATGCCGAACTGGTAGGCCTGCTCGGTCGCGATGATGCCGATGGTGCGTCGCCGCTCGAGCCACCCGTCGAAGCTCAGCTTGGTGGCGAGAATGGTGGCGAGCGCCACCAGGATGAGCGCGATGAGGAGCGCGACGCCCCGCTGGCGCGCACGTCCGGCGAAGGGCGCAGGCCGCTTCATCCCGCCACCTCGATCAGGCGGCGCACCGTGCCCCAGTCCTTGAACTCGATGGTGACTTCGACCGCCACCGGCCGCGTCCACAGATTGTCGGACGACGAGAGGGAAAGGTTCGCCGGCGGCCACTGGTTCTGCCAGGCCTGATTGCCGTCGAGGTAGCGAAATTGCACGGTCTTCACGCCGCCGAACAGATCCTGAACCTGCGGTTTCGTGCCCTGCACGGTATCGAGCGAGGTGGTGTAGCTGCGCTTGAGCACGTCATTCACCAAGGCGTACGACACCCGCTCCAGCGTGCCGCGCTGCTGGCCCGCGGTATTCGACCAGCCGGCGCGCGTGAGCTCCGCCAGCGCGATGGTGTTGGAGCTCGAATCGGAGAAGCTCGATTGAAACCCCGGGTCCGAATGGAAATGCATGGTGCTGTTGGCGCCCAGCGGAGCCGTGCTGCCCGATAGTGGGTTCGCTCCGGTCGCGCTCGTGCCGTTGCCCGAAAAACCGTGCAGCGCCGGGATGCGGGTTTGGCCCAAGGGGTCGCGTACCGGCCGCGGCACGATCTGCGCGAAATCCATGACCAGGATGCGCATGCCGAACTCGATCTCGCGCGAGCGCTTGAGCGATTCCTCGGTGCGCTCGGCGGAAATGCGCGCGGCGCGGTAGGTTTCGTATCCGAGCGCCGTCATGATCCCGAGGATCAGGATCGCCACCATGATTTCGACCAGGGTGAAGCCTCGAAGGCCGGCGCGCCGGGAGGAGGGAGACGATTTCATTGCGTGGTCGACACGGGAGGCGGGGTGACCGGCGTGACGCCCGGTGTCCCCACCGCAGCGCCCGGCGTGCAGTTCGTCGTGTCGTTTTGCTGGGGAATCACGCCGCTCACGCCGCCCGAGGTGGGCGGCTGACAGTTCGCCGTCCCCGCGGTGTCGCCGACGGTCCAGTCGAGGGCGTTCGAGTTGCCGGGAACGCTCAGTCCGGACCCGAAGAAGCCCGTGGCCTCCGCCAGCGGATTGCCCTTGGTCTTCGCATCGCCCGCCCAGACGCGCACGACGATGCGCTTGGTGCTCTGGAACGTCGTGTCGAAATACCGCGTGTCGTAATGCCAGGTGCGGCCGGCGAACTGCAGCTCTCCGGCATCGCCGCCCGCCGTGCCGGTACTCCGGGTGCTGCCGCTCGTCGTGAGGCCGCTCTGCGCGAGTTTGTTGACGGTCAGCCTCACTTCGGCGATCCGGTTGAGTGCGATCCATTGGGCGAGCGTCTTGTCGCGCAAATATCCGCTGGTGCGCGCGGTGCCCGACACGGCGATCATCAGCGCAGAAAGCCCGATCGCCACGACCACCAGTGCCACCAATACTTCCACCAACGTGAATCCGGCATCGGAGCGATGTCTCACGAGCGCTTTCCCGGCGGATGATCGGAGCTCTCGTGGCTGGTCTTGCCGAAGGCATCGCCATCGACCGACGCCCGGGCCTGGGTCGCGTCCCGAAGCAGGGTGAGCCGAAACGGAGTTCCCTCGCCTGATGCCGCGATCGCGACCTGGGGGGCGGGAGGCGGTCCGTCGTTCAGGTTCTTGTCGACCGGCTTCAACACGACGGCGACCGAGTCGAGCTGCAATTCAAAGGTCACGCCGTTGGGCAGGTTTCGATGCCTGAATTCGCTCTCATCGTTCATGGTGAGCCATCGGTCGCGGTTCGGGTCGTATACCGCGAATTCATAGGCCGTAGGCTCGACGCGCAGCCCGAAGTCGCGTCCCTCGAGGATCGCGCGTTCGTGCAGGATGTCGATCAAGCCCTGGATGCGCCTCGTTTCCTCGTCGAGCTGGGAGTCGCGGCCGGTCGTGCCGATGGACAGGATCGCGAGCGAGACCACGATGGCCATGATCACGACCACCACCAGAATTTCTACGAGCGTGAATCCCCGTTGCGAATCGCCCGGCACCGGTGTGGGGTCGCTACCGCTGCTCGAGCGTCGAGTTGCTGATGTCGGCGTCGTAGCCTTCGCCGCCGGGCTTGCCATCGCGTCCGTAGCTGATGATGTCGTAGTCACGGCCGTTGGCGCCGGGACTGACGTACTGATAGAGGTTGTTCCAGGGATCCTTGGGGAGGGACGGCAGATAGCCGCCCGAACGGTAGTTGGTGATGGTAGGGTCCGAGGGCTGGGTCACGAGGGCCTGCAGCCCCTGTTCCGTGGTCGGGTATTTGAAGTTATCCAACCGGTACAGGTCGAGTGCGGTCTGGATCGCTCGGATATCGCTCGCGGCACGGGTGACTCGGGCCTTGTCGACGTTCTCCAGGATCTTTGGCACCACGAGCGCGCCCAGCACTGCGAGAATGACGACGACGACCATGATCTCGATGAGAGTGAAACCGCGTTGGCGCATATGCATAGTGACCTCGGACATTCCCCGGATGATACCAAAATAGGAGACCACGATGCCCGGTGAACGTGCGGGTCGGTTCGCACAGCTCTTCCGGGTGAGGGAATGGGCCCGGGCGCTGCAATGGGATCGCGGCCGGTGGGTCTGGCTGCTCGTGATCGTGCTCTTGCTCGATCTTGTGTTGGGTCTTGGCGACAACATCAACGCTGTGTTGCGCTACGACCGCGGGGCCATCGCGGCCGGCGGGTGGTGGCGGTTGCTCACAGCACACATCGTGCACCTGGATCTGCATCATCTGGTGTTGAACGAGCTCGGGCTGGTGCTGATGTGGGCGCTGTTCGCGCAGGATTATGACGCCGTGGAATGGTGCGTGATCGTTTGCGCCGGGGCACTCGCGATCAGCTGCGGACTGTGGTGGCTGAGTCCGCGGGTGACCTGGTACGTGGGCGCCTCGGGTGTCCTGCATTCGATCCTGGCCGCAGGCGTCGCGCGGCATCTCCTCGCGGGTGAGTGGGACCGCTGGCTCCTTCTGGTGTGCCTCGTCGGGAAACTGGCCTATGAGCAGCTCGGCGGCCATGAGCCGCCGTTCGTCGTCGTGGACGCTCATCTGTACGGTGCCGCGTGCGGATTTTTGATCGGAGCTGCACTCTCCTGGCGGCTGGCTATAATCCGCCTCCAATCCCGCCTCGAAAGGACCGATTGAGCATGTCGTTAGCATTCGTGTTCCCGGGCCAGGGTTCGCAATCCGTCGGCATGATGGCTGCCCTGGCGAAGATTTCATCCGTCGTCGAAGCGACCTTCGCCGAAGCCTCGCAGGCGCTGGGGTACGATTTGTGGAGCCGCGCTCGAGCCGGGCCGGCCGAGGCGTTGAACGCGACCGAATGCACGCAGCCTTTGATGTTGACCGCCGGCGTCGCCACCTATCGCCTGTGGCGCGAGCGCGGGGGCGCCGTCCCGGCCCTCATGGCCGGGCACAGTCTGGGCGAATTCAGCGCGCTGACCGCCGCCGGTTGCCTGGACTTCAAGGCCGCCGTGGATCTGGTGAAATTTCGCGCCGAAGCCATGCAGGCCGCGGTGCCGGCGGGCGAGGGAGCCATGGCCGCCATCCTCGGACTGGAAGATACCGACGTCGAAGCCGCCTGCGCCGAGGCGGCCCAGGGCGAAGTCGTGGAGGCGGTGAACTTCAACGCGCCGGGCCAGGTGGTGATTGCCGGGGCGTCGGCGGCCGTGGCACGCGCCATCGAAGCGGCGAACGCCCGCGGCGCACGGCGGGCGATGGCGCTGCCGATCAGCGTGCCGGCACACAGCTCTCTGATGCAGCCGGCGGCGGAACGCCTGCGCCAGCGTCTCGAGGGTGTCGCGGTGGCGCGACCGGTGGGCATTGCGGTCTACGGAGTCGATGTGAAGACCCATGACACGCCCGCGGATATTCGCGCCGCCGTGGTCAAACAGCTGCATACTCCGGTGTACTGGGCCGCCACCGTGCGAACCATGATTGCTGCGGGCGCGACCCATCTGGTCGAGTGCGGTCCGGGCAAGGTGCTCACCTCGCTGAACAGGCGGGTCGACAAGAACCGCGACCTCAAGATGCTGGCGCTCGAGGATCCCCAATCGCTCGAGGATGCGCTCGCGGAACTCAAAACCTGACTAGGGAGGCAAGTTACATGCGGAAGGGTGCGACATGCTGACCGGCGAAGTGTCGCTGGTGACGGGCGCCTCGCGGGGAATCGGGGCGGCCATCGCCGCGCGCCTCTCTGCCGACGGTGCCCGCGTCATCGGCACGGCGACCACGCCCGAGGGCGCGGCGCGCATCTCCGAGGCGCTGAAACCCCAGGGCGGCCGCGGCGCGGTGCTGGAGGTGACCCGCCAGGAATCGATCGACGCGCTGATTGCCGACATCGAATCCAAGGAGGGGCCGATCTCGATTCTCTGCAACAACGCCGGAATCACGCGCGACATGCTGCTCGTGCGTATGAAGCAGGAGGACTGGGACTCGGTCATGGAGACCAATCTCGCCTCCGTGTTCCGCCTTTCCAAGGCCGTATTGCGCGGCATGATGAAGGCCCGCAAGGGGCGCATCATCAGCATCGCTTCCATCGTCGGGCTCACCGGCAATCCGGGGCAGGCCAACTACGCCGCCGCCAAGGCCGGCATGATCGCCTTCACCAAGTCGCTCGCCCGCGAGGTCGGATCGCGCAATATCACCGCCAACATCATCGCACCCGGTTTCATCGACACTGACATGACGCGCGCGCTGAACGAGGCGCAGCGCGCCGGCCTCAGCTCCCAGATACCGCTCGGGCGCCTGGGCCTCCCGGCCGACATCGCGGCGGCCGCGGCCTTTCTGGCCTCCGCCGAGGCCGGATATATCACTGGCGAGACGCTGCACGTGAACGGCGGGATGTACATGGCCTGATGCCGGCGGGGCGCCTTGACCCGCCGCCAGCCGTAGCCGCCGGCGGCGGCCATACCAACCGCCGGCGTTTGTCAAGTTGTGTTGCACGGTCTGCCGGGCAATTGAGGAGCCATGGTAGCCGTCGCCGTTGCGTTCACATAAAATACGCGCCCTGCCGACACAAGGCTGGCCGCGGGCCCTAAAGACAAAGGCGACGTGTTTAATATTTTTCCCGAAAAGGGGCTTTCCCGAACGGGCTTTCCCGAAAGGACACCATAACGATGAGTACTGTTGAGCAGCAGGTTAAGAAGATCGTGGCCGAACAGTTGGGGGTGAAAGAAGAAGAAGTCACCAACGACGCCTCGTTCGTCGACGATCTCGGCGCGGACTCGCTGGATACGGTTGAGCTGGTGATGGCGCTCGAAGAGGAATTCGAGACCGAAATTCCCGACGAGGATGCCGAGAAGATCACCACGGTTCAGCAGGCCATCGATTACATCAATTCGCACAAGGGCAAGGCCTGACGCTCGCCAGCGCCGGGAGGAGTTGCCGTTGAGCAAGCGACGGGTCGTGGTCACGGGTCTTGGGATCGTCTCTCCGGTCGGCAACGACGTTGCTGCGGCATGGAGCTCGATCGCCGGCGGACGCAGCGGCATCGGACCGATCACGCGGTTCGACGTTGCCCAGTTCCCCACGCACTTCGGCGGAGAGATCCGAAATCTGGATCTGGAGCCGTTCATGAGCGCCAAGGATGCCCGCCGCATGGACGCCTTCATGCAATACGGCGTCGTGGCCGGCATGCAGGCGATGCGCGACTCCGGCTTGGTGGCTACCGAGGCCAATTCGGACCGAATCGGCGTGCTGATGGGTTCCGGGATGGGCGGCCTCGAGTCCATCGAGGTCACCTACGACAAGTACCTCGAGACTCATTCGCCGAAGAAGGTCTCTCCGTTCTTCATTCCCGCGAGCATCATCAATCTGGTGAGCGGCCATTTGTCCATTGCCTTCAACGTGACCGGGCCGAATCTCGCCATCGCGACGGCCTGTACCACCTCGACCCACGCCATCGGCATGGCGCTCCGGTTGATCCAGTTCGGCGATGCGGACGCCATGCTGGCCGGCGGTTCGGAGATGGCGACCTGCCCGACGGGCATGAGCGGGTTCGCGCAGGCGAAGGCGCTGTCACAGCGCAACGATGATCCCCAGGCCGCGAGCCGCCCCTGGGACAAGGATCGCGACGGCTTCGTGATGGGCGACGGCGCCGGTGCCATGTTGCTCGAGGAGTACGAGCATGCGAAGGCCCGGGGCGCCAAGATATATGCCGAGATCATCGGCTTTGGGATGAGCGGCGATGCCTTTCATGTCACAGCACCTCCCGAGGACGGCGAGGGCGCCCGCAAATCCATGGTCAACGCACTGGCGGACGGCAAGCTCAATCCGGATCAAGTGCAATACGTCAACGCCCATGCCACCTCGACGGAGCTCGGCGACCGGGCGGAAACGACTGCCATTCATCGGGCGTTCGGCGCCGCCGCGAAGCAGCTTGCCGTGAGCTCGACGAAATCCATGACCGGCCATTTGCTCGGTGCGGCAGGCGCGGTGGAGGCCATCTTCTGCGTGCTCGCGCTGCGCGACCAGATCGCGCCTCCCACCATCAACCTGGATCAGCCCGGCGAGGGGTGCGATCTCGACTACGTGCCCAAGGAAGCGCGGCAAATGAAGCTCGATACCGCCTTGTCCAACTCGTTTGGCTTCGGTGGCACCAACGGTTCGCTCATTTTCCGCCGAATTTGAGCCTCTGGGCCTAATCTCGAGGCATCCCGAGCGTTACCCGGGACTACTCGAGAGCAGCGCACCCATCGGCCCCGCGACCGTCGGCGGCCGGTTCGACGTGCTCCCGATCTCCAGCGGAGAGGTCTTGCGCCTGAGCGGCGACGGCCGGATGTCCGGTCCGCATGGCAAAGGCGACGGCTTCCTGGCCTCGCTCGACCGCTGGTGGCAGGCGCTGCGGCTCCCCGCCGAGGCGGCCGCATTGCCGTTCACCGGAGGGTGGCTGGTGTATCTCTCCTATGAGATCGCGCGCGAGATCGAGCCCTCCCTCTGCCTGCCACCGAGCCCGGATCCCGTCGCGGCGCTCGCGATTCGCGCGCCTGCTGCCTGGATCCGCGATCGTCAGAGCGGCAGGGCGTGGGTCATGGCGGAGCAGGGATTCGATCATCTGATCGAGCGTTTTGCCGGGGACGTGAGCCTCCACGGGGATTTGCCCGCCGGGAGCATGCCTGAATTCCAGGTCGAGGAGGAGGACCCGGAACGGTTCATCGCCGCCGTGCGCCGTGCGCTCGACTACATCGCGGCGGGCGACGTCTACCAGGCGAATCTGTCGAGGGGCTGGCAGGGGGGATCCATGGCGGCGGTCGATCCGGCGGTGCTCTACCGGGCGCTTCGATCCGCGAATCCGAGTCCGTTCGCCGCGCTCCTCTCGGACGGCGATTTCGCAGTGATCAGTTCCTCGCCCGAGCGGCTGGTCTCGGTGCATGGGGGCATCGTCTCGACACGGCCCATCGCCGGCACGCGGCCGCGCGGCGCATCGCCCGAGCGGGATGCGGCCCTCATCGAATCGCTCCTCAACAACGAGAAGGAGCGGGCGGAACACGTCATGCTCATCGATCTCGAGCGCAACGATCTTGGCCGGGTCTGCGTCGGCGGGTCGGTGAGGGTGGACGAGTACATGACGGTCGAGAGCTACGCACACGTGCACCACATCGTATCGAACGTCAGCGGCCTGAAGCTCGATGCGGCGTCCCCCGTGCAAATACTTCGGGCCATGTTCCCCGGCGGCACCATCACCGGCTGTCCGAAGGTACGCTGCATGGAGATCATCGCAGAGCTCGAGGGCGTGGGGCGGGGCGCCTACACGGGCGCGATGGGCTACGTGAACCGCGACGGCAGCTGCGATTTCAACATCCTCATCCGCACCATCACCCGGCTTGGGCGTGCCCTCGGCTTTCGAGCCGGAGCCGGAATCGTGGCCGATTCGAATCCGGCGCACGAGCTCGCGGAGACGCGAGCGAAGGCGGAGGGGCTGCTGCGCGCCATCAGGGCGACGCGGTGAGGACGACGACGTGAGGGCGACGACGTGAGGGCGACGAAGTGATACGCGGGGCCTGGATCAACGGGATCGCGGGTGCGCACGTCGACTATCGCGATCGAGGATTGCAGTACGGCGATGGACTGTTCGAGACCATGCGGGTGCGAGGCGGCCGGATCCGGTTTCTCGACTACCATCTGGAGCGCTTGGCCGATGGATGCCGGAGGATGTCGATCGGGAAGCCGCCGTCTTTGCGGCGGGAGCTCGAGCTCCGGGCGAGGCCTCACGGCGACGCCGTGCTGAAGCTCATCCTGACGCGCGGGCCCGGCGCGCGAGGCTATCGGCCGAGCGGCCGGGAGCGCTGCACCCGGATTCTCTCGCTGTCGGCGCCTCCGCCCGTGGCCGCCTCGCAGAGTCCCCAGAGGGTGCGGATCTGCGCGACGCCGGTGGGCTCGAATCCGGCATTGGCCGGCCTCAAGACGCTGAACCGGTTGGAGTCCGTGCTGGCGCGCTCGGAGTGGAACGATGATCGAATCTGGGAAGGACTCATGCGCGATGCCGACGGCCACCTGGTGTGCGGGACGATGTCGAACCTTTTCGTGCGGCGGGGCTCATCGCTCACCACGCCCAAACTCGATCGATGCGGTATCGCCGGAGTGATGCGGCGATGGGTATTCGAGCAGGGCGCATCTTTGCGGCTGCCGGTCCGGGAAGGGCGGCTCAGCGTCGAGGATCTCGATGAGGCGGCGGAGGTGTTCCTGACCAATGCCGTCGCGGGCATCGTGTCGGTGGACGTCATTCAGCACGGCAGGCGCCGCATCCGCATCGAGTCGGCGGAGGCCGCGGCGCGGCTGCGAGCGCGTTTGGAGCTCGAGTGAGGGCGCGGCGCATTCTCGCGGTCGCGTCGGTGCTGCTCCTGGCGCTCGCGATCACCGTCGCGCTCGTGTCGGCGGGACTGAGGAGCCTGGATGAGCCTTTGAACGTTTCGGCCCCGCTTCGATTCAAAGTGGCGCCCGGAAGCCGATTCGCGCGCGTTGCCGCCGATCTCGGCGAGCGGGGGGTGATTCGCGAACCGCGCGTGTGGGTGCTGTATGCGCGATGGAAGGGCCTCGCCTCCGCCATCAAGGCGGGCGAATACGAGATCGAGCCCGGAGCCACGCCGCGCTCGCTCCTCTCGAAGATGGTCAACGGACAGGTGCTGCTGCATTCCTTTACCATCGTCGACGGATGGCGCGTTCAGGACATGCTGGCCGCGATGAAGAAAAATCCCGACATCAAGGCGACGTTGCCGGATTCGCCGCAGGGCCTGATGGACAAGCTCGGCTCTCCCGGCACCGATGCCGAAGGGCAATTCCTGCCCGAGACCTATCGCTTCCCCAGCGGGGCGACCGATTTGGAAGTACTCAAACAGGCTCACGCGGCATTGGTGCGCGAGTTGAGCTCGGCCTGGGCGGGCCGCGATCGCGCCGTGCCGCTGCAAAACGCGGACGAGTTGCTGATCGTCGCTTCCATCATTCAAAAAGAGAGCGGCGTCCCGCAGGAGCTGGCCAAGATCGCCGGACTATATCTGCATCGGCTGCGCATCGGCATGCGCCTGCAGGCCGACCCCACGGTGATCTACGGACTCGGCGAGCGCTACGACGGCGAGTTGCACGCGGTCGATCTGCACACCGACGGCCCGTACAACACCTACACGCGCGCGGGTTTGCCGCCGACGCCGATAGCCCTCGCGGGCGCGCCGGCCATCGATGCCGCGGCTCATCCGGCATCCACCGACGCCTTGTATTTCGTCGCCTCCACCCGGGATGACGGCAGTCACGTGTTTTCGGCTACGCTCGAGGAACAAAATGCGGCAGTCGCGCGCTACGTGGCGCATTTGCACGAGAAGGCGGCGGAGGCTTCCAAATGAGCCGACAAGAGACATCGAGCGGGCGGGATGCGTCGAGCGGGCGCGGCGCCTCGGGCGCGGCGCGGGGGCGCTTTCTGACCTTCGAGGGCATCGAAGGCGTCGGCAAGAGCACCCAGGTGGCGCGCCTCGCGCGCACCCTGGCCGGTCGCGGGATCGCACACGTCGTGACCCGGGAACCGGGCGGAACGCCGCTCGCGGAACGGATACGGGATCTCGTGCTCACGCCGGGCGCGGAGCGGGTACCGGACTCGGCCGAGCTGCTGCTCATGTTCGCCGCGCGATCGGTGCATCTGGAAAACTGGATCGAGCCGAGTTTGGCGGCCGGACGGTGGGTGATCTGCGACCGGTTCACGGATGCGACCTACGCCTATCAGGGGGCGGGCCGGGGGCTCGAGCAAGAAACAATCGCGCAATTGGAGCGTCTCGTGCAAGGCTCGCGTCGACCCGATCTCACCCTGCTGCTCGACGTACCCGTCGGCATGGGCCTCGAGCGCGCTCGAGCGCGGAATTCTCGCGCGCCAGGTGCATCCCCGGCCGCGGATCGATTCGAGCGTGAGCGCGTCGAATTCTTCGAGCGGGTCCGCGCCGGTTATCTCGCCCGCGCCTCGGCGGAGCCCGCGCGCATCGTGGTCATCGATGCGACGCTGTCCGAGGAAGAGGTGGCGCTCGCGATCATCGGCGAGCTCGAGGCCCGGTCATGGATTTCCTGAGCGTCGATTCCCTGCCGTGGCTGGCCGAGGCGCAAAAGCGGATGCAGGCCTCGAGGGCTGCCGACCGTTTGCCGCAATCGCTCCTCCTGCTGAGTCAGCCCGGTCTCGGTGCGGAGCTCCTGGCCGCCTGGATCTGCGCATTGGCCTTGTGCGAATCGACGGCTGCGGCGCCCTGCGGTGTGTGCGGCTCCTGTGTGCTGCTTCGCGCGGACAACCATCCGGATTTCCACGCGGTGCGGCTGCTCGACGATGCGCAGCAGATCAAGGTCGATCAGATCCGCGAGCTCATCGAGGTGCTGTCGCTGTCGAGCTATCGCGGAGGGCGCAAGACGGCGGTGGTGGAGAGCGCCGAGTCCCTCAATGCGAACGGCGCCAACGCCTTCTTGAAGACGCTCGAGGAACCGAGCGGCGACACGCTGTTGATTCTCGTCGCCAAGCCCAGCCATCGGCTGCCTGCGACCATCGCGAGCCGTTGCGTGAGGCTTCAATTGCGTCCGCCGCCGCGCGAGGCGGCGCTCGAGTGGCTCGCCGCGCGGGGCTCCGCCACGGCGCGCTGGGACGCCGCGCTCGACCTGGCCGCCGGCGCTCCGCTCATGGCACTCGAGCTGCCCCCCGCGGATATCGAGCGGCTCGAGACGGAGATGCGCGAGGGTCTGAAGAGGCTCGAGGCGGGCAGCGTCGATGTCACGGTTCTCGCGGATGCTTGGGTCAAGTCGGACCTGAATCTCAAGCTGATGTGGCTTGAGAACTGGATCACACGGCGGGTACAGGCGGACTTGGCGCAGGGCTTTTCACTTCAAACTGCGGAACCCGTCCGCTTGCCTGCCGCTTTACTTAAGGCCAAGATAAGATCCTTATTCGAGCTGCTGGACGCCGCCCGGGAGTTGCGGCGCCTCGCCTCGACCGGGTTGAACCAACAATTGGCGCTGGAGGCTCTGCTGCTCGGCGGTCGGGCGGCACTGTCATAGCGGAACACATAGATTGCGAAGTCCAAGTAACAAACCCGGTTTGCTGACGCTCACGATCAAGGACAAGAGCGCCCTGTATCTCGCCTACATGCCGTTCGTGAAGAACGGCGGGCTGTTCATTCCCACCAACAGCAACTATCGGCTCGGGGACGAGGTCTTCATGCTCCTCAATCTGATGGGCGAGGAGGAGAAGCTTCCGGTCGCCGGCCGCGTCATCTGGATGACGCCGAAGGGCGCGCAGGGCAAGCGTACCGCCGGCATCGGCGTGCAGTTCAGCGATCAGGACCGCGGCAATACGCAAAAGAAAATCGAGAACTACCTGGCGGGTGCGCTGGGCGGGGACAAGCCGACGCACACGATGTAGCGGTCAGCGCGGCTCCTTGTCCGGTACCGCTTCGATGTAGATCGGCTGCGCCGAGCTCGCGGCATCGGGCGAGGGAGACTCGTTCGACCCGGGCGTTGCGGGCGTGGGGGAGGCAGCAGCCGCGGGGCCGTGGTCCACCAGCGGCGGTGCGCGCCGGGCGGGCGCGTTCAGTTTTTTCCATCCGTACCCGGCGAACCCGACCAAGATTGCCGCGAACAGGATCGCGAGACCCTTGTGCTCCGCCAGCATCGATGGGGGTTTGTAATCGGGCGGTGGAGGCTCGTAGGGATTTTGCGCGCGATACGCGCTCGGCGACGGCGTCTCCCGCGGCTCACGCGAACTGTTCAAGAGTCCCTCTATTCGCCGTGCGATCGCGCGGCTTCGGTGGCGGCCAGGCCGCCTTTGAGGACGAAGGCGTCGAAACCGCGCTCGCTCAGGATGTACGCCGCCGCGGAGCTGCGCCGACCGGTATCGCAGCACACGACGTAGGGCGTGCTCTTGTCCAGCGCGTTGATCTTGAGGCGGATGAAATACAGCGGGATATTCACCGCGCCTTCGATTCTGAAATTCTGGAATTCGCTGGGCAACCGGACATCCAGCCACTTGCCCCCTCCCGCGACGATCTCCTTGGCCCGGTCGTGAGTGACCCATTGCAGCAGCGGCTCGTTCAGCAGGGTCTGGAAATCGTTCTTGCCGAGCCGCATCAGCGTCCCGTCGGTCGACATCGTGACGGTGGCATTGCGCTTAGCCTCGGCGATCAAAGCCTCCTCTCCGAAACTGTCTCCCGGGCCGAGCTCGGCCAGTTTGATGCCCTCCTTGTTGAGCGGCGTCTCGCGCGTCACCACGCACTTTCCGGCCACCACCACGTAGAAGTAATCACCCTCGGTGCCTTGCTTGATCACCACGTCGCGGTCGCGGTAGTTGATCCGCTGCATGCGCATGAAAATCGCCTGGATGTTGGCGGGCGGGATCCGATGGAAGGCCTTGGTCTGCAAGAGCGTCGTCATCCAGTCGCCGGTGACGCTGAGGCCGTCGCCGTGAAGCTCGGCCACCTCGTATTGGCCGGTCTGATCCCAGGTCAACAGCACGTCGAGCAGGTCGCTGTCGATCATGATGTAGGAGAGATCGGTCACCGCCCGTGCAGTGAATTTGCGCGGCAGGCCCGGCGTCAAAGCAGCCCGGGCCTCCGGCGTGCCGGCGCGCACGGTCGCCATGATCTGGTCATCCGATCGAAGCTCGACGCTCCCTGCGACCAGGTAGAAAGTGCGTTTGTCGGTGTCGCCTTCCTTGAAGAGCACGCGGCCGGCGCCCAGATCGCGAACCTGCGTTTTGCGGGCGAGCGCCAGCAGATTCTCCGCCTTCAGTCCATCCAGCGGGGAGAAGGTCTTCAGAATCGAGAGTTCGACCGGTCGTTCATCCATCGGGAAATTCGCCAACTCCGTGAGGCAACCCTATGATTTTGCCCGAGAAGGCTATCACACGCGACTCAAGATACGTCCAAGTGAGTCACAATGCCGCCTGTGCCGCCCCGACCAATCGGCTCCATCCCGCGTCCGGCCGGAACCGCTCACCATGGCGTGCCGAGAGTTCGGTCAGACGATCGACGATCTGAGAGATACCCCTCGATTTGGCGTATTGCAATGGGCCCCCGCGAAAAGGCGCAAAGCCGGTCGCGAAAATCGCACCCGCATCCAGGAGATCCGCGTCCTCGATGACGCCTTCCCGGAGGGCCGCCACGGCTTCGTTCAGCATCGGAAGGATCAATCGGTCCTCCAGATCGGCCGGTACCTCCCTGGGCTGGGCCGGCGCGCGGACCACCTTCCCGTCCCGCCAAACGTAGAAGCCCTCGCCGCTCTTGCGCCCGAGCTTCTTGTCCGCCACCTGCTTCACCAGGATTTCCGGTACGCGCCTTCCGAAGGCCTTGGCCAGCACCCCGCCGACGTGCAGCGCAACGTCCAAGCCGATCACGTCCGCGAGCTCGACGGGCCCCATCGGCATGCCGAATCGCGTACCGGCCTGGTCGATCACGCCCGCGGGGATCCCTTCCGAGAGCGCGAACAGCGCCTCATTGATGTAGGGCATCAAAATACGATTGACCACGAACCCGGCCGCGCTCTTGCAGGGCAGCGGGAGCTTGTCGAGCTTGCGCGTGAACCAGAGCGCCTTGCGCACCCACTCCTCATTCGTGCCGGCGCCCCGGACGATCTCGACCAGCTGCATCTGCGGAACCGGATTGAAGAAATGAATCCCGACCAATCGCTCCGGATCGCGGAGCTTCTCCGCCAGCACCTCGATTTCGATGCTGGACGTATTGGTCGCCAGGACCGCGCCCGGCTTGAGCTTCGGCTCGAGTTGCGCATACAGCGCTCGCTTGGCGTCCGCGTTCTCGAAGATCGCCTCGATCACGACATCGGCCGAGCCGGCTCCGTTTCCGGCGACATCGGCGCTCAGGCGAGCGGCGGCCGCCGCCGCCGCCGCCGGGTCTTTGAGGCGCTTCTCGAACAACGCCTTCGCGCGAGCCAGGGCCGGTGCGATCAATTCCGCGCTCTTGTCCTCGAGGGTGACCGTCATATCCCGCAAGGCAGCCCAGGCCGCGATGTCGCCGCCCATCACGCCGGCGCCGATGACGTGGACGTGACGGAACTCGCCTTCCGGCTTTCCGCCCAGGCTTTTCAGACGAGTCTGGAGCAGGAACACGCGCACCAGGTTTCGGGACACCGGGGTGCACATGAGATCGGCGATCGAGCGTGCCTCGGCCTCGTAGCTTTCGGGACCGACGGCGCCGTACTTGAGCCAGAGATCGACGATGGCATAGGGTGCCGGATAGTGTTCGCGGGCCACCTTGGCGGAAAGGCCCGCCGTGGCCTGTCGCGCAATGAAGGGCCGCATGGCCCGGAGGTTCAAGAGCTTCTCGACGAACGGCGCCGACTTTTTGGGGGGCCCCTGCTCGAGCAGCCGCTTCGCGGCCGCGTCCACTTCCGCCGGGGGGACCAATTGATCGAGAAGCCCGACCTCCAGAGCGCGCGCGCCCTTGAAGGGCTTGCCCTTGAGCATCAACTCGAGCGCCGGGCGAACGCCGATCAGGCGAACGGCCCGCACCGTGCCTCCGAACCCCGGGTGGATGCCGAGCTGCACCTCGGGGAATCCGAGCGACAGGCTTGCATCGTCGGCGCCGACCCGGTAGGTCGCGGCGAGCGCGAGCTCCAGGCCGCCGCCGAGCGCGAAGCCGTGGATGGCCGCGACGCTGGGACATGCCAGATTCTCGAGTTGATCGAGCACCTTTTGGCCGCCGCGGATCAGGGCATAGGCATCCTCGGGAGTACGCAGATCCAGGAACTCCTTGATGTCCGCGCCTGCCACGAAGCCGGAGCGCTTGCCCGAGCGCACGACGACGCCGAGGGGTTTGACCCCTGAAAGCTCGGTGAGCGTCGCCGAGAGCTCCCCGAGCACGCCGGCGGACAGCACATTGGTCGAGGTGCCCGGCGAGTCGCAGGTGAGCCACGCGATGCGGTCCGCATCGAGCTCGAATTTCCAGCTACCGCCCGGCATCGATCAGGCCGCCACCCGGCGCGATTCGCGGATGGTGAAATCGCAGATCAGCGGCAGGTGATCGGAGAGCTGAATGTCCGGTATCTCGAACCGATTCACATCGATCTCCCCGCTATGCAGGATGAAATCCAGCTCCTTGCGCGGACTCGAGCTCGGATACGAGGGCAGGCCTCGCGCATTCGCGTTACTGAGCCCGGCCGCCTGCATGAAGAGATAGAGCTCGTGATCCCCCCAATAGGTGTTGAAGTCGCCGGCGACGATCACGGGCTTTTCTGTCTTGCGCACCAGATCGTAGAGATACCGCAGCTGGTATTGGCGGTGGCGGAACTTGAGCGACAGATGCACCAGGAAAATCGCAATGTCGTCGAGCTCGAGCTCGATGATCAGGCGCTTGATGCCCGTGTCGAAGTAGTGAAATCGTTCGCCGCGCACCCGCGGCGCCGCCAGAAAAGCGTTCGCCTGCTTCCTGACGATCGGAACCATCTGATTGACCGAGGTTTGTCCGTACTTGCACTCGAAAGTCGAGTAGTGGCCGAGCGAGCGGGCGATGTAGTCCGCCTGATTCACCATGCCGGTGCGGATCGATCCGGTGTCCACTTCGATCAGCCCCACCACGTCGGGGTCCTGACCCTTGATGAAGTCGGTTATTCGCGACAGGACCAGGCGGCTGGACCGCAGGTATCCGGCCCCCGGCAACGGAAGATGAAAGGCGGGGCCCGTTCCGGTGGCATAACGGATGTTATATATGATCAAACGCACGTCCCCCATTCTATCGACGGCCAAAGCTTCGCGCTTGACCATCGTCGCGATAGACTAGGGCGATGTCGACGCGCGTGAACCCGATCCGTTTGTTCGTCACCCACTCCTGGGATGAGAACGACGACTATTCGCGGGTGTTCGAGTATCTGGAAGCGCCGGGTACCTTTTATTACCACAACACCGGTCTGCCTCACGGAAAACGGCCGATCGACAGGGAAAGCGAGCGCGAGGAGCTGCGCCGTCAGATTGCGCCCTGCGAGGTCGTCATCGTTTTGCCGGCCGCTTATCGGACGAACGCGGACTTGGTTCTATTCCAAATGAATTTCGCGAAGGCAGCCGACAAGCCGATCGTGGCGATGGAGAATTTTGGATCCACGGAACCGCTTCCCAAGGCCATCAAGGATCTGGCCGATGAGGTGAGCGCGTGGAACGAGCGCAGCTTGATCGATGCGCTGAAGCGTCAGGCGCGCCATCAGGAATCGACGCGCTGGGACACCATCGAGTTCAAGCTCGAGTGAGAAAGCCCGAGGGCTCGCAGTCGACGCTCCTCAGCTGAACCACGGCCGCGGAGGGGCGCTGGGTGATCGCGCCGTCGGCTGCGCGAGACAGCATGCCGAGCATCTCGACGACGAGCGCCGCACAATCGTCGGCTTCCTGGCAGGACATCTTGCGAACGGAGGCGGTCACGGCATCCTCCCCTCGCAGGGGCGGCACGCCCGCAAGGCTGCGCATCACCTGGGCGAAGGAGCCGCGCGCTTCCGCCGGCAGTTGTGCTTCGTCGATCAAGGAGAGATGGCGTCGATAGGCAGCGATCAGTCGCTGCTTGATCGGAGTGGAGCGTACGAGCTCCAAAGTCGCAGAGTGCAAGCTATCCCAGGCACTGACCATGTTAACTCCGTCGCGAATTCAACAACTTAAAGTGATTTCGAGGATATTTGGGCACCTCGGAATCTTGTTAAATCAATACTCTGCGGTTGGAATATACAAGACAATCGACAAAACGCAACGCGGACCTTGTCAAGGTTTTGACGATCTGTTTGGGACCCCCGCCGCGGTCTCGGCGGGTTAGGCGCAAGGAGCGCAAGTCTGTTTTCTAGAAATTACTTAGCGCAAGGGTTGTAAGAATCTGAATTATCTATACTTCACCGCACAACGTGGCAAGTCACCATGGATTGGCGAGAAGCTGCGGCCTAGCGGCGGATTGTTCTCCGGCGGCGGTATCTACGGCAAGGATGGCAGTCCCTGCTTCGGGGTGCCTGAGCACTTCCTCTCATCGAAGGGATCT
>DASYAC010000320.1:0-4044 GCA_036501585.1 Steroidobacteraceae bacterium
GCGCAAGGGCTCCCAGGTATTCGTGGAAGGGAAGCTCCGTACCCGCAAATGGCAGGACAAGCAGGGCAACGATCGCTACACCACCGAGATCATCGCGGACAACATGCAGATGCTCGGCGCCCGCGGAGGGGGCGGGGGCGGAGGTATGAGCGGCGGCGGTACGGAACGCGGCGGCTCGAGCGCTCCGCCCCGGGACGATTACGATCAGTCGCCGGCGCCGGCGGGCGGCAAAGAGGACTTCGACGACGATATTCCGTTTTAGGACGTCGTGAAAGGCAGCGGTCCACGCTTGCGCTGACCGCCGCTCTGGGATGCGGCGACGGCCTCGCTCCTGTTGAACCTGGAGACCGTGTTCACCGCGCTTCTCGACTGGATCACATTCCGGGAGGCGACCGGCCGCTGCTCCACCGGCATCCGCACTTCCCGGACCGCCACCGGCACGGGTGATATGATCGCGCCACGCCAGTGGCGCAACGCCATTGCGGAATACCAACAAAGACAAGGGAGATTGCATCATGAAAATCATCCGTGCAGCCGCGGCTGCCTTCGCTGTGCTCACAACCCTGTATTTCCCCTCGAGCTCCATCGACGCACAAACGGCGGAGGTCAAGGAGAAGCCTCCTCTGTATACGTATTACTCGGAATGGGCCATCCCGCGCGCGAAATGGGCCGAGATGGACAAGGCGCGTGCCGGCAACGGGGTCTTCGCCCATGCGTTTGCGAGCGGCACCCTGGTGGGCTACGGCGATGACGAGACCGTGGTGCATACCGCGGAAGGCTACACGCACGACGGCTGGTTCTCGTCCATGTCGATGGCGGGTCTTCTCACGACGCTGAGCGATCTCATGCAGGGCGGCAGCACGACCACGACGGTGTTTGCGAGCGCCACCAAGCACGAGGATGAAGTCCTTTCCAGCCGCTATTACAGCTGGAAGAGCGGCTCGTGGAAAGGCGCCTACACGCATACCTCGATATACAAGCTCAAGGACAGTGCGCCGAACGATGCGGTCGACACGCTGGCGAAGAGCTTCATCGTGCCGCTCTTCGAGAAGCTGCTGGCCGAGGGTACCATCGTCGAATACGAGGTCGACGAGCAGGCCATTCACACCGACTCGCCGTCACTGTTCTTTCTCGACTACATCACGCCGACGGCGGAAGGTCAGGACCGGGTCAACAAGGCGCTGGGCGAGGCGATCAAGGCAGAGCCGCTGGCGAGCCCGGCGTTCGATTCCATGGTCGATTTCTCCGTGCATCGCGACCTATTGGTACGCGGAGACGTCACGTACAAGTAGACTCTGATGGTCCGGGTACGGCGGGCCGCGACAACCGCAGGCCCGCCGTATTCGGATTCGATCCGCGGAAATAGGAGATTGACCTGACATGAGCCGCTGGGCACGTTTTCTTGCACACGACGGCCGCGCAGGTTTCGGTATGTTCGAGGACACACACATCCTCGAATACGAGGGCGACCTTTTTGCCGACAAGCGGCCGACCGGCCGTACCCTCGCGCGGGATGCCGTCACGCTCAAGAGCCCTTGCGCGCCGACCAAGATCGTCGCCCTGTGGAACAACTTTCACGCGCTCTGCGACAAGCTCGGCAAGCCGGCTCCGACGCACCCGCAATTCCTGTTGAAACCCAGTACCTCGGTGATCGGCCCGAACGAGCCGATACGCAGGCCGGGCACCTACGCCGGCAAGATCGGCTACGAGGGAGAGCTCGGCATCGTCATCGGCAAACGCTGCACGAATATCCGACCGGACGAGGCGGACGCTCACGTGTTCGGGTATACCTGTGTGAACGACGTGACGGCGATGGGCGTGTTGAACGAGAACGTCGACTTCGCCCAGTGGTGCCGGTCGAAGGGCTACGACACCTTCGGTTGTCTCGGCCCGGTCGTTGCCACGGGGCTGGAGTGGTCGCGGCTCAAGGTGATCACCCGGCTCGACGGGGTGGAGCGGCAGAACTATCCGCTGGCGGACATGATCATTTCACCGGCGGAACTGGTGAGCCGGATTTCCCACGACATGTCGCTGTTGCCGGGGGACGTGATCGCATGCGGCACCTCCATAGGCGTCGGATCGATCAAGGATGGCTCCTCGGTGGAAGTGGAGATCGAGGGAATCGGCGTTCTCCAAAACGTGCTCGAGTCGGGCGCGCCGCAACCTTGAGCCGCGGCCGGACCCGGGCGGGTCGCGGCGGGCCGCGGATCAGTGCGCCGCCTCGCGCCCGCGTCCCCGGTCGAGCGCCCGTTCGAGCGCCGCGGCGATGGCCAGCACCCGAAGATCGGAGCCGCCGAGCGCGGCGAAGGTCAGCCCGACGGGCGGCTCTCCCGGTGCGTGGCAGGGGAGGCTGACCGCGCAGCCACCGAGGAAATTCACGATGGAGGAGTTGCGCAGCACCCGCTTGTTGGTCTCGACGTAGACCTCCTCTGCAGTCAACTCGGCAATGCGCGGCGCGATGGTCGGCACCGTCGGCATCAGCCAGCCGTCGAATCCCTGCAGCGCACGGCCCGCGGCCTCGATGGCGGCGGTCCGGCAACGCAGCGCATCCAGATATTCCCAGGCGGAATAAGCGGCCCCCCGTTCGAGGCGCACGCGCACGCGCGGATCGTAGAGCGAGCCATGGACGGCGATATTCCGCCGATGCCAGGCGTAGGCTTCCGCTCCCACGATGACCACGCCGGCGCCGACCGTCGGAACCTCCACGATTTCGGGCAGCGGCAACTCCTCGAGTACCACGCCCGCCTTGCTGAGCGAGGTGAGCGCCCGGCCGACGGCGGCCCTGACCGGGGAATCGGTGTCGGCGCTCAGGAGCTTTCCGGGGACGGCGAGGCGCACACCCTCGAGGTCCTGGCGCGGCTCCGCCCGAGTCGTCTCGCCGCTGAGTACCCGGTCGATGCGCACGCAGGAGGCCACATCGGCCGCGATCGGACCGATGGAATCGAACGAAGTCGAGAGCGGATAGACGCCCTCACGCGATACGCGTGAAACCGTGGGCTTCCACCCCACCAGGCCGCACAAGGCCGCCGGAATACGAATCGAGCCTCCGGTGTCGGTTCCGATGGCCGCCACCGCCATGCGGTCGCTCACCGATATCGCAGCGCCCGAGGAAGAGCCCCCCGGGATGCGCTGCGCGCGCCGGTCGAAGGGGTTCAGCGGCGTACCGAAGTGGGGGTTCAAGCCCAGTCCGGAATAGGCGAACTCGGTCATGTTGGTCTTGCCGACGATGATCGCTCCCGCGGCCCGCAGGCGCGCGATGGCCGGCGCATCGGCTACGGCGGGGGAGGCGTCGGGGAGCGCCAGGGACGCGGCCCGGGTCACCGAGCCCGCGATATCGAACAAATCCTTGACCGATATCGGCAGCCCCTCGAGCGCCCGCGCAGGGCTCCCGCTCGCCCGGCGGATGTCCGCCTGGCTCGCTTGTTCGAGCGCTGGCTCGTCGAACAGCTCGGTAAAGACGCGGGCTCCCTCGCCGCCGGGATCTCGGGCCGCGGCGAGACAGTGCTCGGTCAAGGCGGTTGCGGAAGGCTCTTTCAATCGTCTGCCGGATCCTGGCCTGGGAAGAGCACGTCGGTGAAGCCGAATTGGGTCAAGTCGCGGATCCTCTGCGGGTACAGGATGCCGTCCAGATGATCGACCTCGTGCTGCACGACCCGCGCGTGAAAGCCGTCGACGGTGCGGTCGATCGGGTGCCCGGCGGCATCGACGCCGGTGTAGCGCAGCCGCCGGTAGCGGGGCACGACGCCCCGCATGCCGGGGACCGAGAGACAGCCCTCCCAGCCTTCCTCCATCTCATCGCCGAGCGGCGTGAGCTCGGGATTGATGAGCACCGTGTAAGGCACCTGCTCGGCATCCGGGTAGCGCGGGTTCGCCTCGACGCCGAATATGACAACTCTGAGGCCCACCCCGATTTGCGGCGCTGCAAGGCCGGCCCCGTTGAGATCCTGCATGGTGTCCCGCATATCGCGGAGCAGGCTCTCGAGCTCCGGTGAGCCGAATCCGGCCACCGGCTTGGCGATCTCGAGGAGCCGCGGATCGCCCATT
>DASYAC010000321.1:0-3094 GCA_036501585.1 Steroidobacteraceae bacterium
CGGGATCCAAATGGTGACACACCATGAGCATGTCGAGATGCTCATCCACGGTATTGACCGTGTAGGGCCGCGGGGGATTGGTCGAGGACGGCAGCACGTGCGCGATGCCGCAGGCCTTGATGATATCGGGGGCATGTCCGCCGCCGGCGCCCTCGGTGTGGTAAGTATGGATGGCGCGGCCCTTGAACGCGGCAATCGTATCCTCGACGAAGCCGCTCTCGTTCAGGGTGTCGGTGTGAATCGCGACCTGAATGTCGTGGCGCTCGGCGACGGTGAGGCAATTGTCGATCGCGGCCGGCGTCGTACCCCAGTCCTCGTGAAGCTTCAGTCCCATGACGCCGGCGCGCACCTGCTCCTCGAGCGGTTCGGGCCGGCTGGCATTGCCCTTGCCGAGCAAGCCGAAGTTCATCGGCAGCTCATCGAGCGCCTGATACATCCGAGCGATGTGCCAGGGACCAGGCGTGCAGGTCGTGGCACTGGTGCCGGCCGCAGGCCCGGTTCCGCCGCCGATCATGGTGGTGACGCCGCTCATGAGGGCATCTTCGACCTGTTGCGGGCAGATGAAGTGGATGTGCGCGTCGATGGCGCCCGCCGTGACGATCATTCCTTCGCCGGCGATCACTTCGGTGGCGGCGCCGAGCACGACGGTCACGTTCGGCTGAATATCCGGGTTGCCAGCTTTCCCGATCGCCGCGATGCGCCCGTCCTTGATTCCTACATCGGCTTTGACGATGCCCCAGTGATCGAGAATGATCGCATTGGTGATCACCGTATCGACCACCTCGGAGGAGGTCCGCTGGCTTTGACCCATCCCGTCGCGGATGACCTTTCCTCCGCCGAACTTGACCTCTTCGCCGTAAACGCAGTGGTCCTGCTCGATCTCGATCCACAAATCGGTGTCGCCGAGGCGCACGCGATCGCCGCGGGTGGGGCCGAACATCTCGGCGTAGGCGCGGCGTTCGATGCGGCTCATGTCAAGGGACCCATGATGCGGCCTTGGAAACCGTACACGATGCGATCGCCCGCGAGCGCCACGAGCTCGACCTCGCGATGCTGGCCCGGCTCGAAGCGAACGGCGGTGCCCGCCGCGATGTTGAGACGAAAGCCGCGTGCCTGCTCACGGTCGAATTCAAGCGCGCGATTCGTCTCATAAAAATGATAGTGCGAACCCACCTGGATCGGCCGGTCGCCGGTATTGGCAACGGTCAGGCGGCGAGTCTCACGTCCGGCGTTGAGCTCGATGTCGCCCGCCGCGCTGATGATTTCTCCCGGGACCATGGATCAGGGGCCTGTCACGTGATGGGCCGGTGCACGGTCACGAGCTTGGTGCCGTCGGGAAAGGTGGCCTCGACTTGAACCTCGGCGATCATGTCCGCGACTCCCTCCATCACTTCATCGCGCTTGAGAATGGTCGCGCCATAACTCATGAGATCGGCCACCGAGCGCCCATCGCGGGCGCCCTCGAGGATGGCGGCCGAGATCAGCGCCACCGACTCCGGGTAGTTGAGCTGCAGGCCCCGGGCCTTGCGGCGCTCGGCCAGCAAGGCGGCCGTGAACAGCAGCAATTTGTCTTTCTCGCGCGGCGACAGTTCCATCGTGTGCCTTTAGGTGGCCCAGACTCTCGGCGGCACGGCCTCGCGGCCCAGGAGTGCAGGCCGCAGAGCGCTCCACAAGCCGTAGAAGACCTCTCGCAATTGATCGGTGCGGATCCCGCAGGCGCGGCAGACCAGCACCCCGTCGACCAGCGTACAGGCAACCGTCAATCCGGCACAAGCATCGGCCGTGGCCTCGCGCGCGAGCTCGAGGTCGCGCGAGGTCGCTGGAAAGCCGAGCCAGGTTCCGAGGGCGACGCGGCCGGCCATGCCCCAGCGCGCGGAGAGGCTGCTCGGGCCGAGGGACTGACGCTCGAGCAGCAGCGGCCGCGCATCCACCCAGAGCTCGAAGCATTGCCGGATCTCACCGGATTGCAGCGTCTGTCCGAGCGCGGGCAGCCCCAAGCAGCTGATTTCCCAGCCGATGAAGCGGGCGCCGCGGGACAAGCGCACGATGCTCGAGAGCTCCACCGCCGCATCGGGATAGAAGATGTTCTCTTGGGGCAGCCACTCGAGGAGGCCCGCCTGCACGTTGAGCGTCTGCGTCAAGTGCGCGGTGCCCCCGGCGCCCCGGCGGTAGAACTTGCCGGCGGCCGGGGTCGTGAGCAAGGCGTGCGCACCGGGACCGACGGAGGCCTGTAAGGCGAGGATGTCGCCGCTCGCGATGCCGCCGGGGGGATGCAGGATATAGAGATGACAGGGTTCGCCGGCGCGCGGCTTCTCGGGCAGCCCCGCGACCTCGGCGGTCCCAGGGGGCTCGGCGGTCCCGGGGGGCTCGGCGGTCCCGGGGGGCTCGGCGGGCAACGGTGCCTGCACCGCCGAGTCTCGTTCGGGGTAAAACGCGCGCTGCACGAGCAGCGGGCCGCTGTGGCGGCGATGGGTGAGGCAGGTGCGGCCATTCAAGCTCTGCAGCTCGAGGTCCAGGGCTGCGTGCCACCCTGCCCTTTCTGCGGCCGGATGGCTCATACCGTCAAGTGCGTGCGCACCAGCTCATCGGTCAGGCCATCGATTTTGCCGGATACGACGAGGCGTCCCTTGTCGAGCACTCGCAGGTCGCTCGCGACGCGGCGCGCGAAGGGCAATTTCTGCTCGACCAGCAGCACGGTCAGGTGGTTCTCACGGTTCAGCCGCAGGATCACCTCGCCGATCTCGTGCACGATATTGGGTTGAATGCCCTCGGTGGGCTCATCGAGGATCAAGAGCTGTGGATCGAGCACCAGTGCGCGGCCGATCGCGAGCTGCTGCTGTTGGCCGCCGGACAGATCCCCGCCGCGCCGGCGCAGCATCTGCTCGAGCACGGGGAACATCTGAAAAATGTGCTCCGGGATGGCGCGCAGTTTCGGCCGGCGCGCCGCCAGTCCGATGCGCAGGTTTTCCTCGACCGTGAGCTGGGAGAAAATCTCACGGCCCTGCGGCACATAGCCGATACGCCGATGCGCCCGATCCTCGGCGGCAAGCGCGCGCAGATCCTCTCCCTCGTGCAGGATCTTGCCGGATCTCGC
>DASYAC010000322.1:0-1983 GCA_036501585.1 Steroidobacteraceae bacterium
ACGTTGAAGCAGGAGCACCGCCTGTATCAGGTTTCGGCGATGGACGTGGCCAAGCGGCTGCTGGACTACGGCTTCCATGCGCCGACCACGTATTTCCCCCTGCTGGTGCCCGAGTGTCTGTTGATCGAGCCCACCGAGACCGAGGCCAAGGAGGACCTGGATCGTTTCTGTGACGCGATGACCGCGATCCGCCGCGAAATGGAGCAGGAAGCCGAGAAACTCAGCACGGCCCCGCATACAATGCCGGTGCGCCGACTGGACGATGTCCGCGCGGCGAAACAACTCGATCTCGCTTGGAAGCCCGCGATGAATGGATCGTAGACAGAAACCGACCGGCATCACCCGGCTCTTGCGCGCGTTCCGCTACTCGTTCCAGGGTTTCGGGTACGCTTGGCGCGAAGAGGCGGCAGTCCGGCAGGAAGTGCTCCTGTCCCTGGCGGTGGTCCCCGCGGGCTTGTACTTCGGCCGCTCCGGCGTCGAGCGCGCCATGCTGGTCTCTCCGATGATCTTGATCCTGGTGGTCGAGATCCTGAACAGCGCCGTGGAGGCGGTGGTGGACCGCGCCGGCATGGAGCGGCACCCGCTCGCGGGGATGGCCAAGGACATGGGCTCGGCCGCCGTGATGCTGAGTTTCGGCCTGCTCGGAACCGTATGGTGGCTGATCTTGTCCGATCCCCGACATTGATCAAACGACGCATAGGATCGGCATGCTAAGAACCGCACTCTCGAGCTTCGTCTGCGCTCTGGCCCTGGGCTCGGCGGGCGCCGCGCCTGCGCCGCATGCGCCGGGGATCCCAAACACGCCGGCGAACTGGGCCCAGACCCTGGAGCGGATCGCGACGGGCGTCGTCACCATCCAGATCGACAGCACGCGCGCTTTCGACACCGAGTGGAATACCACCGCGCAAGCCACCGGATTCGTCATCGACGCGAAGCGCGGGCTGATCCTGACCAACCGGCACGTGGTGACGCCGGGACCGGTGACCGCGCAGGCCATCTTCCTGAATCGCGAGGAAGTGCAGCTCTTCCCGGTCTATCGGGATCCGGTGCACGACTTCGGCATCTATCACTACGACCCCGCCAAGCTCAAGTTCATCCAGCCGGCCGAGCTGCCGCTGTATCCCGCCGGGGCCGTGATCGGCCGCGAGATTCGCGTGGTCGGCAACGACGCCGGGGAGCAGCTGTCGATCCTGGCGGGCACTCTTGCGCGCCTCGACCGGGAGGCGCCGGAGTACGGCTACGGCAAGTACAACGACTTCAACACGTTCTACTACCAGGCCGCCTCGAGCACGTCGGGCGGCTCGTCCGGGTCGCCCGTGATCGACATCGAGGGCCGCGTCGTGGCGCTCAATGCAGGCGGCGCGACCGGTGCGGCCTCGAGCTTCTACCTGCCGCTGACCGCGGTGGTCCGGGCGCTCAAATACCTGGAGGCCGGGGAGGCGGTGCCGCGCGGCTCGCTGGAGACCGTGTTCAAGTACACCCCGTACGATGAGCTGCGGCGTCTGGGTCTCAACGCGGACACCGAAGCGCGCATGAGGAGCGCCTATCCGAAGCTGACCGGAATGCTGGTGGCTGACGACGTGTTGCCGGGCTCGCCCGCGGACGGGGTCCTGTCGCCGGGCGACATCCTCGTGGCGATCGACGGCAAGCCGATCCCCGAGTTCTTCTCCCTCGAGGACGTGCTCGACGGTCACGTTGGACAGGACGTCACGGTCGAGGTGCAGCGCGGGCGTGAGATCCTCAAGCATTCTATCAAGGTGCAGTCGCTCGACGCCATCACCGCCGACGAGTTCATCGAATTCGGCGAGGCGGTGGTCCACACGCTGTCCTATCAGCAGGCGCGCCACTACAACGTGCCGATCAAGGGCGTGTACGTCGCGAATCCGGGGTATGTGTTCACGAGCGCCGGCATTCCGCATGCCGCCTTGATCAGCTCGTTCGACGGCAAGAAGGTGGACAATCTCCGCGATTTCGAGACCATCC
>DASYAC010000323.1:0-6371 GCA_036501585.1 Steroidobacteraceae bacterium
TCGGCCGCCAATGAGCTCTTGGCGGGCCGACCGGCGGCGGCAGGCGCGGCCGCGAGCCGCGGCACGCCCGGAAGCTCCTCGAGGGCCCGCCGAGCGTAGCGATAGCCCGCCTCGATGGCGCGCTCGAAGGCCTGCCAGTTCAGCAACCCGATATTCGCGAGCGGTGGCTTCAAAATGACGTCGGCGACTTGTGCCGCCGCGCTCGACACGCTATTGACCATGCCGGCGTGGATCAAAACCTGGAAGATATTGATCCGCCGCCGGCCGCCGCGGCCGCGGGCGAAATATCGCCAGAGCGGCGGACCCTCGGCGGGAGCAAGCTCGGCGGAGAAGCTCCGATCCGCACCCGCGTCGCATCCGAGCACATACCCGGGCGCATGGGCGTGCATGATGTCCACGGGCAGATTGTTGATGGCCGCGCCGTCCACCAGCACGTCCTCGCCGTCGAACACGGGCGGCATGACGCCCGGAATCGCGACGGAAGCGCGCAGCGCCCGCGACAGCTTGCCCCGCCGGTGCTCGAGCGCGCTGCCGGTGGTGAGATTCGCGCTGATGCAGAAATACGGCAGGCGTAAATCCTCGATCGATACGTCGCCGTATTCGCGCTCGAGCAGACGCGAGACCTTGCGGCCGCGCGTGAGGGCGACCAGCGGGAAGGTGTAGTCGTTGACCGGATTGGTGTCCACGAAGCTTCGCCGGTAGCGCACGAGCATTTCCTCGTCGCTCCAGCCCATGGCGATGCCGGCGGCGATGATGGCGCCGATACTGGCGCCGCCCACGAAATCCAGAGGTACGCGCGCCTCGCGCAGCGCGCGAATCACGCCCAGATGAGCAAAGCCGCGGGCGCCGCCGCCCGACAGCACCAAGCCGACGCCGCGGCCGATCAGGAGCCGCGTGAGCCGCTCGAGATCGGACGCCTCGACGATGTGGTGATGATTGGCGACGGGCAAGGTCGGCAGCCAGCGGCTTGCCGCCCCCGGGACGAATCTCGAGGAATGCAGGAGCGCCATTTCGATGGTTGCGCCGCCTCTCGCCGCGATGTCGGCGACGCTTTTCGGCCAGCCGCGGCTGCCCGCCTCCGCGCGCGCCAGTGCCAGTATCACATCCGCTTGACGGCAGCACTGACGGGTCCAGCCCGTGTCCGCCGGGTCCGCGACATACACCACGTAATCGTTCGATTCCTCGAGGCGGCTGAACCAGTCCGACGTGTGCGTGACGGCGCGCACGTCCCAGACCAGCTCGGCGCGGCCTGCCCGCCGGAGTTCCTCCACCCATCGAGCGGCGAACTCGATCGCGTCGACCTCCTCGCTGTTGGGCACGAGCGCGAATACCCGCGCGTGCGATGAGCGGGGCGCGGCGGAGTTGCTTCGCCGCAATCGGCGGGCGCTCAACTTCGCGATGGCGAGCGCGAACTCGCCGCCCATCGATGCCGCCGCCTCGAGCGCGGCATGAGGCAGCAGCAGGATCTCCGAATCGCGGAGCGCAACCACCGTCGCGCTGCGCGGTTCGCCCAGAAGCCATCCGGCCTCGCCCACCAATTCCCCGCGCCCGATCTCGGCGGTGAAGTGTGCGTGGCCCGTCAAGCGCACACCGAGCCGGCCGCTCGCGAGAAGATATACTCCCTGCGGTGAGGAACCGGAGTCGAACAGCACGTTGCCGGCCGGGAGCGAGAAGTGAACGGCGCCCGCGGCGAGCGCCTGGAGCGCCACGAGAGGTACGTCCTCCAGGTCGGCGCTTCCCCCGAGGCAGTCGATCGCGCGTCGCGACTCCTGCTGCGCGTCCGGTAGTTCTTCCTCCAGAGCCATGCAAGGGTAACGGCCGGGAGACGGCCATTCTTTAACACGGGCGAGGTGAGGCGTTATGTCGCTTACGGTGGTCTTTTCGCACGGCAAGGAGAGCGGTCCCTGGGGACGCAAGATCACCGCCATGGCGGCCCTGGCGCGGGATTTGGGGCTGGCCGTGGAGTCGGTCGACTACCGTGGGATCGACGATCCCGCCGCTCGAGTCGAGAAGCTGGTCACGGTCGCGGGCAGAATTCAAAGACCGCTCGTTCTCGTGGGCTCGAGCATGGGAGGGCATGTGTCGGCCGCAGCGTCCGCCCGGCTTCGCCCGCGGGGGGTATTCCTGCTCGCGCCGGCCTTCTACATGCCGGGCTTCGAGTCCTACACGCCGCAGGATGTGCCCTGCGCCACCGCCATCGTGCACGGCTGGCACGATGAGATCGTGCCCGTCGAGAACAGCATCCGCTGGGCGCGCAAGCACCGTGCGGCACTGCACGTGCTGAATTCCGACCATCGCCTGGAGGATCGCATCGAGGCGATTTGTTCCCTCCTCAAGTCCTTTCTCGCCGAGCTTTAGCGGCGAGCCTTGGCCGCACTAGCGGGGCTCGGCCGACGACGGCGATGGCTGGCGCGGGGAGGCGAGCGGAGCGGGGGGCGTGGCGATGTCCGGGGGCGGCGAGTTCCGCACGGGCTGTTCGAGCTTTGCCTGAGCGATCTCGCGCAGACTCTCGCCGAGCCTTTCACCGGTGCGTTTTCCCATGGCGTCGAACCCGGCTCCCATGGAGGCGTTGTAGGCGTTCACGTAGCGGACCCCGGCCGGCGACTTGAGGAACGACAGCAGGTGTTTGAGGTCCGAATCGCTCATGTCCCGGTAGGAATAAGCTAGAAAGCGCCGCATGGGCAGGCGCATGCTGTCCTCGAGCTCCGCGCGTCCCGCATCGCCGGATTTCTTGGCGCGCTCGGCGATGCTGGTTTGATCGAGGCCGGACCCGATGGCCGTACCGACGGCCACGGCCTGGCCCATGCTCAGAAAGACATCCACCGTCGATTCCGTCGACTTCGCGGCCCTCTCGAGCTGTTCCACCACCGCCTCGCGCTTGGGGGTCGACGGTACCGAGATCTCGCCGTTCATGACCTTGTCGATGTTGGCCTGGCCCATGGTCGCGGAAGCCAGGTCGTCGGCCACCATCCGCTTGCCCAAATCGCTCGAGAGGAAGGCCTGAGTCTTGGCGACGGTCGATGGATCGAGATTTTGCGCGAGTGCGCTGAGAGCCGAGGTCTCGAATACATCGATGCGAAAACCACGCTCCGCCGCGGCCGTGACGGCGGCGAGCTGCTCGTCGGAGAGCTTCGCGGAAACGTCGCGCTCGAACAGCTGGCGGATCTGGGCCGGCATGGTCCCGAGGGACGCCCGCACCTGTTCGCGCACCTGCGCCGCCTGGTAGATCGTCGCCGCCGTATCGATGTCGACCACCGGGCCGGCCGCATGGACCGCTACCGCGGACGTGAAGCCGCCGATGATCATCAGCGCCGCGACTCTGCGCACCATGCCTCTACCCCGAGTGACTGTTCGTATGGGGGAATTGTACACTTATCGACTCGGGAGGCCGGTGGTTACGAGGTTGCAAATGCGCGCACTCGATGCTTCGACTCTATTGCTGGCGGTTTTGTTCAGTCAGGGATGCTTCTCGTCCGCTCAGCAGGCCGACAGCACCCGGCGCAACATAGACGCTCAAGAGCGCGGCGACTCCCCTCCCTAGTCGCGCAGCACCCCGAGCAACTTCATGAGCCCCATTCGCGGCTTGATCGGAGCCTGGCGCTGGGCCGTGCGCGAGACTCTGGGATTGTGGGTCAAGGCGACCATAAAGCCCGACGACATCGCCGAAACACTCGCGGCCAGGGCGCGGCCGGTGTGCTACGTGCTCGAGAACGAGAGCCATGCCGATCTCGCGGTGCTCGACGACGCGTGCGCGAATCTTCGCCTGCCGCGCCCGGAGCGATGCTTCGCGCTGGCTCGCCAGAGCCCTTTCCTGGGCTTGCGCAGCCGTTCGCGCGCCCCCCGGTACCTGGTGCATCTGGTGGACTCCGCGGCCGCCGATCCCGAATTCGATGCGGACCTCGTCCCCGTGTCGATCTTCTGGGGCCGGGCCCCGCAGAAGGAACAGAGCCTTTGGCGGCTGTTGTTCGCCGAAAACTGGGTGCTCGTGGGGCGCTTTCGCAAAATGCTCAGCGTGCTCGTCAACGGACGCAACACCGTGGTGTACTTCGGCGAACCCGTCCCTCTGCGCGAAGCCATCCGCGATCTGCCTCCGACGCGCGGCGTGCGCCGGCTGCTGCGCTCGCTTCGCGGCGTATTCCGGGCGCAACGCGCGTCCACGATCGGTCCGGACCTTTCTCACCGTCGGACCATGGTCGCGCACATCCTGCGCACGCAGTCGGTGCGGCACGCGGTGCGGCGTGAAATCCAGCTGCGCCGGGAATTGGCGGCGGCTGCGCGCGGGCGCGGGCGCGCCGGGCTCAACCGCAGGGCGGGACGCCGCGCGGTGCTCCTGACCGCCCGGCAATATGCGATGGAAATCGCCGCGAACTATTCGCAGCCCTTCGTCACGTTCATGTCCGGCATCCTGGGGCGACTCTGGACGTGGCTCTACGACGGCGTGGAGTTCGAGCACGTCGAGAAATTACAGGAGATCGGAGACGGCGCCGAGATCATCTACGTTCCATGCCATCGCAGCCACATGGACTATCTGCTGCTTTCCTATGTGATCTACCGCAAGGGATTCGCCGTGCCGCACGTCGCCGCCGGCGTGAATCTCAACCTGCCGGTGGTCGGACGATTCCTGCGCAAGGGCGGCGCCTTCTTCCTGCGGCGCAGCTTCAAGGGGCACGCGCTCTACGCCGCCGTGTTCACGAAGTACCTGGGATTCATGATGGCGCGCGGCCACCCGCTCGAATATTTCGTCGAAGGCGGACGCAGCCGGACCGGGCGTCTGCTCTCGCCGCGTACCGGCATGCTGTCGATGACCGTGCGCAGCTACCTCAAGGAGCCGAAGCGGCCCGTGGTGTTCATGCCCGTGTACTTCGGCTACGAGCGCATCGTCGAGGGCCGTACCTACATCGGCGAGCTGTCGGGCCGTCCGAAGGAGAAGGAAAGCGTTCTCGGCGTGATCAAATCGCTGCCGTCCGTGCTTCGCAGCAAGTTCGGCAAGGTGCACGTCAACCTGGGCGAGCCCATCGTGCTCGACGAGCTCTTGAACGCGTACAACCCGAACTGGCGCGGCGCTCCCGCCGCCGCCGGTGCGGAGGAGGGCGCCTCGCCGCCCGGTTGGATGGCCGCGCTGATCGGCGATCTCGCCTTCCGCGTCGTCAGCGGCATCAACGCCGCCGCCGCCGTGACGCCCATCAATCTCGTGTCCATGGCCGTGCTCGCGACGCCTCGTCAAGCGCTGCTCGAGGCCGATCTCGAGCGCCAGCTCGACCTGTACCGGCGGCTGCTCCGCGACGCGCCGTACTCACCGCTCGTCACCGTCACCACCGACAGCGCGGAGCACATGATGCGCTACGCGGAGTCGATGGGCATGCTGGAGCGCCAGGCGCACCCCTTGGGCGACATCGTGCGCATGACCGCCGAACGGGCGGTGCTCGCCACCTACTACCGCAACAACATCCTGCATTTGTTTGCGATGCCGTCGCTTCTCGCGTGCTGCTTCGTCAGCAATGCGCGAATGCGAACCGAGGACATCAAGCGTCTCGCCTGGCGCGTCTATCCCTATATCCGCGCCGAGCTCGCGCTGCGCTGGCCGGAGGAGGAGATCGGCGCGGTCACCGATTCGTTTCTCGATGCGCTGGCCCGTTCCGATCTCCTCGAGCCCAACGAGGATCGCAGCGAATGGCGGCGTCCTTCGCCTACCTCGCTCGAGGCCATCCAGCTCTCGCTTCTCGCGGAAGCGACGATCCAGACGCTCGAGCGCTACTACCTGGTGATCGCGGTGCTGCTCCGGGCGGGGTCGGGGAGCATCACGCACGAGGCGCTCGAGGAGCGCTGCCATTTGATGGCGCAGCGCATGTCGATTCTGTACGGTCTCGATTCGCCCGAGTTCTTCGACAAGAGCCTGTTCAGAGACTTCATCGAGCTTCTGGGGCGCCGCCAGGTGATCACGACCGCGGAGAACGGCACGCTCGTTTTCGGGGAGCCGCTGCTCGGGGTCGCGGCCGACGCCCAGCTGGTGTTGTCCGAGCAGCTGCGGCACGACATCCTTCAAGCCACCCTCGCCGGGTAGGCGGCGGCCGCACCGCTGATGCCGGCGGCGGGCCGCACGGCTAATCCCAGCCGCCGCCGCGCTCCCGCTTGATGCTCGAGCGCCGCTTCTTCGATTCGATGCGCCGCTCCTTCGAGGCCCGGGTCGGCCGGGTCTTCTTGCGGATCTTGGGCTCGATCAGCGCGGCGCGCACGAGATCCGCCAGGCGCTCCAGGGCGGCGCGGCGGTTCTGTTCCTGGCTGCGTTCGTCGCGGGCGCTGATGAGGATCGTCCCGTCGTCCACCAGCCGCTGTCCCGCCAGGCGGCGCAACCGGTGCCTGGCCGATGCGGA
>DASYAC010000324.1:0-23856 GCA_036501585.1 Steroidobacteraceae bacterium
AGCAATAATTCATAAAGGGAAGGGATAAAGAATGAATTCAAATCCGAAGTTGTCCTGCGCGATCGCTGCCATTTTGAGCGGATCATCAGTGAGTGTCTCGTATGCGGCGGATACGGCTGCCACGGATACCGCCGATTCTGAAGGCATCCAGGAAATCGTCGTCACTGCGCAGCGGCGCAACGAGTCGATTCAAAGCGTACCTATCACGATTCAAGCAATCACGGGCGAGCAACTCGGTCAGTTGAATGTGACGACGTTCGACGACGTCCTCAAGTTCCTGCCGAACGTGACCTTCAGCTCGAACGGCCCGGGCCAGGGCAACATTTACATGCGCGGCATGAGCGCGGGCTTTGCCGGTAACCAGTCGACCGCAGCCATCAATCCGTTCCCTAACGTCGCGACTTACCTCGACGATCAGTCGATGGCGTTCCCGGCGCGCAATGTCGATGTCTACATGGCGGACATGGAGCGCATCGAGGTGCTGGAAGGTCCGCAGGGAACCCTGTTCGGAGGCGGGGCCGAGGCGGGCGCGATCCGCTACATCACCAACAAGCCGAAGCTCAACGTCACCGAGGGCAGCGCCGACGCGTCGTACAGCACGACCGCCCACGGCGATCCCAACACGGCGATCACCGCGGTGCTCAATGTGCCGCTGATCGCGGACACGCTGGCTGCGCGTGCGGTCATCTACGACGATCGCCGTGGCGGCTACATCGACAATGTGCCGAGCCAGTTCACGCGCTTCCCGACGGATCCGGGCACCATCGCCTATCACATCCCGTACCCCGCGGACGCCGCCACGGCCAACAACTATGCGATCGCCGCGAGGGCGCAGAACCCGGTGACTTATCAAGGCATCCGTGCCTCCTTACTCTGGCAGATCAACAATGACTGGAATGTGCTGATCCAGCAGAGCTACCAGAACATGGACGCGGAGGGCATCGACGAGCAGTTCCCGCTCAGTTCACAGGAGACACCGCTTGGCCCGTGGCAGGAGACTTCGTTTTCCCCGTCCTATGACAAGGACAAGTGGGAAAACACCTCGTGGACCGTCAACGGCAAGGCCGGTGACCTCAAGCTGGTGTACACAGGCGGCTTTCTCGACCGCACCATCGACAATGCGATGGACTACACGAACTACGCGCGCTCGGCGGGCGCGTTCTACTACACCTGCGGCGGCGGCGCCGCCCCCATGGGCAAGGGAGTGGGTCCGCTGACCTGCTACTCGCCGGTCTCCTCCTGGGCGGACCACGTCGAAACGACGCACCAGAGCCATGAGCTCAGGCTCAGCACGCCCGACGATTGGCGGCTGCGGGGCCTCATCGGGGCGTTCTGGGAGGACTTCGACATCAAGGACGACATGAATTTCCTCTACAAGTCGTTCCCGTCTTGCACCCCCGCCAACCTCCTGCTCTACCAGGCGGGTACCCAAGTGTGCACGGCCAACGTGATTCCCGCTCCCGGATACGCGGCGATCGATCCGAGCGAGCGCAACGAAAATGTCGCGTTCGGCGAAGACCTCGAGCGCGGCTACAAGCAAACGGCATTATTCACCTCGATCGACTTCGACCTGATTCCCAAGGTCCTGACGCTGACCGGCGGGACGCGCTATTACCACTACAAGGAGACCATGCACGGCTCGCAGTACTCGACCAGCACCGGATGCGCGGGTATCCCGAACGGGACATGCGTGGGCGGCCAGCTCACCGATGCGACTCATGACGCGACTTACAGTGGTTTCAAGAGTCGGGGCAACCTGACCTGGCACGTCACCCGGGACGCGATGGTCTATTACACCTTCTCGCAGGGGTTCCGTCCGGGCGCCGGCAACCGCAAGAACAGCGCCGAGGTCAAGATCGACGTCGATCCGGCAACGGGATTGGCGACGGTCGGCCCGGATGCGAATCCGACGCTCATCAAGCAGTACAACAAGCCCTATACCTATCCGCCGGACACGCTGGTCAACAACGAGATCGGCTGGAAGACGGAGTGGCTGGACCACCGCCTCCTGGTCAACGGCTCGGCGTACATCATGGACTGGAAAAACGTCCAGACGCTGATCTACAACCCGCCCGTCTACGGCAACACTACGTTCGGCGTGGCAGGACCCGACTATCGGATCAAGGGCGCCGAGCTGCAAATCGTCGCGCGCGTCACCGACGGTTTGACGCTGCAGGGTTCGATTTCGCACAACAATGCCTCGGAGACCAACTCGCCGTGCATCAAGTCGACGAACGCAGTGGCGAATAACCCGACACCGCTTGGAAGCTGCATCACGCAGGTGTGGTCGCCGGCGCTGAGCGAGAATGTGCCGCTGCAAAACCCTCTGGGCGCCATCGGTGCAACGCCGGCCTTCTCGCCGACCACCGAGTACAACGTGCGCGCGCGCTACGACTGGCAGGTGAACGAATACAAAATGTTCTTCATGGTCGGCGCGCAGCACGTGGGCGACATGCAGAACGAGCCGAGCAGTTTCCAATCCGGCGCGGGAGTCACGGTGCCGACCACGTCATGGCTGCGATACGACCAGCCGGCCTACACCACCTATGACGCGGCTTTCAACGTGGCAAAGGACCAGTGGAGTGTCCAGGCCTTCGGCACCAATCTCAGCAACTCCGACGCCAGCCTATTCACGACATCCGGGCAGTTCATCAAGGCGGAGGTGCCGCTGCGGCCGCGGGTGCTCGGCGTCAAGGTCGGATACAGGTTTTAAGGCGGTCTCCCCGCGGGCGCTGCGGCCGGCAACCAGTCCGTCCGGTTGCGGTAGACTGATGGGGTGGACAGAAATGTCCACCCTCTAATCGGATGCCCATGACTGCCACAGCCATCACCGGTGGGACCTCGACCGTGGAGTCCGAGGTCGCGCGCATCCGCACCCTCGTCAAGGAGCGGCGCTTCGCCGAGGGCGTGGCGGCCGCCACCGCGCTCTGCGGGCGGTTTCCCGAGAATCGCGATGTCCTCTACCTGCTCGCGCTGGGCCAACGCCAGCTCACCCGAAGCGCGGACGCACTCGCGACGCTCGAGCAACTCGAACGGTTCCATCCCGGCTACAGCCGCCTGTATCAGGAGCGCGGCCATTGCCACGTGGCGATGAAGGATGCGCCGCAGGCGATCCAGGCATTCCTGCAGGCCGTCGCCATCAACCCGGCCCTGCCGGCCAGCTGGGGCATGCTGGAAGGCCTCTACCGGATGTGCGGCGACGCCGACAACGCGGGCCGTGCCGCCGCTCATGTCGCAAAACTCGAGACATTGCCGCGGGCAGTGGTCACGGCGACCGGGCTGTTCAGCGACGGCGACCTCGGGGCGGCCGAGAAAATGATCCGAGCGTTCCTAAAGGACCACCGCGATCACATCGAGGCGATGCGCCTGCTCGCGCGGATCGGTGCGGCCCTCGAGGTGTTCGACGATGCGGAGCTGCTGCTCGAGGCGGTGCTGGAGCGCTTCCCCGACTACTCCGCCGCCCGCTGCGATTACGCCTCGGTGCTGCTCGGCCGGCACAAGTACAGCCACGCCCTGATCGAGCTCGACAAGTTGCTGGGCGTAGATCCGGCCAATCACCAGTACCGGACCTTGCGCGCAACCGCCCTCGTCGGCCTTGGCGACCACGCCCGGGCGATCACGCTTTATGAGGATCTGCTGCGCGATGCGCCGCCTGGATCCCCCCATGCCGCGGAATTGCACGTGTCGATCGCGCATTCACTGAAGACGCTGGGGCGCCAGAGCGATGCGATCGGCGAGTACCGGGCGGCGACGCGGGACCGGGCGGATTTTGGGGATGCGTACTGGAGCCTCGCCAACCTCAAGACCTACCGCTTCACGGACGCCGAACTCGAGTCCATGCGCGCCGCAGAGGCTGGGCCGGCGATCAGCCTGGTCGACCGCCATCACCTCTGTTTCGCGCTCGGCAAGGCTTATGAGGACCGCGGTGAATACGCTGAATCGTGGGGCTGCTACCAGCGCGGCAATGCGTTGAAGCGTGCCGAGAGCCGCTACCGTCCGGAGGTGATCGAGCTCAACACGGCGAACCAGAAGATGGTCTGCACCAGGCAATTCTTCGATCAGCGAACGGACTCTGGCTGCGCGAGCACGGCGCCGATCTTCGTTCTCGGTCTGCCGCGTTCGGGTTCGACGCTGATCGAGCAGATTCTCGCCTCGCACTCCGCGGTGGAGGGTACGCAGGAGCTCGCCGAGATCCCGCGCTACGTGCTGGAATTGCAGGGCCGCGAGCGAGATTTCGAGTCGCCGCGATATCCGGCCGTGCTCGCGCAACTTCCGGCCGGGGAATTCGTACGCTTCGCGGAAAGATATCTGCACGACACCCGCGTCTATCGAACCGGCAGGGCGCGATTCGTCGACAAGATGCCCAACAATTTCCGGCACATCGGCTTCATCCACCTGATGTTCCCCAATGCCAAGATCATCGACGCGCGTCGTGAGCCGATGGCCTGCTGCTTCGGGAACTTGAAGCAACTCTTCGCACGTGGGCAGGAGTTCACCTACAGCATCGAAGATATCGCCCGCTATTACCGAACTTATCTCGATCTGATGGAGCATTGGGATGCCGCGCTGCCGGGCGGAGTTCTGCGTGTCCATCACGAGGACGTGGTCGAGGATCTCGAGCGCTGGGTCCGACTCATTCTCGACTGGTGCGAACTGCCCTACGAGCCGGCGTGCGTCGATTTCCACCGTACCGAGCGCAGCATCCGTACCGCGAGCTCGGAGCAGGTGCGCCAGCCCATCTTCCGCGAGGGACTCGACCAGTGGCGCAACTTCGAGACCTGGCTCGGCCCGCTGCGCGAAGCGCTCGGCGACGCAGTCGCGCGCTATCTCCGCTAGGCCACCCGCCTCAGGCCTGTCCCAAGATGCCCCCCGGACGCAACGAACCCTGTTCCTGCGGCAGCGGCCGCAAGTACAAGCATTGCTGCGGCAGAGCCCCGGGCGGTGCTCGGGCGCATTATCAGCTCGGCCGGACGCTCGAGGCTCGGGGCCTGCTCGAGCAGGCAGCCGAGAGCTTCGGTCGCGCGACCGCGCTCGATCCCGAGTTCGCCGACGCGCACAACGATCTGGGCGAAGTGCTGCTCCGGCTCGGACGGACGGACGCCGCGATTGCGAGCTGTCGGCGGGCGCTCGCGCTGCGGCCGCGCTTTGCGGCGGCTCTCGGCAATCTCGCCAACGCCGACCGCGCCCGCGGTATGCTTGGTGCGGCGATCGCGGGGTACCGGCGCGTGATTGCGCTCGAGCCGGGAATCGCCGAGGCTCACCGCAATCTCGGCAGCGCGCTCCTCGAGGCAGGCGACCGGGAGGCGGCGATCGTCAGCCTGCAGAGGGCGACCGAGCTGCGCCCTGACTTTGCCCGAGCCGTCACGCAGCTGGCGGGCGCGCTCTGCGCGGCGCGGCGCGGCGCGGAGGCGATCCCTCATTATGAGCGGCTGTTGGCGTGCGAGCGGCGCGCCGAAAGCCTCGACGAATATGCGGCCTTGCTCGCAGGTCTCGGGCGCTACGAGGCGTCGGCGAGCTGCTATCGTGAGTTGCTCGAACGAACGCCGCGTGACGCGCGGCTGCAGGCCAATCTAGGCCACGTGCTTCATTGCCTCGGCGATTTTCGCGCTGCGATCGAGCGCTGCCGGTGCGCCATCGACCTCGAGCCGCGGCTTCCGGAAGCGCACCTGCACCTTGGCAACTCGCTGCTTGCATTGAACGCGTTGTATGAGGCCGATGCGGCCTACCGCGCCGGGCTCGAGATCGCACCCGATCATGCCGCGCTGCACACCGCGCACGCCATGGTGGAGAGAGCGCTCGGGCGGCTGGCGGATGCGCAAGCAAGCGCGCGGCGGGCGCTCGTCCTTCGACCCGGCGCTGCCGACACGCTCGCGCTGCTCGGCAGCCTCGCCATCGATCATGGCCGGTTCGACGAGGCGGAGGACTTGCTGCGCAAAGCCTTGGCCATCGATCCCGAACTGCCCGAGGCACTGACCAGCCTCACGGCCGTGCGCAAGATGAGCGCGGCGGACGCGTCATGGCGCGACGCCGCAGAGCGTGCGCTGGCGCGCGGGCTGCCGGTCGCACACGCCACCAATCTGCACCACGCTCTCGGCAAGTACTACGATGACGTCGATGACCGGGAGGCGGCTTTCGAGCATCACCGGAGGGGCAACGAGCTCGCCCGTCGCAGCCGACTGCGCTACGACCGTGCCGAGATGACGCAGCGGGTGTCGCGGACTCTCGCGGTTTTCGATGGAAATGCGCTCGCTGCCTTGCGGCCTGGCGGGGACGCGTCCGAGCTCCCGGTATTCGTCGTCGGAATGCCGCGGTCGGGGACGAGCTTGACCGAACAAATCCTCGCCTCGCACCCGAGGGTGCACGGAGCGGGCGAGCTTCTGTACTGGATCTTTGCGGCGGACACCGAGCGCGCTGCAAGCCCCGAGCAGCGGGCCGCGACCATCGTCGAGCTCGGCCGCGCCTATCTGGAGGGGCTCGCGGCGCAGGCACCCGAGGCTTCGCGCGTCGTCGACAAACTGCCGGTCAATTTCAGGAACATCGGCCTCATTCACGCAGCACTGCCGGGCGCCCGGTTCATTCATCTCGAGCGGAATGCGCTCGACACGTGCCTGTCGATCTACTTCCAAGGATTCTCCGCCGCGCATCCTTACGCAACTGACTTCGGCGACCTCGCGCATTACTACCATGAGTACCTGCGCCTGATGATGCACTGGCGCGCCGTGCTGCCGCCGGGGACGCTGATCGATGTTCGGTACGAGGGCCTCGTCGATGATCCGGAAAGCGGGAGCCGCCGCATGCTTGCGCACATCGGGCTCCCGTGGGATCCGCGTTGCCTCGAGTTCCACCGCACCGATCGGCCGGTGCTGACCGCGAGCAATTGGCAGGTGCGCCAGCCCATGAATAGGAACTCCGTGCAGAGGTGGCGTCGTTACGAGCGTTTCATTGGACCGCTGCGCCTCGCGCTCGGCAAGGAATTAAGCGACGGCGGCACGGAATGAACTACTCGTGTAATGTAGATTGTCAACAATCTACGATCAGGGTAATATTGCGTTTCCCTTAGTCATCGAGAATGTAATGGCGAGCGTTTCCTCTCCCTCCGTGTTGCTATTGGTACGGTCGAATTCGCTGCCCTCCCTCATACAGGTCGAGATCGAACAATTGATCCTGCGCGGCGAATTGGCCGCCGGCCAACACGTCAACGAGAGCGAGCTGGCGGTGCGTTTCGGCACCAGCCGCGGCCCGATTCGCGAGGCGTTGCGCGCCTTGGAGGAGGCACGCCTGGTGCGCTCGGAAAAGAACCGCGGGGTATTTGTCCGGGAGATATCGGTCGACGAAGCGGACGAGATCTACGACATTCGTGAGGCGCTCGATGAACTGATCGGCCAACGGGTCGCCGAGCGGGCGACGCCCGAGGAGCTGCGCGAGCTTGAGAGGGTGGTCGAGGACATGGACGGGAGCCGGGAGCTCAACGAGTATCACGCACTGAATTTGAAGTTTCACGACCTGTTGGTGGACTTCGCGGGCAATGCCCGCTTGACGGAAAGTTACCGGCTGCTCACCAAGGGCTTGTTGTTGTTCCGCCTGCGCGGGCTCCAAGACGGCGGCGGTTTTGCCGTCTCCAACACCGAACACAAGGCGGTGGTCGCCGCCATCGTCGCACGCGACGGCGCCCGGGCCGGACAGCTCCTGCGTCAACATGCGGCGGATAGCCGCGCCCGTATGCACAAGGCAGCCGCCCTCGATCCACCGACATGAACACCGCCCCCGGAGTACCGAACGTGAACCTCCCCCTCTCCGTCAACGGCCGAACCTACCGCTGGATGGATCGCCCGCTGGTCGTCGTCTGCGTCGACGGCTGCCAGCTCGAGTACATCACCGCCGCCGTCGCCGCCGGCGCGGCGCCCTTTCTCGGCCGGTTGCTCGCCGGCGACGGTGCGTCCTACCTGGCCGACTGCGTCATGCCGAGCTTCACCAACCCCAACAATCTCTCGATCGTCACCGGGGCGCCTCCCTCGGTGCACGGCATCTGCGGCAATTACTTCTTCGACTCCGAGCGCGGCGAGGAAGTGATGATGAACGACCCGCGTCATCTGCGCGCCGGCACCATCCTCGCGGCCTTTGCCGACGCCGGTGCAAAAGTCGCCGTGATAACGGCGAAGGACAAGCTGCGCAAGCTCCTCGGACACCGGATGACGGGGATCTGCTTCTCCTCCGAAAAGTCCGACCAGGCGACCCTCGCCGAGAACGGCATCGAGAAGGTGGTCGAGCGCGTCGGTATGCCCGTGCCGTCCGTCTACAGCGCAGCTCTCTCGGAGTTCGTGTTCGTGGCCGGCGTGAAGCTCATGGAGCGCGAGCGGCCCGACCTCATGTACCTCTCCACGACCGATTACATTCAGCACAAGGCTGCACCGGGAACGCCGGCCGCGAACGACTTCTACGCCATGATGGATTCGCATCTCGCACGGCTCGACCGGCTCGGCGCCACGGTGGTGGTCACGGCCGACCACGGCATGAACGCCAAGCACGACGCCGCCGGTCGCCCCAATGTGATCTATCTTCAAGACGCCCTCGATGCCCGGATCGGGAAAGACAGGGCGCGGGTCATCCTGCCGATCACCGATCCGTACGTCGTGCATCACGGCGCACTGGGATCTTTCGCGCTCGTTTATCTCGCCGACGCCGACCGGCCCGCGGTGGCGGACTTCATCGCCTCCATTCCGGGCATCGAGGCGGTGTTGACGCGCACCGAGGCCGCCGCGCGCTTCGAGCTCCCGCCTGATCGCATCGGCGACTTGGTGATCGTGTCGCAGCTCGATACCGTGATCGGCACGGCGCGCGACCGGCACGATCTGTCGGGGCTCGACGTGCCGCTGCGCTCGCACGGCGGCATCTCGGAACAGAAGGTGCCGCTGCTCATCAATCGTCAGGTGGGAGATCAGCCCAAAACCCGCCGTTGGCGGAATTTCGACGCATTCGACCTGGGACTGAACCTGGCCTTGCAGCGCCCGTAAGGATCGCCGATGTCCGCCGACCCGAATTCCTCCACCGACCCGGCCTCCTCCGCCAAGCGCGATCCGATCCGAGAGTCGCTGCGCATCGCCGGCGAGAAAGTGTCCCGGGACCGGGTCATCGACGTTCGGCATCCTTTCTCGGGAGAAAGAATCGGGACCGTACCCAAAGCCACGCTCGCGGACGTGAAACGCGCGCTCGAGATCGCGCGCGACCATCGCTCCAGGCTCACCCGCCACGAGCGCTACGGCATTCTCATGAGGGCGGGCGCCCTCATCGCCGCGAGACGCGAGGAGCTTGCCCGGCTGATCACGCTCGAATCGGGCCTGTGTCTGAAGGACTCGCGCTACGAGGTCGGCCGAGCCTCGGATGTCCTGCTGTTCGCGGCAAATCAGGCGCTGGTCGATTCGGGCGAGGTATTTTCGTGCGACCTCACCGCGCACGGCAAGAGCCGCAAGGTCTACACTCTGCGGGAGCCGCTCCTGGGCGCGATCGTCGCAATCACGCCGTTCAACCATCCGTTGAACCAGGTGATCCACAAAGTGGCCCCCGCCATCGCCACCAACAACCGCATGGTGCTCAAACCCAGCGAAAAGACTCCATTGACCGCCTATGCTCTCGCGGACCTCTTGTATGAGGCGGGCCTGCCTCCGCAAATGCTCTCGGTACTGACGGGGGACCCGGCCGAGATCGCGGATGAATTGCTCACCAGCCCGAACGTGGACCTCGTCACCTTCACCGGCGGCGTGTCGATCGGCAAGTACATCGCCGGCAAGGCCGTGTACAAGCGGCAGGTCCTGGAGCTCGGCGGCAACGATCCCATCATCGTGCTCGAGGACGCGGATCTGGAGGAAGCCGCCGCCCTCGCGGCGAGCGGGTCCTACGCCAACTCCGGCCAACGCTGCACCGCCATCAAGCGCATGCTGGTTCAGGAAACCGTCGCCGATCACTTCGTCGAGCTGCTGGTCGAGAAGACCGAGCGGGTGAAATACGGAGACCCGTTCGATGCGTCCATGGACATGGGCACCGTCATCGACGAGCCCTCCGCCCGCCGCTTCGAGGCCGTCGTGAACGAAGCCGTGGCGGGAGGCGCAAGACTCCTGGCCGGCAACATCCGGCGCGGCGCCCTGTATTCGCCGACGGTGCTCGATCGGGTGACCCCGGAGATGAACGTCGTGCGGTACGAGACCTTTGGTCCGGTCTCACCCGTCATCCGCTTCAAGACCGTCGAAGAAGCGATTCGCCTCGCAAACGGCACGTCGTACGGACTCTCTTCCTCGATTTGCACCAACCGCATCGACCTGATCACCCGCTTCATCCAGGAGTTGCACGTGGGAAGCGTCAACGTGCGCGAGGTCCCCGGATACCGCCTGGAAGTCACACCGTTCGGCGGCATCAAGGACTCGGGACTCGGCTTCAAGGAAGGAGTTCTCGAGGCCATGAAGAGCTTCTGCAACACCAAGACCTACTCCCTGCCGTGGGCGATCTAGACCGGCCGTCATGGGCAGCACGGTCATTCTCGATCTGATCGGCGGGGTCGCGCTCCTTCTGTGGGGCCTGCACATGGTCCACAGCGGCGTGGTACGCGCATTCGGCGCGGAGCTTCGGCGTCTGTTGGGCGTCGCGCTACATAACCGGTTCCGCGCCTTTTTTGCTGGCGCTTTCGTCACGGCGGTTCTACAGAGCAGCACCGCGACCGGGCTGATGGTGTGCTCGTTCGTTACCGGCGGAACGCTCGACCTCGTTCCCGCGCTCGCCGTGATGCTGGGCGCCAATGTCGGCACGACGCTGGTCGTTCAGGTGTTGTCGTTCAATATCGCGGTCGTCACGCCGATCCTCCTCATGGGGGGCGTGATCGCATTCAAGCGCGGCGGGAGGACGCGGACGCGGGATCTGGGCCGCGTATTGATCGGGATCGGTCTGATGCTCCTCGCGCTCCACATATTCCTCGGCGCCTTGGTGACGACCGAAAGCGCGGTGATCTCCCAGGCCCTGTTGGGAGCGATCGCCAACCAGCCGATACTGTGTCTCGCGATCGCGGCTGCCGTGACCTGGGCCGCTCATTCCAGCGTAGCCGTGGTGCTGGTCGTGATGTCGCTCGGCGCTGCGCACCTCGTCTCGCCGACCGCCGCGCTCGCCCTGGTGCTCGGCGCGAATGTCGGCAGCGCCTTGAACCCATTGATCGAGACCAGCCAGCCGGGGAATCCGGCCAGCCGTCGTCTTCCGATCGGCAATCTCTTGACCCGCATCGTCGGTTGCGCGGTGGTATTGCCTTTCTTGCATCCGATTGCCGCTCTCCTGGAGCGCTTCGAGCCGAACCCGGCGCGCCTGGCCGCGGACTTCCACACCGCGTTCAACGTCCTGCTCGCGCTTTTGTTCATCGGCCCGCTCGACTTCGTCGCCGCCCGGCTTACGCGGTGGCTCCCGGATCAGCCCAGGGCAGCCGATCCCGGCACGCCGGTGTACCTCGACCCGAGCGCCGCGGGCAATCCTGCGGTCGCACTGGTCTCTGCGGCGCGCGAGGTACTGCGCATAGGCGACATCATCGAAGTCATGCTGCGTCAGGCGATGACCGCGCTCCTGACCAGCGACCGCAAGCTCGTTGCCGAAATCAGCCGCATGGACGACGCGGTCGACAGCCTCAACGAGGCGGTGAAGCTGTACGTAACCCGCATGACGCGCGACAGCCTGGATGACCGCGACGGCTATCGCGCCATGGAGATCGTTTCGTTCTCTATCAATCTCGAGCAAGTCGGCGACATCATCGACAAGAATCTGATGGACGTCGCCGCCAAGAAGATCCGGCGCGGCATCGCCTTCACCAAGGAAAGCGAAGCGGAGCTGGTGGAATTCCATCAACAGGTGTTCGACAGTCTGAGGCTGTCGGTCGGGATTTTCATGTCGGGCGATGTGAACGTCGCACGCCAGCTGGTCGGCGCGAAAACGCTGCTGCGTGAGAAGGAATTCGCGGCCGCTGAAACATACCTCTCGCGTCTGCGCCATGGGACGCCCGATACCATGGAGTCGTATTCGCTCGACCTCGACATCCTGCGCGATCTGAAGCGCATCCATTCGCACCTCTGCTCGACCGCTTATCCGGTCCTCGAGCGCGCGGGCGCGCTCGAGCGCAGCCGCCTCAAGGACCCTGCGCTCGGCCGTCGCAGAGCACGCGTGAACCGCCTCCCGGCGGGACCCCCTACGCAATGAAGGAGCGCCGCCCATGAAGGATCGGATTTTGCTGACCCCCGGTCCGTTGACGACCTCTTCGGAAACCAAAGCCGCCATGCTCTCTGACTTCGGTTCGTGGGACGGCGCCTTCAACGCGCTGACGGCGTCGGTATGCCGGGACCTTCTCGCCATCGCCGAGGCGCAAAGCGATCACGTGTGCGTGCCTCTGCAAGGCAGCGGCACGTTTTCCGTCGAGGCGGCGCTGGGCACGCTCGTCCCCCGGGACGGCAAGGTGCTGGTGCCTGATAACGGCGCCTATTGCAAGCGCATCGTGCGTATTCTCGGTTATCTCGGCCGCGGCGCCGTGGTGCTGCCGCACGGCGAACAGGAGCCCGCCGATCCGGCGAGGATCGATGCGGCGTTGGCCGCCGACGCCTCCATTACGCACGTCGCGCAAGTGCATTGCGAAACCGGCACCGGAATCTTGAATCCGCTTCCCGAGATTGCTGCGGTCGTGGCCGGCCGGGGGCGCCGCTTGATCATCGATGCCATGAGCTCCTACGGCGCAATCCCCATCGACTCACGCGCGGTGCGCTTCGATGCGCTGGTCGCCGCCTCGGGAAAATGCCTGGAGGGCGTACCCGGCATGGGCTTCGTGATCGCCAGGCGCAGCGCGCTGGAAGCATCCGCCGGAAACTCATCCTCGCTCGCCATGGACCTCTTGGATCAGTGGCAGTACATGCAGAAGACCGGACAATGGCGATTCACGCCGCCGACGCATGTGATGGCGGCGCTGCGCGCCGCCATCGATCAGTACCACGCCCAAGGAGGGCTCGGCGCCCGGCTCGCGCGGTACCGGGAGAATTGCGCCGCACTGGTGTCGGGTATGCGCGCCCTCGGATTCGAGCCTTTCCTGCCCCCCGCACTGCAGGCGCCGATCATCGTCACCTTCCATGCGCCGCCCGATCCGAATTACGATTTCAAGGAGTTCTACGGCCGGGTTCGCGACCGCGGTTTCATTCTCTACCCCGGAAAATTGACCGCCGTGGAAACCTTCCGAGTCGGCTGCATCGGGGCGATCGGCGCCGACGCGCTGCGGCAAGCGGTGGCCGCCATCGCTGACACCCTGCGTGAGATGAACGTCCGGCGCGTTGCGCCCGCATCCGCCGCAGTGCCGCCCCCCGCAGCGCCGCCCCCCGCACCCGAGCGGATCGCAAGTGGGTGCACTACGCGGCAGCCCCCAAGGTAAGCTTCCGCGTTCTGTCATCGCCTTGTCATCTGCGCACGGCTTGATGCCCTCTGGGTTGCACCGAACCGGAGTCGACATGCCACGACCGCTCGCTTCCTGGCTCGGGCGCGCTTCGCCCGCCGCCTTCACCGTATTCGCCTCCCTGGCGGGATTCGCGACGTACTTCTCCATGTACGCGTTCCGCAAGCCGTTCGCCGCCGCGAGCTTCGCTCACATCGAGGGCTGGCACTTCGTGCTGGATTTCAAGATAACGATCGTCATCGCCCAAGTGATGGGCTACGCCACGTCCAAGTTCATCGGCATCAAGGTCATCGCCGAAATGCGCCCCGCGGGACGGGCCCGGGCGATCCTGGCGCTGATCGGCCTGTCGTGGGTCGTGCTGGTCCTGTTCGCGGTCGCCCCGGCCGGCGTGAAAGTGGCGGCGATGTTCTTGAACGGCCTGTGCCTCGGCATGATCTGGGGGCTGGTATTCTCGTACATGGAGGGCCGGCGCACCTCCGAGATCCTGGGCGCGGTGCTGTGCGCGAGCTTCATCGTCTCTTCCGGGGCTGTGAAATCCGTGGGATTGCTCTTGATGAGCCACCTTCGGGTGCCGATGTTCTGGATGCCGGCGGCGACCGGCCTCGCGTTCGCGCCTCTGCTGTTTCTCGGCGTGTGGGGACTGTCGTCGCTTCCGCCGCCGAGCGCGGACGATGAACGCGCCCGCGTGCGGCGCGCGCCCATGACCGGACGCGAAGTCAGGGCTTTCCTCGCGCAATACGGCGTGGGGGTGGCGCTCCTGGTGGCCACCTATGTTCTTGCGACGGCGCTTCGCGACTTTCGCGACAATTTCGCCGCGGAGCTCTGGGGCGCACTCGGCTATTCGGACCCGGCGGGCGTCTTTACCTCCGCCGAGCTTCCGGTCGCGGCGGTCGCGCTGGTCGCGATGGGCATCATCGTCAAGGTCCAGGACAATCGGCGTGCGCTCGCGGTCATTCACGTCATGATCCTTGGCGGGCTGTTCCTGCTCGGCGCCGCGACGCTCGCCTTCGACGCCGGCTGGCTGGGCCCTTTGCCCTGGATGATCGCGAGCGGCGCGGGACTCTACGTGGTCTATACCCCGTTCAACGCCATGCTGTTCGACCGGCTCGTGGCGGTGAGCGGCCGCGTCGCGAATGCCGGATTTCTGATCTACGTTGCCGATTCGGCCGGGTATGCCGGCAGCTGCGCGCTCCTCCTGTGGCGCAACCTCGGCCTGAGGCAAGTCGAGTGGCTGGGCGTCTTCAGAGGCGCGCTCTACGCCATGTCCCTCGTGGGAGCGGTCCTCGTGGCCCTGTCGCTGATTTATTTCAACGCCCGGGCGCGCAATGCGGCGGTCAATCCGCCGCCGTCACCTTCGCCGGCCGTGATCCCGGATTACCCCTGAAGTTGCGGCGCACATCGTTTACCGGTGGCAAAGCCCGTCAATGAGTGACGAGCCCCGTTCTGAGCGCCCGCACCCAGTCCCCTCGGCCGCGCTCCTCGGCCAGCAGCGCGGCCGCATCCCAGTCATAGGCGACGGCGAAGAAATCGACCGACCAGCGGCGCCCGCGGCGCTCTGCCACCGCATAGCGCGCGTGCGGCGCTCCCATCTCCACCCGATGGGGACCCGGATCGTGGCCCTCATAGGCTTGGATTCCCACGCTTCCCGGATTGACGATCACCTGACCCGTCGACAGATGCACGAGCTTCGGGATGTGCGAGTGGCCGCAGAAAATCAGCGATGCATCGCAGCCCTGGGTCCGCTCTTCGATCCGCCGCAGCGGCGCCGGGCGCAATTCGTGCTCCGCCAGATCCTCGAGATAGCAATCGACATCGCTATCGGGCGTGGCATGGCAAAGAAAGACATCGCCCTCGAGCGGCAGCACGGACGGTAGAGCGGCCAGCCAGCCGCGCTCCGCACTCCCGAGCGTATCGAACGCATAGCGATCGGAAGGCCCCATGCGGGCGGGGTCCAGGGTCAACACCTGCCGCTCGTGATTGCCGCGGATGGTCGGCAAGCCGAGCGCCATCAGCCGTTGAGCGGTCTCGTTCGGCAACAGCGGACCCGAGACGATGTCGCCCAGGTTCACGACGAGGTCCACTCCCCGGCGTTCGATGTCGGCGAGCACGGCGTCGAGGGCGAAGAGGTTTCCGTGGATGTCGGAGACGGCCGCAATTCTCATAAGTTCATCCTGTACGCGGGCTGATCGCGCCTCCAAAGCAGCACGGCAAAGAGGAAAACCGCGAGGCTGCACAGCTCTGCCGCATGACACACCTCCAATTCTCCATCCGATTCCATCCAATTTACAGACTAACTCCACTTTCCGGTCCCTCTTTCAATGCGTAGCCAAGCTCAGTGCCGGCATCGCGCCTGCATTTTCGATGAAGGTGCATTTGCCTTCGCTGCATACCTTGACCTCCATTTCGATCCGCTTGAGTTGCACGTACTGCTCCGGCGTCAGACCGATGGCCTGCCGATAGGCGTTATCCGCAGCGGCGCGAGCCGTCTCGGCGTTCTTGCGCTGTTCTTCTGCCTGCGCGATCTGCTTCTCCGTCTGTACGCGCTGCTCCTGCGCCGCCGTTTCGATGCGCTGATTCTTGATCGCATCGGGCGGATTGGCGCGCCCCACTGTCATCGTGATCAGTTTCACCGGGAGTCCCTTGGCATTCAAGTACGCAGCCATCCCGGATTCGACCTCGGAATCCACGGCATCGATGGCTGTGGTATTGATGGCCATCTCATTCATTCCGCGCTTACGCACCGCTTGGCGAACTTGCTGAGCGAATTCCTGCTCCACGTTGTTCTTGTACCAATTTGGACCGAAGTCCTTGACTATCGTGACGGCATCGGTCACTTGCAAATTGATGATGGCGTGGAAACCGAGCGGTACGCCGTCTGCGCTCATGGTGTCGTCCAATTCCTGCTCGTATCGTTGCGGCTGCATATTGACGTCGACGCCGTCCGTGGTGACGGCGGTGAAGGTGCGACCGGTGGTGACCGGCTGCGGGTCCACGCCGCCGTGCCCGAACAGCATCGGCTTCTCGATCAGCACCACTTCGTGTCCGGCGTCCGGCGAGTAGACGCTGCATCCCGAGAGCGACGCCAGAATCAGTAAAGCAATGAATCGCATTTCATTCTCCCTTTTGTCGATCGATACGAACCGTTTCCTCTGCAGGAAATTGCCACTCGCTGCCTACGAGATCGAGCTCTCGCTCTATCGCGGCTCCGTCCGGAGCTACATAACGGCGACGCGTCCAAAAGTATAATCTTGACCCATCGAGCGGTCGCATGCTGAGCGGCCGGTCACGGCGCAATCGGCACGGCTGGGTAGAATCTCAGATCATGACAATCCGCGACTACATCAAGCGCCGAGTGCGATGGGGATTTGGTATCGGCGTTGCTTCCTGGCTCGTGATCGCCATTTCGGGCCCCATGGGCTTTGGGGGCCCTAAACTCGGCTATCTTCCGGTCATCGGCGTATTCGGCTTCATGGGCGCGATCGCCTCGTTCCTGTTCATCCGCTGCCCCAAGTGTAGCGCCCGACTCGGCCAAACGATTGCCATGCCGGCGGCGTTCCGGCTGTTCGGTCCGCAGGTCAAGTACTGCCCCTATTGCGGCGTGAGCCTCGACGAGCCAATCGAGCGGTAGACAGACGTATGGCGCTTACTTCCGGTGCTTTCCGCGCGCATCTTTGCGGCACCAACATCTTGGCGTAGCCTACGGCCGGTGCGGGCACAGCATCGCCCGCATCAAGGGTCCGATACCGGCGGAACGGCTATACAGAGGGTATTTCACTGTGGGCGGCGCCTCTATCGGCATGGATTCCGTCTTCGAGGTTGGACTCAAGCTTCCTGATGTCAAGGAAAGCCCGTATTACGGGGCCCGGGCGCTGAAATTGTATGGCCAAATGGTGGCTTGCACGCCCGTAAACAAATCTGCGGAGGTCAATGATCGCCACGCCGGCCGCGAGCGAACCTGACGTTTCATCGAAATTCACGTGCCCGCCCGTGAGGTTCTCGATGCAAACGCGCAGCTTTTGCTCATCGGTCAATTGAGGGGCGTCTTTTTCGCGCGCATTCATCCAGAAGATCCGTCCCGGCCTGGCTTGGAGCTTGGCTATTGGGAGCCCGCGGGTTCGCAGGCGCACCTCTCTTTCGACAGGCGTTCTTGAGGCCCGGTGCATATTAATCTTGGTGCTGGCTCGGAAAGGCGATTGGCGAGAGGGGCGCGACATGACTCTTGATAAGGCCGAACTGTCCGCAAAACAGCATCAGGGCATCATCGATTGGGTGTCGAAGAATATGGGCGCCCGCGTGACGGGAATCCGTCGCCAGCGGCGCTGGCGGCCGGTATGGCGCGTGGACGCCGAGAAGGACGGCGTTCCGGTGCCGCTGTTGTTCAAGGGAACCCGGGCATGGGATGACATCCCGTTCCCGCTTGAAAATGAATATAAGGTCATGCAGGTCCTCGAGGCCAATGGTATTCCCGTGCCGCCGGTCCACGGTATGTGCCAATACCCCAAGGCGATCGTCATGTCCTGGCTGAAGGGGGGGCGCGATCCCGGTCTGGTGGTCGAAGCTTTGGAGAATAAATCCGAGATTTCCCCCGATCGGTGGCAGGCCAGCCTGCGCTACATGGAAACCCTCGCCAAGATGCATAGCATCGACCCGGCGAAGTTCGTCGAGGTGGGCTGCGAGATGCCCATCGGCGACGCGGCAAAGCAGCTGAATCTGTACGAGCGTTTCCGCCGGATGTACGAGGACAAGAAGCTCGACGACCCATTCATCGAGTTTTGCACCCTCTGGCTTCGCCGTAACGTGCCGATGCACCGTGCAATGGTTTCGTTCTGCACCGGGGATTGCGGTCAATTTCTCTCCGAGGGCCCGCATCTGACGGCCGTCATCGACATGGAGGTCGGCCATCTGGCCGATCATTTCGCGGACCTCGCATGCTTCCGCGGGCGCCATCCGGTCGAGAACATGGGCGATGTGAGGGCTCTGTTCGATCACTACGCCAAGGCGCTCGGCCAGCCGCTCGATCTGAACGCCATCGCCTATCAAACCGTGGTGTTCCTCGTTTACGCGCTGTTCACGCCCCTCTTTGCGCTGTACGAGCCCTCGCCTGGAGGCGACTGGGTCGAGGGTGCTATTCAGGTTGCCTTCATCGGCCGCCGTGCGGCCGAGGCCATGGCGGAGATTCTGAACGTCGATCTCGACGATCGCCTCGAGTTACCCGAGCCGCGCCGGACGCCGCTGGAAGACCTCGCGCTCGACAAGATAATCTCCGAGATCGAGCGCCTGGAGCTTTCCGAATCGTTTGCCGATTGGCAGCGCTCCACCATCGCGTCGATCCCGCGTTTTCTGCGAAATCAACTTCATTACGGCGTCTGGATCCAGAACGAGGAGCTCGACGAGCTGGTCCCGATCCTTGGATATCGTCCAGGCAATGTCGTGGACGCCGATAAAGCTCTCGCGGCCTTCGTCAGGCAGGTCGGCCCCGAAATGGATACCAAGCTGCTGAGACTGTTCTATCGCCGCTTGCTGCGCCAGTGTCACGTGATCGCCGGTCCGAATCCTCCACCCGATCACCTGGTTCTGATGAAAGTTGAGCCGATGCTGCGCAGGTGAGGTGGCCGCGGCGGATAGGAATTTCAAACCACCCGTCCGGAATCGACTATATTCTACTTACAGTGTGGCATCGTCGTCCTTGTCGGGGCACCATGAATCGTACCGACTAAGCGTGCGCCCGCGACATATTCGATTCCCATCGCCCGCGCCATTACTCCTCGTGCCAGTCCGGCTGGAGCAAGCGCGACTCAGCGATGTCGAGGATAAGTCTGGCGTCCGATTCCGTGTTGTGAACGAAGGCGAGAACCTTAGGCATGTTCGTCGCGACGTGAGTTATTGGCCGGACCCGGACCTTGTTGCCATGAATCGTTTTGCGAAGCTCACCGTGAGCCAGGCCGTCTCGCACGATATTCTCGAGCGTCTCGGCTGTCTTCGCGGGATGCTTTATAGGGGCCGTAACCGTGATGACGACGCTTTGCCCCTCTGGCAGAACGCCGGCTAGCGTTGCTTTCAAATCGCCGGTCAGGCGCCGAACCACCTTATCGAATCGCAGCTTTAGTTTTGCCGCCCTCGCCCTCTCGCCGATCTCCCGCTCAATGGGGGTTGTCTTGAGTATTCGCGACGTCGCGGCCATGCAAGTATGTCCTTCGCCTCGGTCGCGAACACTGTATACCAAAAGCGGCGAACAGCAATCCAAGTCGATGCCCCCTGCAGCGAGCGATGGGTGGCGCAAAACCAAGTTCCCGCAGAATGACCAGCCCGTCACAAACCGGGATGAAAACTGCAATAGCGAAGAGTATTGCGGTTGTGCGTCGGTCGGTCTCCCCTCAGGAGAAACGGCAGGATTACCAGACCCGAAAAGATGTCGCGGATTCCCTTGATCCACATAGACGGCTTTGGCACGCTGAGCTCGCCGGGTTCACCAGCGACCGATGCCGCCTGGACGGCGCACATGGCCAAGCTTGAACAATGGATGCGAAGCAGCCCTGCCTCTCCGACTCCGCGAATTGCATTGCCCCAAACCTGCCTGCGCGTTGCATGGAGGGCCCGCGCCGGCCAATGGGTCAAAGACGCGGGTCAGTCGACCGAGGACGTCTCCGAATGAGTCCTCTCGACACCGCTCTGATCGAGCCACGCCTCATATGCCGCCCGCGGCGTTGCGGCAACCGTCTGCAACCGCGAAAGCCCGCTGGCTTTCAGCGCGGGTCGCACGCAGTGCGGAGTAGCGTCGTCCGAGGCGCAAGGCCACCCCGCCCCACACGAGCGATGCCGATATCCCGAGAACGATCGCGCCGTCGAGCCCGTACCCGAGCGACATCAAGCCGGACTGCAGCCACGCCGAGCTCGCATCGCCGAATCGATAGACGACGGTGTCGATGACGCTCTTTGCCTTGTATCGGCTGCTCTGCTCGACCACCGTAAAGCAAACCTCGCGGCTCGGCCGTGCGATCGCATACTGCGCGACTCGTCTCACGACCTGCAAGAGCTGGATCACCAACAAGGTGGGCGAAACGGCCGTTGCCGCGAACGCGAGCACCATCAGCAGTGGATTCAACGACAGGCTCGCCGTCACTCCGAAGCGCCGCGTGAATCGGCCGAGGCCCAGGAGCAGGATGGCCGCCGTGCAGACATTGACGACGAGATCGATGTCCGCGATGGCCTGGGCGCGATCGGCAACGGCGGAATAGCTTCGGGCGATGAGGTCCGTCTGGCAGAAGTACGCGACCGTGTTGACCCAGGTCATGAGCAGAATGAAGGCCGCCTGGCTCAGGAAGTAGCTCGATCGCATCAGCTTGATGAAGCCCTCCAGGAAATTTCCGCGCAGCGAATGATCCAGGCTCGAGCGCTGGACGTCGCTCGAGCCCTGGCGCAGCGCGCGCTTCTCGCGCATGAGGAGATGCACGAGCACGATCACGCAAGCAAAGCCCAGCGCCGCGAGCAGCATGAGTCCGCTCAAGCCCAGCATCTTCACCAGCGCGCGAGTCGCGAGCGGGCCGGCGATGGCGCCCAGCGCCCCGCCGGCGGCAATGAGCGGGAACCACCGGATCGCCTGATCGGACGAGAAAATGTCGACCATGAGGCTCCAGAACACCGAGATCATGAATAGATTAACCACGCTGAACCACACGTAGTAGGCTGAGCCGAGCCCGCCGCTCTGCGGCAGCACGCGAAACAACCACATGAACGCGAGCACGTTCGCCAGCCAGAACCAGAAGACGCCCGGCAGCAATCGCGTCAAGCGAACACGGGAGGCGAGCGCGGCGTACAGCGCGGAGGCGATCAGCGTTCCCACGAAGGTGGCCGTGAACAGCGCCTGCAGGTGCGCCACGCCGACGATGGTCGCCACGGTATCGCGCACCGGGCGCAGGATGTAGTAGCTTCCGAGAAGCACGAAATTGCAGCCGAACGCGAGTGCCACCGCCCGGCGCTCGCTCCCCGTGCGCGAGCTCACTCTGGCCTCGCAGCCGACAGCACAAGTTCCGGTGCCGGACTCGCACCCGCGCCGCTCGCCTGAACGCGGATGACGACCTTGCCGCGGGCGTGTCCCTGCTCGAGATAGCCGAGCGCCGCAGGCACCGCCGAGAGCGCGTAGGCTCGGTCGATGACCGACGTCATCTTGCGCGCGCCCAGCCAGGCTCCCAGCGTCTCGAGGTCGTCCTGGTTCAGCTCCGCGAGCATCGAGATCCGCTTCTGACGGTGGAGCGGCGACACGACGGCGTCGCCGAGCCAGGTGAGGAGCGGGCCCAGACACGCGCCGCAGTTGACGCCGCCTACCGCGACCACGGCGCCGCTCGGCGTCAGCACGCGTCGATACTCCGACTGCGAGTGATTACCGACGTTGTCGATGATCAAGTCGTAGCGCTCGGGCAGCCGGGTGAAGTCCTCGTGCGTATAATCGATGACGCGGTCGGCGCCGATCGCGCGCACCATGGCGGCATTGCGCGCGCTGCAGACCCCCGTGACGTTCGCTCCCAGAATCTTCGCGATTTGCACGGCGAACGTGCCGACGCCCCCCGATGCGCCGTTGATCAGCACTCTCTGTCCCGGCCGCACCTTGCCGTAATCGCGCAGCGCCTGAAGTGCCGTCACCCCCGCGATCGGAACCGCGGCGGCCTGCTCGAACGTGAGGCTGGCCGGCTTCGGCGCCACCGAGCCGGCCGCGCGAACCGTCACGTATTCGCCGAACGATCCGTCGGCGCCGCCGAACACCGCATCGCCCGGCTTGAACTGCGTGACATTCTCACCGACCGCTTCCACCGTCCCGGCGAAGTCCACGCCCAGACGAATATCGTTGGGTGAGCCCATGCCGACCACGGCGCGCATGAGATAGGGCTCGCCCTTGAGATAATGCCAGTCGAGCGGGTTGACCGAGGCGGCCGCGACCTTGATGAGCATCCGGCCGGGGGCCGGCCGCGGCTTCTCGAGGGTCTCGAGCTTGACGACCTCCGGTGAGCCGTAACATCGGTACACCATGGCTTTCATGGCCGGCGCGTTCGCCGCAAGGGGCGGCGGCGCCCTGCACGCCGAGTCGTGCGTCAGCGCAAGCGCCAGACACGACATCATCAGCACCGACAGAACCGCAATGACGCTCAGAATCTTGTAGCGTCGAGTCATGACACGCTCCTCCCTCTGCGCGCGGACCCCCGCGCTCGACCCGACTATCGACAGACGAGACCGGCGCCGCCAGCGCATGCGACGAACGGCGGCCCGGCCCGACCGGGCTACGATCGGAACCGACGGACGGCATTCGGCTGGCCGGTTTTGCGCGCCTGTCGGCACGAACGGCACCGGGAGTTGCTCTATAGTGATGCGCATGCTGAGCGATGCGCGAATCGACGAGAAGCCCGCACCCCTCCTGGGCTGGCCGCGCCTGCGCGTCGCGCTCGTGGCCTCCTTGATCATGGGAGTGCTCTTGAGTCTCGGCTCGTACACGTCGGCCGTGATCGTCGTTGGGCGCACGATGTTCGTGGGTCTCTGTGCCCTGCTGGCGTTCGGTCTTCTGGAGCGGCGGCCCTCGACGCTCGCGCCGTGGATCGCCCGCTGGGCTCTGCAGGTTATCGCCGTGGGCGCGGTGATACCGCTCGCGGCATACGCCGCGTACTGGCTGACCACCCGAGGACACCCGGATCTCGCCACGGACCGATTGCGCCTTGCCGGTTACTCGATGCTCACGGTCTCGGGTCTTCTCATTGCGCCGTGGATCGCGGTCGGCGCCCTGGTCAAGCAGCGCGACGCCTTCGCGCGTCATCAGGCGACGGCCTTCGCGCTCGAGCGCAGCGAGCTCGAACGCAGGGCGCTCGATGCGCGATTTCGTCTGTTGCAGGCTCAGGTCGAGCCGCATTTCCTGTTCAACACGCTCGCGAACGTGCAGACGCTGGTCGAGTCGGGCGCGCCGCAGGCGACTTTGGTGCTGAAGAGCCTGATTGCCTATCTGCGCGCCGCGGTGCCGCGCCTGCACGAGACCTCGACGACGCTCGCACAGGAGCTCGAGCTCGTGCGTGCGTACCTCGAAGTGATGCACATGCGCATGCCCGATCGCCTCGAGTTCAATCTCGCCGTGGATCCGAATGCCGCCGCCCTCGAGTGTCCGCCGATGACGCTCCTGACCCTGGTCGAGAACGCCGTTCGCCACGGCATCGATCCGAGCGAGGTCGGCGGCCGGATCGACCTCGAGGTGATCCTCGAGTCCGGTCGCTGTCGGGCACGGGTTACGGACACCGGGGTCGGCCTCAAGGCCGTGGGGCGTGGCCTCGGCACGGGCCTCCCGGCGCTTCGTGAGCGCCTCGACCTCGCCTTCGCGGGCCAGGCGGCGCTCGATCTCGGCGAGGTGGTTCCGCACGGAGTGCGCGCCGAGGTGTCCT